>CAJTYD010000035.1:0-14439 GCA_910583775.1 uncultured Muribaculaceae bacterium | reverse complement strand
GCGACCCCGACCTTGGCAAGGTCGTGCTCTACCAACTGAGCTATTTTCGCATTTGTTGGCTCGGGGGGAGGTTGCTTTCCCGAATTGCGATGCAAAGTTATAACCTTTTTTTGAATCCTGCAAATCTTTGAGCAAAAAAATCTCGAAAATTTTTAGCCTTTTTTGCGCAAATTTAACTATTGGTTTAATCCTCAATTATTTGCAAATTTGAAATTATTCATCATTTATTTCCTCCTGAACAGTATAATTGTTGCGGAGAATGTTTATAAGCATCACGAGCCCGTGGTTGGTTGCGCTTTCGATGACAGTATTCCTGTCGCCTTCGAACTTTATGCATTCGCTCACGATCCTGTCGTTATACATCACGGCGAACCATACCGTGCCCACAGGCTTGAATCTCGAGCCTCCCTCGGGCCCGGCGATACCGGTTGTGGCTATCGCGCAGTTCGACCTCATGATTTTCTTTACGCCGCGGGCCATCTGTTCGGCCACCTCGCGCGAAACGGCGCCGTGTCTGTCGATGTCGCTGCGTGACACTCCGAGAATGTCGGCTTTCACGTCGTTGCTGTAGCTGACAACACTCCCTAAGAAATATGCGGAGCTCCCGGGAATCTGAACTATCTTATGGGCTATGTTGCCTCCTGTGCAGCTTTCGGCCGACGAGACCGTAAGCTCCCGCTCAAGAAGAAGCTCTCCCAGCACCTGCGCGGGAGATTTGTCTTCGGTCGTGACCAGTTCTTCTGAAAATATGTCGTGAAGATTCTGCTGATACTTGTTCATCTGGAATCTGAGCAACTCAAGCCCGGAGTTCACGCCGGTGAGCGTGATATTGGTGACAAGGTTGCTGTTGTCGATCGTTATCTTGACAAAATCGGGAAGCTGAGCCTCGAAATGCTTCATGAGGTTTGACAGTTCCTCTTTCGTATAGCCGTAAATCACTACATGACGGGTTTCCCGATGTTCCTGTTCCTTTGTTTTCTTATCCTTTCCCATAGCTTTGGAATATTCCATATTGTGGAAACTATATTGTTACTCTTGCAAACGGGGGCAGTTCGAGACTGCTGTATTCATGGTCGAGATATTTGTAATATCCCGCGATTGCGACCATGGCCGCGTTGTCGGTGGTGAATGATCTTGGCGGAATCCACGCTCTGATTCCCATATCGGAGCATAGTTTCTCAACAGCCTCTCTTACTCCGGAATTGGCCGAGACGCCTCCTCCGATGGCCACATCCTTTACACCGGTCTCTTTAATGGCCGCCTTTAATTTAACAAGCAATATATCTATAATTGTTTTCTGAAGCGACGCACAAAGGTCGGAAATGTTGTTCTTGACGAAATCCGGATCCTCTTTCAAATTATCCCTGAGCGTATAAAGAAACGACGTCTTGAGCCCGCTGAAAGAGTAGTCGAGTCCGGGGATATGCGGCTTGCTGAAAGAGAAACGCAACGGATCGCCCTCTTTGGCGAGTCTGTCGATATGGGGGCCGCCGGGATAGGGGAGGCCCATCACTTTGGCGCATTTGTCGAATGCCTCTCCGGCCGCATCGTCGATCGTCTTTCCGAGAATCTGCATGTCGTTCATTTCCTTCACATATATTATCTGTGAATTGCCTCCCGAAATCAGAAGGCAAAGGAAAGGAAATTCGGGCGATCTGTCGTCTTCATTTACTTTGATGAAATGCGAAAGGACATGAGCCTGGAGATGATTGACGTCGACAAGAGGTATGTCAAGACCTATCGCCATTCCTTTGGCGAAAGATGTTCCCACGAGCAGCGAGCCAAGAAGACCGGGACCGCGGGTATAGGCGATGGCTGATATCTCCGACCTGTCGATTCCCGCCTGCCGGATTGCCTCGGAAACAACTGGCACGATATTCTGCTGATGGGCTCTGGAGGCGAGTTCGGGGACCACCCCGCCGTATGCCTCGTGGACTTTCTGGCTCGCTATGACGTTGCTGCGCAACAGACCGTCGGTTATCACTGCGGCCGATGTGTCGTCGCATGATGATTCTATTCCAAGTATTGTTACACTCATCCTTGAGTCGTTATGATTAATCAAACGGAGCGTATCGTCTATGAATTCTCCATTCACAAATCTGAAAACTCCATTCACAAAATTAAATAAAATCGTTTTAACAACAAAACAAATGGGCCCAATATGAAGATTTAAATGTTAAATCGAAACACATTCGAATCACAAACGGCCAAATTCTTGACGGTATTGTCGAATTTTATTAATTTTGCAATATGTCAGGCTGGAAAAATAGCTATAGGATAATCAGGAGTATATTGTTTGCCTCTATAATGATAGTGGCATTTTTATATGTAGGCATATACCTGCTCCTCTCGATTCCATCCGTGCAGAATGTAGTCAGGAAGAAAGCCGAGAAAGCCGTTTCGACATATCTTAAAAGCGACGTGAAGATAGGCAGCCTTGATATTCATCCATTCAACGAGGTCCGCCTGTCGGATGTAGTAATATACACTCCTAAAAAGGAGAAATGCATCTCCATAGAGACTCTCGGCGCCGGAATCCATCTCTGGCGGCTTATCTACGACAAGAAAATAGAGATAACATACGCCGAGATTATCGGACTCGACGGAAACGTCTGGCAGCAGAAGAAGAACGATCCGCTTAACATTCAGTTTATTATCGATGCCTTCAAGCCCAAGGACAAAAACAAACCTCCTACAAAATTCGACCTCAAACTGCATAACATCGTAATACGCCGCTCATCGCTCAGCTTTTCAAGAAGATGGGTGCCGGCCGACGGGAATCCGCAGAAAATGGATTTCAATCACCTGAAAATAAATGATCTGAAAGCTGACATTACATTGCCTCAAATAAAAAACGATGATTTCCTGATTGATATCCGAAGACTTTCATTTGTCGAAAAATCCGGCTTTACTCTCGAGAAACTGTCTCTTCTCACGCATATAACCCCTCGGTCCATATCCACCCGGAATCTTGTCATAAAATTACCTGATACCGAGATTCGCCCGTCAGATATCTCTTTCAGCTTCAGTTCATTCAGGGAAATTAAAGAGGCCCTGTCGGTGGGTAATCATAATATCGAGCTTGTAGGCAACAGGATAACTCCGGAGGATTTCAAGGCATTCCTGCCGGTCTTAGGCCGATTAAAAAATACTTTCGTTCTTGACTTGTCTCTTTCGGGAAATCTAACGTCGATTAAACTTAACAATCTGTTGCTTAGGGATGATGACAATAATTTATCGTTAGGTTTAGAATCTGAGATCTCGAATGTGACCGACACAAAGGAAAGAGAGATCTCGCTCGAGTCGTTTTCTCTGCTTACAAAAGGAAGTTATGTCAACGATCTCATATCGACATTTTCTACAAAGCTGCCCGGAGAGAGTATCTCTCAAAAAATCGCGGGACTTGGCCGGATCGAGGTCTCGGCCGAGGGCGCTGTCTCGTTCTTTAATAAAAACGGAGAGGTCGAGGCTATGGTAAAGACCGATGCCGGAAAATTATCGGTAGTTTCAGATCTTAACTGGAGCGATTCCAGAAATTTTCTCGCAGATCTTGATCTTTCGGCTGAAGAACTTGATCTGCAGTCGGTAACGGGAAACGGCAAGCTCGGCTCCGCCTCTTTCTCCGGCAATGCCGAGATAAGGGTGTCTGGAAAGGAGATTGACGGCGATGCCGAGGTTGATATAGAATATGTGGATTTCAATGGCTATCGTCTGCAGAATCTGGTGGCAAAGGCCAATAAGAAAGGTAAGGATCTTCATGCCGAGGTCGATATGGACGATAAAGAAATATCTCTTACCTCTACTGCTGATATTCTGTTAGCTGCCGATAAGTCGGAACTTTATGCATTTGCCGACATCCGCAGGTTTAATCCCTCGATTTTCAATATTCCTGCGAAATATCGCGGATATATCTTTTCCGGTAAGGCTGAAGCAAGTCTGAAAGGTAATAATATTGACAATGTAACAGGATTCGCGCGCGCTGAATCGCTTTCTTTCCTTTCGGAAGAATCAAAGGGTATGAATATCCGAAAGATCGAAGTCCGTTCTGAAAATGAACAAAACATAAAGAAATATATCATTGACAGCGATTTTCTGAGAGGGTCGCTTGAGGGCAATTTCAGATTTAAGGATCTTGTGGCATCGGTGACGGAAGCGGTGCATTCCGCTATTCCGGATCTGGTGGCATCAAGACAGACCCAGAAGATCCATAGTTTCGATAAGCCTGCAAATTTATTAAGACCTGTAAATCCTGTTTTCCCGGGAGTATCTCTGCCTCATGAAGTTTCCCCTGGATCTGAACCTAAATCCGCTTCATGGAATTTCAGGATTTTACCAGATGATGAGGTTTTCTCGTTCTTCAGTGTGCCGTTCAAGCCTCTTGCAGATGTGGAGATTTCAGGGAATCTCAATATCGAGGATTCAAAAGGGCGTATAAATGTCGAAGCTCCTTTTCTATTACAGGGGAAATCAAAAGTCATCAGGAACGTAAGCCTTAAGGGGAATCTTGGCGCGGCCTTTGGAATAAATGCTGATCTTCTTCTCAATATGCCGGTTAAGAATGACGACGCCGATGTCAAGATCAAGCTTAACGCTTTCAACAACAATGTTACGACCGATGTTGCATGGCAGCTTGTCAAGGACAAGAGCGCTGTAGGGAAAGTGGATCTGACTTCTACAATAACCAGAAATCCTTTCAGTAAGACTCCTGACATAGCGCTGACCATACTTCCCTCTACTTTCAAGATAAACGGCGCGGAGTGGAAAATTGACAAAGCGTCGGTTTCATACATGAATAATGTCGCCGATGTCAGAGACCTCAGGATCTGGCATAACGATCAGTTTGTAGATATCGAGGGGACTGCTTCCTCCTCGAAGTATGACGAGATCAAGGTGTCGCTTGCCGACATCGACCTTTCGTATATTTTCAACACGCTTAACATAAATTATGTCACGTTCGGCGGATTCGCTACGGGGGAGTTCTCGGCATCGAATCTATTCTCAAAAATCCCCGTCCTGAAGACCAATCATCTTTTTATCAAGGATATGAGTTATAATGGCTCTATTCTCGGCGACGGCAATCTCGAAAGCCATTGGGATAGTGAGAAGAAAATGGTGGCGATTAACGCCGACATAAGGGAACGCGACGGAAAAGGCGCGAAAGTTTATGGAGGAGTCTATGTGACGCGTGATTCCCTCTCGTTCATAATGGATGCCGACAAGGTGAATATCGGTTTTCTGAAACCGTTTATGTCCGGTTTCACTTCGGATGTAGGGGGAAGGGCTTCCGGCAGGGCCAAACTCTACGGAACCTTCAAGGACATCGATCTTGTCGGAAATATATACGCCGATTCGATAAGCATAAAGGTTGACCAGACAAACGTCTACTATCATGGCAGCGATTCCGTGATCATGACTTCCGGCCTGATTAATATACCTTCGTTCACGCTTCATGATAAATTCGGACATACCGCCAATTTCGGAGGTTATCTGAAGCATGATTATTTCCATCGTCCTGAATTTGAGTTCAAGATAAACGGAGCCCGCAATCTTCTGGCCTTCGATACCAATCCGAAAATCAATCCTGACTGGTATGGAACTATTTTCGTGAACGGCAACGGTGTCCTCAGGGGACGTCCCGGTCTGGTAAGCCTCCAGATGGATGTCTCGACGGCTGCCAACTCCACATTCACTTTCGTGCTCAGTGAGACTCAGACAGCCGCTGATTACACATTCCTGACTTTCAGTGATAAAAGGAAAGAAAAGCTTGAGGAGATTGAGGGAGAAGTCGATCTTGAGGAAATCAAGAAAAAAGTCCAGGCACCGATTATCGAGAAGCCAACTCTGTTCACCATGAATCTTCGTGGAGACATCACGAAGGCCACAAAGGTAGTGATCGTGATGGATCCTGTAGCGGGCGACAAGATCGTGGCATATGGAAGCGGCCCGCTGCAGGTAGCCTACGACACTGATTCCGACGAGATGATGGTTTATGGCAAATATACTCTCGACGAGGGCAACTACAACTTCAGTCTGCAGGATCTGATCCTGCGTGATTTCAAGATCAATTCGGGAAGTTCGATTTCGTTTAACGGAGATCCTCTCCAGGGAATCCTCGACATCAAGGCGGCATACCGTGTGAATACGAATCTTTCGGACCTCGACAAGAGTTTCTCTACCGACCGGGATCTCAACCGGACTAATGTTCCCGTCGACGCCATTCTTCAGGTCAACGGCGACATGCGCAGCCCGGAGATTTCTTTTGACATATCGCTCCCCACACTCACCAGCGATGTGGAGCGGAAGGTGAAGAGCATCATCTCTACCGATGACATGCTTAACCGTCAGATCATCTATCTTCTGGCTCTCAACCGATTCTATACCCCTGAATACATGAATACATCGGGAAGTGGAAACGAACTCGCATCGGTAGCTTCATCGACTTTGTCTTCCCAGCTTACTAATATCGTAGGCCAGCTGACTGACAAACTGACCGTGGCTCCGTCGTTCAGAAGCGATAAGGGCGATTTTTCCGATATGGAAGTAGACCTTGCCCTTTCCTCCCGGCTGCTCAACAACCGTTTGCTTATCAACGGAAACTTCGGCTACAGAGACCGCACGACATCCACGACGACTTTTGTAGGAGATTTCGACATCGAGTATCTTTTGTCGAAGAACGGCGATCTGCGTCTGAAGGCATATAACCATTTCAACGATCAGAACTATTATCTGAAGTCTTCGCTCACTACTCAGGGAATAGGCGTGATATATCGCCACGATTTCAATAATCCTTTCTCCTTCCTGAAAAGAAAAAAAAGGAGGAAAGATGTTAATAAGGAGGAGACAGTGAAACAGAATCCCGATTCGGTGAAGGTTTCGAATAAAAGCAAATAAGAGGATTATGGGAATTTTGGATAAAAAGGTTTCAATAAGCGTGGAGGGTATCCTCGAGATGATAGGGATACGGAAAGTTCCGCGCTATGGAATCGCATTCGGAGGGGGAGGAGCAAGAGGATTCTTTCATATAGGAGTCCTTACGGCATTTGAGAAATACGGAATAAAGCCACAGATCCTGTCGGGTGTGTCAGCAGGATCGATCGCAGCTGTGTTGTATGCGTCCGGTCTCACTCCGAACGATATGATAGAGTGTTTTTCGTTTTCCTCAAAGTTTACCGATTACACCGAATGGACCATCCCCAGACAGGGATTTCTGAAACTCGACCGATTCGCTTCTTTGCTTGACAGCTGGCTGCCTGTGAAGAATCTTGAGGACCTTAATATTCCCACCGTAGTCTGCGCCACGAATTTCGACAAGGGTTCTTCGGTAGGCTGGTGTAAAGGAGAGATAGTGCCTCGTGTGATGGCGTCATGCAGCATTCCTATCGTGTTTCAGCCTATTAGGATAAACGGTGTCAATTATGTTGACGGCGGTGTGTTGCGTAATCTCCCTGCCTGGGCGATACGTGATTACTGCAAGGTGCTTTTCGGCAGCAACTGCAGCCCGCTGGGAAGAGACTATACTTACCGCCATTCAATCCTCGACATAGCGATGCGTTCTTATCAGCTTATGGCCAAGGCGAATGTGTTGCAGGATATGAATCTTTGCGACTATACGATAATGTCTGATACAATTTCCAGAAGTAAGACTTTCGATATGTCGAACCTTCGAAAGAACGTCAATCTCGGCTATGAGGCAGCCTGCAGGATTCTTGAAAATATTAAACCTTAAAACATAGTGTAATATAATCGTAATCTTATAATTAAAATGGATAATAACCGGAAACTGATAATCTACCAGACTTTTCCACGGGTATTCACCAATATGAACGCCAACTGCGTGCCCGGAGGCACATACGAGCAGAACGGCAGTGGCAAGCTAAACCAGATCACTAACAAAGTGATTAAATCTCTTTCAGAATTAGGTGTTAACTGCATCTGGCTCACCGGCCTGATAGAAATGGCTACCAAAACGGCATTCGGCGACATCCCCGCCGACAATCCCAATGTTGTAAAGGGTGAGGCTGGATCTCCATACGCCATCAAGGATTATTATGACGTAGCCCCGTCACTCGCCGAGAATCTCGACAAGAGAATGGACGAGTTTCTCAGTCTTGTGAAAAGAATTCACAACGAAGGGATGAAGGTTATTATAGATTTCGTTCCCAATCACACGGCGAGGGTTTATCATTCCGACAATGCTCCCTTGGGGATCAAGGATTTCGGCTCAGAGGATGACTACAGCAAGTTTTTTTCTCCCTCCAATAACTACTATTATATAGTCAACCAGCAGTTCTCGCCTGATTTCCCGTTGGACGAGGAAGGAAGCATACCATACGTCGAGTTTCCGGCTAAAGCTACCGGCAACGACTGTTTCACGGCATTCTGCGGCCGTAACGACTGGTATGAGACGGTGAAACTGAATTACGGCTACGATCCGGGAGATCATTCCCGCCGCTTCGATCCCGTTCCCGACACCTGGCTGAAGATGCTTCATATCCTCAGGTTCTGGGCCTCGAAAGGAATAGACGGTTTCCGTTGCGACATGGTATTTATGGTGCCTGTCGAATTCTGGCACTGGGCCATTCCTCAGGTGAAGAAGGATTATCCCGACATGATATTCATCGGCGAGATATATGACACGAATCTTTACCGCACATTCCTTGATTACTGTCATTTCGACTATCTTTATGACAAAGTCAATCTCTATGATACGCTTGTAGGCATTGAGAAACACAACGTCTCGGCCGCACAGCTCACCTCCTGCTGGCAGCGGGTTGACGGAATAGGCGACAGCATGCTTAATTTCCTCGAAAACCATGATGAAGTCAGGTTTGCCTCCAGGGCCTACGCAGGAGATCCTGCGAAGGTTGTCCCTTCTCTTGTTGTGAGCTCGATGATGTCGAAAGGCCCGTTCATGATATATTATGGTCAGGAATTGGGTGAGATGGCAAGAGACAATGAAGGTTTCGCCGGCGACAACGACCGTTCGACGATTTTCGATTACTGGAGCTATTCCACGCTGAGAAGATGGTATGACGGAGGAAAATGCTCCGTTTCGAAGCTTTCAAAACAGGAGAAATGGCTTCGTGCGATGTATAAGAAATGTCTGAATCTCTGCAACCTTAGGAAGGCGATAAGGGAGGGAGCGTTTTTCGACCTTATGTATGTCAATCTGAGGAATCCGGCGTTCAATCCCCATCGGCAGTATGCCTTTATCCGCCATTGCGACGCCGAGGCATTGCTGATCATCGCCAATTTCGATTCTAAGGAATACGATCTGTCGGTGAAGCTGCCTGACCTGGCCATAGATCTCGCCGGACTCGAGGAGTGCGAACAGACAACAAAAGACCTTCTTTGGGAGAATTCCCATACATTCATCGTATCGCGGACCGATGACATTAAATTGCACATCGGCGCCTACGACTCACTGATCCTTCCCCTCAGAAAGAAAAAATAGGGGAGTTTTAAAGAATAAATAAAATTTCTTTTACATTTTTGAAAAATAAGTTATAATTTTGCGGAAGTAATGAGTCGTATACGATTCACTGCTTATAATCTCAAATCAACCAACCAATGAGTAATAGTCTACCTCCAATTAAAGTTTTTGCCGGCACTTCATCAAAATATTTAGGAGAGTCGATATGCAAAGAACTTGGTATTGAACTCGGTAAAATGAACAGGGAGCGTTTTGCCGACGGAGAATTTGAAGTTTCATTCGAGGAATCCATCCGAGGAAGCGAGGTTTATCTTGTTCAGTCAACTTTTCCGAACAGCGACAATCTCATGGAGCTTCTGCTTATGATAGATGCCGCCAAACGTGCTTCCGCCGCCTCGATCATCGCAGTTGTTCCTTATTTTGGATGGGCACGCCAGGACCGCAAGGATAAGCCGCGCGTCTCTATTGCTGCCAAACTCGTCGCCGACCTCCTCAGTGTTGCCGGTATCGACAGATTGATCACCATGGACCTTCACGCCGACCAGATCCAGGGCTTCTTTGATGTTCCGGTTGATCACCTTTATGCATCATCTATCTTCATTCCTTATCTCGAAAGCCTGCACCTCAAGGATATGGTAATCGCCTCTCCCGATGTCGGCGGTGCTAAACGAGCTAATTCCTATGCCAAGTATTTCGATGTGCCTCTGGTGCTTTGCCACAAACAGCGTGCAAAAGCGAACGTTGTCGACAAAATGACCGTTATCGGTGATGTAGCCGACAAGAATGTGGTCCTGATCGACGATATAGTCGATACAGCCGGCACAATCACAAAGGCAAGTGATCTTCTTCTGACTTACGGCGCAAAATCTGTCAGGGCCCTCTGCAGCCATCCCGTGATGAGCGATCCCGCTACTGAAAATGTCAAGAACTGCGGCCTTGAGGAGATTATCTTCACCGATTCCATTCCTTATATCAAGGAGAATCCGAAAGCTACAATCCTTCCTGTTGCTAAACTCTTCGCCGACACAATCAGAAGAATCCACAACAACCAGTCGATTTCCTCGCAGTATCTTTTCAAATAATTTAGAAACCCATTTGTTTCTGCGAATACCGCGGAATTCAAAAATAAATAGAACGGACCTACGGATTTTTCCGTAGGCCCGTTCTTTTATCGGTTATTTTTCGGCTCTCTTATCGGTAAATTCGGCTCGCTTATTCCCCTGCAGGAGTAAATTCAACATATTCGTTGCCCTTGCTGTCGGTGTAAGTCGTCGTTACGCTCCCGTCATCGTGAACGACGGTCCGGGTTTGAACGATCTCGTTTCCGTTAATGGTCTTTTTCCTTGTCTTTGATTTCGTCTTTGATTTCGACTTTGACCTGGATGAGGAGGATGAAGAGTAGGAAGACGATTTTGATTTAGTAGGGTAGGTGTAATAAGACCTGGAAACCTCTTTCCCATTTTTGTCCATTATGATAACCTCGTTGACATTCGTATTTATGTCGGTATAAAGTTCCCCCTTTACGCCTGCTTTGCGGGCTCTCTTAATGGCTTGGTCGGCTGTTTTCATTGCAATGGCCATTTCGCTATCATCGTATGCCTCCCTCTTTTTTCGCTCAAATTCAGCCTGCCGGCGCTGGAAATCCGCCTGTTTGCGTGCAAACTCTGCCTGTTGGCGTGCGAATTCCGCCTGCCGACGCGCATATTCTGCCTGCTGGCGTGCATATTCTGCCTGCTTGCGGATATTCTTTCTGGTCTTGGGGGAAATGCGCGCACTGTTCCCCGATCCGCTCGGGAAGGAATATTTGTCCGACTTCAGATTCCGTTCCTGCGGGTTGCCGTAGCAAGTGATCGACGTCATGGTCGTGTTGTAGCCGGTGAAGGAGTCGGAGGCATAGCAGGTGATGTCGCCGGTGCCGCTGGCAGAGGCATTGACGTCATGAGCTATCATTTTTCTTGCGTAGATATCTCCGGTGCCGGAGGAGGTGTATTTTGCCGAATAGGTATCTCCCGAAAGATTGATGTCGCCGGTGCCGGAAACCGAGGCATAGACACTGCTCAGCCCCTTGATGCTGGCATCGATGTCGCCCGTACCTCTCACTGAAAGGGTGGCTTCACCTGTCATGCCGGAACATTTTATGTCGCCGGTGCCTCCGATGACGACATTTAGATCACCTGACTTAAAATTAGGAAGGGAGATGTCGCCGGTTCCGTTGAGAACGAGTTCCAGTCTGTTTCCCTGAAATGTGTTGGTAAAGCTGAAATCACCGGTACCGCTCAGTGAAACCTTGTCGAGAGTCGGAAGGGTGACATAGACCACAACATCATATTCCCGCAGGTTGATGCCTTTTTCCTGTAATCCCTTTTCAGAGAATGTAAGCGTTTTCCCTTTTTGTCTGATATGAAGGAATTCAATCACGTTTGAGGAGCCTTTGGCAGTGATTGATGTTCTCGGCCCCTGGGTGAACCTGACGTCTGCCATTCCGTTCAGATATATCTCTCTTATATCCGAGAGATCGGGGAAAATCTTGCTATAGTTTTTTTCAACGGTCTTTCCGTTTGCCGTGATAGTGTTTCTGCCGTATGCCCGGGATGTCATGGCACATGCGGAGACAAGAAGCACTGCAAAAACCGAGAGCAGTGAGTGCTTACTTATAGTTTTCATATTACAGGAGTTTATGGATGGGCGACCGGGAATTCCCGGTCGCCCGGATTATTGAATGATTGGTTTACCAGATAATAACCCTTTCAGACTCAGGTCTGAACATGGGGTCTCCCTCGACAATGCCGAATGCCTTGAAGAAGGGTGCGAGATTCTTGAGCGAGACATTCACCCGGTTGATGCCCAGAGAATGGACGTCTCCGGCCGTGAGGCGACGGATTTCCTCATCACGGATGTTGTTTGCCCAGAGATTGGCGAAATTCAGATAGAATACCTGAATGGGATCGAAACCGTCGATCTTCGCGCTTTCGGATGTCACGTCAACGCCTTTTTTCTTCTGCGAGTCGAGGAACGCTGTCATGGCGATGCGGAGGCCACCCTGGTCGGCGATGTTCTCGCCGAGTGTGTATTCACCGTTGGCCTGAAGTCCGGGAAGAACTTCCACGGCGCCGTATTGCTCCACCAGACCGTTTGTCAGTTTCTGGAATTCCTCGGCGTCTTTCGCAGTCCACCAGTTGGCCATGTTTCCGTTGGCGTCGAAGTTACGGCCCTGGTCATCGAATCCGTGGGTGAGCTCATGGCCGATCACAACGCCGATGCCGCCGTAATTCTCGGCGTCGCTCGATGCCGGATCAAAGAAAGGAGCCTGCAGGATGCCTGCCGGGAACACGATCTCGTTGTTGAGCGGGTTGTAGTAGGCATTGATTGTCTGAGGAGTCATTCCCCATTCAGTGCGGTCGACAGGCTTGCCCCATTTCTCAAGATAGCGTTCCTGGGCCCACATCTGTGCGTTGTGGACATTCTCCCAATAAGAGAGAGAGGGATCTACCGTGAGTTTGGAATAGTCTTTCCATTTGTCGGGATAGCCTATCTTCACAGTGATCGAGTTGAGTTTCTTCATTGCCTGCACTTTGGTGTCGTCGCTCATCCATGGAAGATTGATGATATGTTTGCCAAGCGCGTTTCGAAGATTCTCTACAAGGCCTTCCATATATTTCTTGGAGCTTTCGGGGAAATACTCGGCAACATAAAGTTCGCCGATTCCCTCGCCCATGATACCCTCGGTGATACCGAGAGCTTTCTTCCAGCGGGGACGCTGCTCCTGAACACCGCTCATCACCTTGTTGAACTCAAAGGCGGCGTCGGAGAAAGCATCGCTCAGATAGGGAGATGCGCCGGAAACATATTCCCAGAGGTAAAGGTCCTTTTTCTCACGGTCTGTGAGCGACTTCATCAGGTTGTCGCCCTGTTTAACCGTGTTGGGATTGGTGACGATCACCTGTTCGGGAGTCTGGATTCCCATTGTCTCGATAAACAGACGGTCCCAGGGAAGATTAGGATATGATTCCTTAAGCTGCTTGATCGAACGGGGATTATACATGGCCGGAATGTTGCGGCTTTCCTCTCTTGTCCAGGTCGAATCTGCGATCAATGTCTCGATCTTGAGGACATTCCTGGCGATTCTTTTCGAATCTTTTGAAGAGTAGCCGGCAAGCTTCATCTGGCTTTCGATCAGTTTCTGATATGCCGCCCTTACCTCTTTGTTGCGTTTGTCATCTTTCAGGTAGTAGTCGCGGTCGCCCAGGCCGAGTCCGGCTCCCCCGACATACATTGCGTAAACCTGACTGTTGGCAAGATCCTCCTGCGGGCCAGCGCTGATAAGCGGCGAGCCGTAGTTCTTAAGCATCCAGAGGAAGAGGTCGGTCATCCCTTCAGCAGGGGTATTTTCGATTTTAGAGAGATCTGCCTTGATGGGAGAGGCCCCAAGCTTATTCCTTCTTACCGAATCCATGCCTGTCTCATACAATGTGGCGATCTTATATGCGTTCGTTCCTTTCTGCGGATTCCTGGCGGCCAATCCTGTAACGATTCTCTTGACTCTGTTTTCAGAAGAGTCATTGAGAATGTTGAACTGTCCGTAGCGGGAATACTCCGCGGTAAGAGGATGAGAATCCATCCATTTTTTGTTGACATGGCTGTAGAAGTCTTTCTTTGCAGGAATAGTATTGTCGATTCCTTTGGCGTCAAGACTCTTCAGATGTTCCTGTGCAAACAGGCATGTGGATGCCATGCAGAGGGAAGCGATAAATAAAGTTGTTCTTGCTTTCATTGTTAAAACTTTTGTTTGCTTCAATATATAGACTTGAAATGTTATTATTTGTGACTTTAGTACATGACAAAAATTGAAATCATGCTGTTAAACAGTTAAATTTTAGGTAATTATATTTGCAAAGGTCCCTGAAAATTAGTAATTTAAAGGAAAAGTTTAGCCGCTTTTTCACATGAAAATTACTAATTCCAAGGACTCGGTCAAAGTTAACCAAATCCTCCCGATTATGCAAGAG
>CAJTYD010000034.1 GCA_910583775.1 uncultured Muribaculaceae bacterium | reverse complement strand
TGTCGAAGCCGCCGGCCTTGATATTACGCCTAATAAAGGGATTTTATAGATTAATATGAAATATCTATTTGGCAGATATCAAAAAAAATTTTAATTTTGTATTAGAGCATTCGCGCCTTTAGGCTTGCTGAATACTCTCTATACAATAACAGCGTTAAAACGCTATTAAATCCTTTTCTTCTCATGGCAACGAGTGTCGAAATTTATGAATCGTTAAAATACCACTTCGGATTTGACTCCTTCAAAGGGGACCAGCTTCAGATCATCTCCTCTCTTCTTGACGGAAAAGATGTGTTTGTCCTTATGCCAACCGGCGGAGGAAAATCGTTGTGCTATCAGCTTCCGGCATTGATGTCGGAAGGGACGGCTGTCGTTATTTCGCCATTGATCGCCTTGATGAAGAATCAGGTGGATGCCGTGAGACATTACGGAGAAGAGGAGGGTATTGCCCATTTCCTCAATTCTTCCTTGACCAGGAATGCCGCCGAGGCTGTCAAAAAGGATGTAAGGTCGGGAAAGACCAAACTCCTGTATGTGGCTCCGGAGTCGCTCTCCAAAGAGGCCAACATCGAGTTTCTCAAGTCGATAAACATATCTTTTTTCGCTATCGACGAGGCTCACTGTATTTCTGAATGGGGACATGATTTCCGTCCTGAATACCGCAAGATCCGTCCCCTGATAGCGGAGATCGGACGCTATCCCGTGATTGCCCTCACCGCTACGGCCACCCCGAAGGTTCAGCACGACATTCAGAAAAATCTCGGAATCCTTGACGCCGTCGTCTATAAGTCGAGCTTCAACAGAGAGAATCTCTATTACGAGGTGAGACCGAAGACAAAGGATGTTGACCGCGACATAATCCGATACATAAAGAATCATTCCGGCGAAAGCGGAATCATCTATTGTCTGAGCCGCAAGAAGGTTGAGGAGCTTGCCGAGACCTTGAAAATCAACGGAATCCGGGCTTTGCCGTATCATGCCGGCATGGACGGGCAGACCCGCTCCGAGAACCAGGACGCCTTCCTCCAGGAAAAAGTGGATGTGATCGTGGCTACGATCGCCTTCGGTATGGGAATCGATAAACCCGACGTGAGATTCGTGATCCATTATGACATCCCCAAGAGCCTCGAAGGGTATTATCAGGAGACTGGTCGCGCCGGCAGGGACGGCGGCAAGGGAAACTGCATCACGTTCTATTCCTACAAGGACCTGCAGAAACTCGACAAGCTTATGCAGAGCAAGACTGCAACCGAGCAGGAGATAGGACGCCAGTTGCTTCAGGAAACAGCCAACTATGCCGAATCATCGTTATGCCGCCGCAGGATACTCCTCCATTATTTCGGAGAGCGTTACGAGAATGACAACTGCGGAAACTGCGACAACTGCCTTAACCCGCGCAAACGGATCGAGGCTACCGAAGATCTGGTGATGGCTCTTGAGACCGTAAGGGATGTTAAGGAAAAGCATAAACCCGAATATATAATCAACATGCTCATCGGCAGAAAAACCGATGAAATAAAGTCAAATCATCATGAAGAGGTAGAATCCTTCGGTTCCCTGGAGAAAGAAGGAGAGAAATATGCGACCACGCTCTTGCGACAGGCCGTTGTGGGCGGATATTTGTCGAGAGACCTCGAAAATTATGGAACCCTTAAGCTGACCGGCCAGGGACGTCAGTTCATAAATTGTCCTACATCATTTAAAATCGTGGAAGATATTGATTATTCAGAAACCGACATAGAACCGGTTATTAAAGGAGGAGCCTCGTCTGTGGCAGATCCTGAGCTCTACGCAATCTTGAAGAATCTAAGAAAATCAGTGGCGCGTAAACTGGAATTACCCCCCTACGTAATTTTCCAGGATCCATCGCTTGAGGCTATGGCCACTACCTATCCTGTAACCGAAGAGGAGTTGCTTAACATTCCGGGTGTCGGCACAGGCAAGGCAAAACGTTTCGGCAAGGAGTTTCTCGATGTGATTCGCGAACATGTTAAGGAAAACGAGATTATCCGTCCTGAAGACATCAGAGTCAGGTCAGTTCCCAAGAAAAACAACCTTAAGGTGTCGATCATTCAGGCTATCGACCGGAAGATAGATCTCGACGAGATTGCCGAAAGCAAGGGCCTCGAGTTTTCCGAATTGCTCGACGAGCTCGAATCTATCGTGGAGGCCGGAACGAAAATAGATATAGAATACTTTATCAATGAAATACTTGATGAAGAGCAGGAACAGGATATAATCGATTATTTCAAGGAATGCGAGGAGGATGACCTTGAGGCCGCCATCCAGGAACTCGGAGATGAATATGATGAAGACAACATTCGTCTTGTCAGAGTGAAATTCCTTTCCGAAATGGGAAATTAGTATTGGATTCCGTCTGATTATAGCGAAAAACGTATGTTAAAAAATCATTATGCAGCTATTCGGCTGCATTTTGGTTTTTTAGCGAATACAGATTTTAGGAACATTTATTATTTTCTTCTAATCAGCAGATTGGGCGAATCAGCTCTTTAAAGGGCTTCCGACGTCTTTATTGAGAGACAATACTCGATGTTAACATTTTTTTGAGGATGGCTGATAATAGGAATGAAAATGCCGGCGTATATGTCTTTACACTTTTATTTTAAGGGAATTTTACTTAAATTTGTGACTTAAAATAAAGAAAGTGTATAAGAATTTTTCCATATTTGCGCTTGCTTTGTTGATCGGATGCGTATCTTGTCGCAAGGACAGGAAGAGTATCGATAAAACTGAGGAGATTCTTGTGATTGCAGGAGACTCCGCTTTGACTGTCAGTGATGTTGTCAGGATGATACCGAGAGGTCTTTCGGAAAAAGACAGCACTGCGTTGTTTCATACGGTGGTCGACCGCTGGGTCAGGAATATGGTCCTGTCGGAAGTCGCGTCGAGCAATCTTTATGACAAGGAGAGGATCGACCGGATGGTTGAGGATTACCGCAACGACCTTATCGTAGACAGCTATCTGACATCCATGACGGATAAAAGGAACGATGTCGATGAAGAGGAAATAAAAAAATATTATATTTCTCATGTCGAGGAGATGAAACTGCCGGCTCCGATAGTGAAAGGTATTTTTGTAAAGGTTCCCGACAAGGATGAACGCCTGTCCGACCTCAGGCGCTGGATGAAATCTCCAAACGGCGACGCGGTCGACAATATCGAGAAATATGGCTTGAGAAACGCTTCCCGATATGAATATTTCATGGATAGATGGATTGACTGGGAAGATGTGGCTGAACAGATTCCGTATCGCTTTTTCGATGCCGATGCCTTTCTTCAGTCGACGAAGGATTTCGAAACAGCCTACGGCGGCTCTACCTATCTTCTCCATATCTCAGAATATTGTCTCTCCGGGGAGAAGATGCCTTATGAATATGCCTCGGGGGTGATTTCCGGGATCCTGAGCAACGGCCGTTTTGTAGAGTCGAGAAACAACCTTATAAAGGAGATCTATAGGGAGAAAATGTCGGAAGGTTCACTGAAAGGGGAGCTGTATGATCCGATCACCGGAAAAATGAAGAAATCTCCGGCTCGGAAAACGGATGAACAAAAAAACAGAAAAAAGAAATAATTGAAATAAAGATGAAAATTCAGTATAGAAAGATCTGGGTGGCGGCGGCGGCTCTGACCGCTGTATGCGCCATAGCTGCTCCGCAGAAAAAGAATGTTGTTGACGAAGTGGCCTGGATCGTGGGCGACGAGCCTATTTTCCGTTCCGAAATCGAGGAACAATATGCACAGGAGCGCAACAATATCGTCGGAAATCCTTATTGCGTGATTCCGGAGATGCTTGCGGTGCAGAAACTGTATCTTCATCAAGGTAAGATCGACACCATCACGGCTCAGGAGAGCCAGGTCCAGGCAGGCGTTGATTCCAGAATCAACTTCTTTATAGAGAATCTCGGCTCTAAGGAAAAGGTGGAGGAATATTTCCGCAAGCCGCTTCCTTTGCTTCGCGAGCAGCTTGTCGACATGATCAGAAATCAGATGATCATCGAGCAGGTTCAGCGCAAGATCACCGGAGATGTAAAGTCCACGCCTAACGACGTCAGGAAATATTTCAATACACTTCCCGAAGACAGCATCCCGTATGTGCCCATGCAGGTCGAGGCGAAGATCATTTCGGTTAATCCAGCTATTCCACCCCAGGAGATCGAAGACGTGAAGGCGCGTCTTCGCGATTATGCCGACAGGGTGAACAAGGGTGAGTCGGAATTCTCCACTCTCGCCATCATGTATAGCGAGGACGACGGGTCTGCGATGCAGGGGGGAGAACTGGGCTTCAGGTCGCGCGCCGACTTTGTGCCGGAATTCAGTAATGTCGCCTTCAATCTCAACGACCCCAAGAAGGTTTCCAGAATAGTCGAGACAGAATACGGATACCATATAATCCAGCTTATAGAGAAGAGAGGCGACCGCGTCAACGTCCGTCATATCCTTCTTAATCCCAAGGTTAACGACAAAGACCTTAAGGATGCCGCCGTAAAGCTCGATTCGTTGCGCAAAGAGATCATGGCGGATAAATTCACCTTCGAGGACGCGGCCCGCTGGGTTTCGCAGGACAAGGACACTAAGAACAACAAGGGAATCATGATGAATCCCGAGACAGGCAGCTCGCGTTTCGAGATGCAGCAGCTTCCTGTGGAGGTCGCAAAAAGGATAGAACTGATGCAGCCGGGCGATGTCTCCGAGGCATTCATCATGAAAGATGTGAAAAAGAACAAGGATATTGTTGCCATTGTCAAGCTTACGGCAAGATACGAGGGTCACAAGGCCAACCTTTCTGACGACTTCAACCTCATCAAGCAGATGTACGAGCAGCACCAGAAGCAGAAGATCCTTAAGGAATGGGTCGAGAATAAGATAAAGGATACATACGTGCAGATTGCCGAAGGTTGGGAAAACTGCGACTTCAGATATGACGGCTGGCTTAAGAATCCCGCTAAATAAAGAGGGGATGGCCAAAGCCTGTCGTTAGACAGACAGGCTGTTAGTTTCGGATCATTGCGTTTCGATAATGAATAGAAAATCGTTTACTCCGCGAATGTTATTGTTTCTCCTGACAGCCATTGCGCTGTCGGGAGCATTCTCTATTATAAGCTCAATACACGCTCAGAATCAGAAAAAAAAGCAGGTCGAGAAAAAGGAGGTTTATACCCGTCCGACTCCTACTAAGCCTATAAAGCCTACGATTCCGGATGTCAACCGGTTTCAGGACGACAAGGTCTTTCTCGAGAATGCCGACAGTCTTTATCGTCCTTCATCATACGATCCTGAGGAGAAACAGATTGTAAAGGGTAACGTCAAATTTCGCCAGGGATCTATGTGGATGTTTTGCGATTCGGCATACTATTTTCCTGAGAAGAATTCGCTTGACGCTTTCGGACATGTTGTGATGCAGCAGGGCGACACTCTGTTTGTATATGCCGACAAACTGTATTTCGACGGTCTTGAGAAGCATGCCATCCTCACTGACGGCCCGTCGCAAAGGAACGTGATCATGAAGGATCCTAAGGTGACATTGACCACCGACAGTCTTGATTACGACCTCAATCAGGAATTGGGATGGTATACCCGCGGCGGCAAGCTCGAAGACGGCGTGAATGTGCTCACATCAACCTACGGGGAGTATTCTCCGGCCACAAAAGAGGCCCGTTTCCGCGACGAGGTGGTGATGACCAACAGTAAGGACGGATTCAGGATGTTTACCGAGGAACTCGATTATAACACCGAGACCCATATAGCCGACATAAACACCCAGACGAGAATAGAGGGGGAAAACGATACGATCCTCACTACTTCCGGAGAATATAACACGATGACTGACAATGCCGTTCTGAGGGCACGTTCCACCATCATCCACCGCGACACCTCAAACAACATCATCACTCTTGAAGGGGATTCTATAATCTATGACAAGGCTAAAAGAACAAGCCGTGCCTATATGTTCAAGGATGTCCTGAAGAAGGGACAGCCTATGGTACTGACCGACACGGCGAGAAAAGTGACGCTTATCGGAGGTTTCGGCGAATATAACGATTCGCTGCAGAGAGCTTATTCGACGGATTATCCTCTTCTTCTTGAATACTCTCGTCCGGATACTCTTTTTTTGCGTGCCGACACCATCCTGACTTCCATAAGAGTTGAAGATGTATGGCCCGACAGTCTCGCGCATGAATGGTCGGCGGCAACCCGACTGCGGCTCAACGGCTACACTTCGCTCGAACAGGTTGCTGCCGATCTGATCCTCGACCTCTCGACGCTTCCTTATAAATTCCCTATGCCCGGTACCGCCGGACTTATTTCTCTGACTGGATTAGGCAAAGGGAACGGACAACCCGACGTGCCGGGCGATGACTCGCCGGTTGCTCCGCCGGCAGATGCTTCTGTCCCGCATCTGTCTTCATCCGACAAGAAAGGAGGTGGAATGCATTCCGAACAGCCTTCGCCTAAAGATGCAAAATCTGAATCGGGGAAAGGAGAAGACCGGAAGGAGGCTCTGGAAAACGAACTTGCATCAGGGAAGACGGGAAACGGCAGTGTGTCTGAAACAGCCGACAGTGTTTCAAGCCCCCGAAAACATGAGTTGAAAACGTTGCAAGGCGTGCCTGATATATCGATACCGACAGAGTTAGAGAATCTTACTCCTGAGCAGAAGGATTCTCTGAAGCGGATACCGGGGTTAAGGATCGACAGACTCGGAAGAGACTCCGCATATATGGTGCCCAAGGAATTCCATGTTGCCAAGGCTGTAGGAAGGGCAAGATTCTTCAACCAGGATCTCCAGGGAATCGCCGACACGATGATTTATCAGGAATATGATTCGATGCTTTTCCTGATAAGGAAACCTGTGGTCTGGAGTGGCGAACGTCAGGTTTACGGAGGAAAGATTAATGTCCATTTCAACGATTCCGTGGCAGACTGGGCCCATCTTCCCGAAAGCGGTTTCGTAGCCGAATATATAGACGAGAATTTCTATAACCAGATGTCGGGAAAAGTTCTCAAGGCTTATTTCGAGAACAATGAGCTCAGACATCTTTTTGTTGACGGAAATGTAGAGACAATTTTCCTGCCTATGGAAAACGACTCCACCTATAACAGGCTTGTGCATGCTGAAAGTTCATTCCTTACCATAGATATGGAAGGCCGGAAAATGGACCGCCTCAAGATGTGGCCTTCAGTAACGGGATCAGTCACTCCGATATATCTTGTGAAGAGAGACCAGCAGTTCCTTCCGGGTTTCAAGTGGTTCGAGGCGTTACGTCCGAAGCGTGAATGGTATGGCGACAGATGGCACTGGATCGATGATCTCGGAGAAATTCCCGAAGAGCTTGAAAGATATTTCAACGAGGCTCCGGTGATGCGGAACAGTCCGAAATCGCCTTTTGCGAAATGAATGCCGGCATGCCCCCAGCTTTATAAGAATTGGAATACATGTATAATATAATAAGACTATTACCTGACTCTGTAGCCAACCAGATTGCTGCCGGAGAAGTGATACAATATCCTGCGTCTGCAATCAAGGAGCTTGTGGAAAATGCCGCTGATGCCGGCGCCTCCGACATCCGGATTGTAATCAAGGATGCAGGGAAGACCATGATACAAGTCATCGACAACGGCGTAGGTATGTCGGAAACGGATGCGCGAATGGCATTCGAGCGTCATGCCACCTCCAAGATAAGGAGCGCCGATGATCTTTTCAAGCTTTCTACCATGGGATTCCGCGGCGAAGCCCTCCCTTCGATCTGTGCTATCTCCGAGGTTGACGTCAGAACCCGCAGGGAGGAGGACGCAATGGGAACCCATCTTATTATCTCCGGTTCCAATGTTGAATGCCAGGAGCCATGCGTCTGCGAGAAGGGAACAGTGATTACGGTCAGAAAACTATTCTTTAATGTGCCTGCCCGAAGAAAATTCCTGAAATCCGACAATGTAGAGCTCGCCAGAATAATGAGGGAATTCGAGCGTCTGGCTCTTGTCAACAATCATATAAGGCTCAGCATAGACACAGGCTCTAAAAACATAGATCTGAGGAAAGCCGGTCTTAAACAGAGAATCGTGGATATCTGGAAATCGAATCTCGACACTCAGCTTTTGCCCGTTGAGGTAGACACATCGCTGGTAAAGATAGAGGGATTTGTTTCACGGCCTGAGTTTGCCAGACGCAGAAATCCCTTGCAGTTCCTGATTGCCAACGGGCGCAATATGCGTCACCCATATTTTCATAAGGCTATATTGTCGTGCTATGAGTCGTTGATAGCCTCCGATACCCAACCATGCTATTTCTTGAAATTTACGGTCGACCCGGCGAATGTTGACGTCAACCGAAGTCCGACAAAGGATGATGTGAAATTTGAATACGAGCAGCAGATCTGGCCGATTCTGGTTGCGGCAGTAAAGGCTGCTCTCGGTAAGTTTTCTGCCGTCCCTTCGATAGATTTCACTTCTGACGCCATTCCCGTGCATCCTCTTCCGGAGGGGGAGTTGCCTAAAGCCCCTGAATTGAATATAAGTGCAAATTACAATCCCTTTAAATTCGAAAGCCATTCCTCTTCACGCGGGGCTTCAAATTGGGAGCAGCTCTATGAGGAGTTTAACAGTAACAAAGGGGGAACTTCTTCATCGGTAGCGCCGGCGGTCGCTCCGACAGAGGATGAAGCGGATCTTTTTTCTGATGAGAAGAAGGAGACCGTGGCGCCGATATGTCTGCAGTATGCAGGGAAATATATCGTTACTCCTTCCCGCGAAGGCCTCCTTCTCATTGATCAGCACAGAGCCCATGTGAAGGTGCTTTATGAGGATTACATCAGGCGCATGTCGAATATGGAAGTGATATCGCAGAGGGTGATGTTCCCCGAGAGCATATCTCTCGACGAGACACAGCGGCATTCGCTTATGGAGATCGAGGATGACCTTAAGAGAATGGGATTTGAGCTCGAGTATGAGTCTGAAAACAACTGGAGCGTCGTAGCCGTCCCCGCCATGCTTAAGAATGCCGACAGCAAGGACATAGTGCTTCGGATTCTTGATTCGGTCAGTGAGGATTCGGGCAATTATGGCAATGACGGAAGAGGGGAGAGCGGCATCCTTGAGAACGCTGCCTTGCTGATGGCCCGCTCTTCGGCCATTACCGGCGGCGTCAGACTGTCGGTGGCCGAGATGGAGCATCTTGTCGGAGAACTTTTCACCCTTCCGGACCCGGCAACGACTCCAAATGGCAATCCTGTTTTCTGCATACTCGATGAATCGCGCATCGACCGTCTTTTCAACAGCTGATTGCTTTCATAAAAGTCGATCTACATAAAATTGAGAGGCGTCGGAAAGATTTCCCGGCGCCTCTCGTTATATTGAGAAGAACTCCTATCGGTTGGACGACTGGATGCGGTCGAGCATCGCTGCATTGAATGAATCCGCGTTCATAAGCTGCTCGATCGAGAGATGCATGCGGTAACGCCAGTAGTGGCGTGAATTGGCGGGTTCGTTGATCTGCTCTTCCGCAGGGTTCTGCCTGCGTAGATTGCCGTCGACGGAGAGCCAGTCCTGAAGCGGGAGGATGCAGAGCATCGACGGGCTCTTAAGCTGCAGCTCAATGATCTTGTCGCATATCCAGGGCTCAGCAAAATAAGGAGCCTCACCCCCCTCGTGCAGGATATGATTGAAGAACCGCTGTGCCATCGCGTGGTCGCTTTCCCACCATGCGCGGATGCCTCCCATGTCGTGGGTCGAGGTGGTGCAGACCGAATAGTAGGGATAATGCCATGTGTCGCCAAACTCAAGCCTGGGATCTTTGGGCATTCTCTCGATTTCAAGCGACAGAATCTTTAGCTGGTTGATTACAGCCGGAACGCAATCTGGGATCATGCCGAGGTCTTCGGAGCATGTGAGCATAGAAGTAGCATCGAGAAGCGGCGGAAGTTTCCACATTGCCTTGCCATACCAGAAGTCGTTGTGACGATGGTAGAAGAAGTCGTTGTAGAGACGGTTGAAACACCATTTCTCATAATCTGTCAGAACTCTGAACTGATAGGTGTATTGAGCTGCTATGCGCGGATGATAATGTCCCTTCTGATAGGGATCCTCTATGAAGAGAACATCATCGATAATTCCAAGCAGGGCGTTGATGATGCGGCTTGTCTTTTCATCTTTCTCCGCGTCTGCGAAATATTCGACTACTTTCTGCTGCGTGTTGATAAAGTCTTTAAGACAGAATCTGTCGCCTCCCACATGATCGAGATATTTTGCCTTTACCTCTTCTTTGTATTCGCCGAAGAAATCGTCAAGCATCCAGTCAAGGATGAGAGGTTTGGTCTGTACATCCGGGTTGATCCAGAAATCATAGTTGTTCCTGAGCTCGTCGGGAGAGAAGGGGAGCGCCGGATTGAAATAGCCGAGAAGACCGTGGATGGCATCCATAGGAATCTGCCAGATACGGAAAAATCCGAGTATGTGGTCTATCCGGTAGGCGTCGAAATATTCGGCCATTTTTATAAACCGGTTTTTCCACCAGCGGAATCCGTCTTTAGCCATATTCTCCCAATTGTAGGTCGGGAATCCCCAGTTCTGGCCAAGCACTGAGAAATCATCCGGCGGCGCGCCCGCCTGGCAGTCCATATTGAAGAGCTCGGGATACATCCAGGCATCTACGCTGAAACGACTGATCCCGATTGGAATGTCGCCCTTGAGGACCACGCCGTGGGAATGTCCGTAATCCCTGACGTCGCGAAGCTGACGGTCAAGATGATACTGGACATAATACTGATAGTCGATCTCTTTCTGCTTTTCGCAAATCAGTTTCTCAATCTTGTTTCTGTCATAGCGTGCATACTCGCCCCAGAGGTTGTTGTCGGGGGTGTGATACATTTCGCGAAGAACCATCCAGGCGGCGTAGGGCTTGAGCCAGCTTTCATTATGGCTTAGATACTTCTTGAATTCATTCGAAGACAAGGTTGCAGCGCCTGTCTCTTCGAATATCTCATGGAGGTATTCCTGCTTTGCCTGATTCACTCTTTCATAGTCGATCTGAGAAAGGGAGTTGAGTTCGGAGGCAAGACGGGAATAATGTTCTCTTCTTTTGGCGTCCTTCAGCGTGCCTACCTCCCAGGGGTTGATATACATAGGATGGAGGGCAAAGGTGGAGTTGGCCTTGTAGGGATATGAGTCGAGCCAGGTGCCGGTCATTGTGGTGTCGTTGATGGGCAGGATCTGAAGGATCTTCTGTCCCGTTTTCTTACACCAGTCGACCATCTTCTTCAGGTCGGTGAAATCGCCGACGCCGAAATCGGATTCACTTCGGATGGAGAATACCGGAATGGCCGTGCCGGCCCCTTTCCAGTTTTCACACGGATTGGCGAAGCGAATACCGTCGATGACAATCTGCTCGTCCTTGCTGTTGTCGGGAATTCCGTAAATGCGGTTGTTGATTGCCTCCCATCCTTTCGCCTGTTTGCTCTCTCTGTCGAGGATAATGAATTTATATTCAAAGGGAATTTTCAGGGAGTCGAGGGGAAGATTGATCTCCCACGTCGGGAAATGGGCGTCGTTGAGGACAAGAGCCTGTGAGGGTTCCCAGTTTCCGAGAGTGTCTCCCTCGCCGCAGACCGCAAGAACCTCGTCGGGACGTATCATCGGAGCCTCGATGCGGAAAGTGAGCGTGCCGGGACGTGATTTCAGAGGCTGGTCGCGATATGGACGGCGCAGCATTCCCTCGGTGAACGCCGATGAATAAAACGGCTTATCCTGGGGAAGATCGTGCCAGGCATCGAAGATGGTATAGGTGTCGATGCCTTCTCCTGAAACAAATCTGTGGGGCAATCCCCATTCAAAACGCCATGCCCGCTCGGGAGCCTTGACTATAAAGGAATAGTCGAAGTCTCCCGGAGCACGGTTAAGATCCAAAGATAGTTGCCATGTGTCGGGACTCACAAGATTCATCTCGACTGCCTTGGTCACATCTCCGTTCCCGAGTTCGGGAATCGTGCCTACGACAAACAGGGATTCTCCCCAGTTGGTGTGGTAGTTGATGTTTAAGGTAACTTTCATGCAGAATTTATTTAGTTAATTAAAATTGTATTCCGAAGCGTGGATAATTCATTATCCGCATCTCGAGGATCCGCAGGAGGTACAGATAAGACAACCCTCCTGATATATTAACGTTTCAGCACCGCATTTCGGACATTTCTGACCGGTAGCCTCTGTGCCGTTCGGCAAATATTTCTTCAAGGCGCGCTCCACTCCGTTTTTCCATGTGTTGATGTTTGTGGAGTCAAGTTCGAGACCCCCTACAAGCTTCAGCACCTGGTCGATGGGCATACCATATCTCAAAACACCCGAAATGAGCTTCGCATAGTTCCAGAATTCCGGATTGAATTTCTCGCTGAGGCCTTCGATGGTGGTCTTATAGCCTCGCTTGTTGATGAACTGGAAGTCATAGCGCTTGCGGCCCGCTTCATCGACAGCCTTTATGATCTTGCCGTGGGTAACGCTCTTTGGACAGAAGATACCGTCTTCGTCATCGGCAAGACCGGTAAAGATTTCATAGGGCTTCTCGTCGACCAGACCGACGAAAGCGATCCATTTCTCTTTGTTGTTTTGAAAACGCACCACATCGGCCTCAAGTTCAATGGGGCGCTTCATGATGTGTTCCGGAGTGGCGATAAGGGGTGCGCTCGTGGTTTTAACGGCTTCGAGAACTCCTGTTCTTGATCCGTCGCGGTAAACTGTGCAACCCTTGCAACCGGCTTTCCATGCCTCGACATAGAGATTTCCGACAAGCTCCTCGCTGACATCGGAGGGCAGGTTTATCGTCACGCTGATCGAATGGTCAACCCATTTCTGAACCTGTCCCTGCATACGGACTTTCTCCATCCAGTCGACATCGTTGCTTGTTGCCTTGTAATAGGGTGATTTCATGACGAGTTCTTCGATTTCGGCGGGTGTCATGTTGGCTTTCTTCTCGATCCCGTTTATCTTCATCCATTCGAGGAATTTATGGTGATAGACGATGAATTCCTCAAACGCATCTCCGACTTCGTCAACAAAGTCTATGCGGACATTCTCATCACTGGGATTGACTTTTCTCTTACGTTTATAAACGGGCAGAAACACGGGCTCGATTCCGGAAGTTGTCTGCGTCATTATCGATGTCGTCCCGGTCGGCGCTATGGTGAGACACGCGATGTTTCTTCTTCCCTGTTTCACCATTCTCTGGTAAAGTTCAGGGTCTGCCTCTTTAAGGCGCAGAATGAACGGATTGTTTTTCTCTCTTTCCGCATCGTAGATCTCGAAAGCTCCTCTCTCGGCCGCCATGTCGACGGAGGCCGAATAATAGGCGAGGGCAAGGGCTTTGTGGACTTCTACGGAGAACTGAGTGGCCTCCTGGGTGCCGTATCTGTAACCAAGGGCTGCGAGCATATCGCCCTCGCCGGTGGTGCCGCATCCGGTGCGTCTTCCTTTGAGTGTCTTGGTTCTTATCTTTCTCCAGAGATTAAGCTCGGTGCTCTTCACCTCGGCTGTCTCCGGGTCGGTTTCGATTTTCTCGATGATGGTGTCGATCTTCTCCATCTCGAGGTCGATGATGTCGTCCATAATCCTCTGGGCTCTCCCGACATGCTTTCTGAAAAGCTCGAAATCAAATTCGGCATGGCCGGTGAAAGGATTCTTTACGTAGCTGTAAAGATTGATGGCCACAAGACGGCAACTGTCGTAAGGGCAGAGTGGAATCTCGCCGCAAGGGTTTGTGGAAACGGTTTCGAAACCGAGGTCGGAATAGCAGTCTGGCACTGATTCCTTTTGTATCGTATCCCAGAAAAGGACTCCGGGCTCCGCGCTTTTCCAGGCGTTGTGAACGATCTTTCCCCACAACGCGGTGGCGTCGGTTTCCTTTTTCACCTCAGGATTCTCGCTTCCGATGGGGAACCGCTGGATATACGGACGGTTTTCGGTGGCGGCGCGCATGAACTCGTCGTCGATCTTAACCGATACATTGGCGCCCGTCACTTTCCCTTCAACCATCTTGGCGTCAATAAAGTTTTCGGCATCCGGATGCTTGATGCTCACTGTCATCATGAGCGCGCCGCGCCGGCCGTCCTGAGCCACTTCGCGGGTGCTGTTGCTGTAACGCTCCATGAAAGGCACAAGTCCGGTGGAGGTAAGCGCCGAGTTCTTCACGGGGCTTCCTTTGGGGCGGATGTGCGAAAGGTCGTGGCCTACGCCTCCGCGACGTTTCATAAGCTGTACCTGTTCTTCATCGATGCGGATGATGCCTCCGTATGAATCTGGATGCCCGTCGAGTCCTATCACAAAGCAGTTGGACAGCGAACCGACCTGGTTGTGGTTGCCGATCCCTGCCATCGGACTGCCCTGCGGAACGATATAGCGGAAGTCTTTCATAAGGCCGAATACCTCCTCCTCGCTCATCGGGTTGGGATATTTCTGCTCTATACGGGCTATTTCGGACGCTATGCGATGGTGCATGTCATCGGGCGTCAGCTCGTAGATATTGCCGTTTGAATCCTTCAGGGCATATTTGCTCGACCATACCCGGGCCGCAAGTTCATCACCCTTAAAATATTTTAATGAAGCCTCATAGACTTCATCATAGTTGTATTTCTTTTGTGACATCGATTTATATAAATTATCAAGTTTGATTTTTCAGAATTATAAAAAATGTGTCAAAATAAAAACTTTAGAGAAGTATCAGATATGTTTCGTTTCTCTATTTTAAACTCGTTTATGATAGTTAAAAAAACATCATGGAGCTAAGTTTTTACTGGCTAATAGGTTGCGTTGTCAAAGATCCAAGACTGTCATCCGGGGCCGCCGTTAGTCGGTTTCATATATCTGAAAACTTGATGCAGGAAACTTTTAAACACAAATGCAAATATCGCATAAAAATTTCACTTTTCAATAATGAAATCTATACTTTTTATGAACATTATGGAATTATTTTTCAACCCTACTCTCAACTCATCCTGAAAATAAATATAAATGAACCAGCTCTATGCTGACATAAATAAAACAGGACGTTTTTTTAATAAAAAATATTTTGTAGATTTGTAAAAATTTTCTCGATTAAAGGGAAATGGATTCACATTCAAACGCAATCTTTGACTATGGGTTACATTTTTAATTATAAAATAGATTTGCCTGCATCAGTTTCGGAGATTCTGGAGCATGATTTCTGGATTCTTGAAAATGTCAATCCTTCTATGCTTGCTTCGCTTAACGAGCCAGTGAAATTCGCTGCTTCGACATGGATATTCGTCAACCGGGGCCAGTGTAAGGCCGATCTTAGTCTTATCTCGCATGAGATAACGGCTCCCAGCCTTGTGACGATAAGAAACTCCCAGATTCTTACTCCCAAGTATATAAGTCCGGATTTCAACGCTTCGATAATCGTTATGTCGAAGCGGTTTATGGAGAATATATTCATGTTTATGAACTCTTCTCCATTATATTCCCTTATCAACAGGCATCCGATCGTGAGTCTTGTTCCCGAAGTGGCTGCGAAGGTGTCAGGCTTTTTCTCTGATGTTAAGAATGTGATGTCTGACAAAGATAATCCTTTTGTCTCTCAGGCACTTGTCTATTCATTCCTTTCGTTTGTGTTTAAAGAGGTATATAAATGCTATATGCCTTATCGGAAAGAGATTATCTCTAATCAAGGCAGGATGTCGGATCAGTTTATATATCTGGCGCAGGAGCATTTCAAGACAGAACGTTTCCTTGATTTTTATGCCGAAAAGCTTGAAGTCACGCCTAAGCATCTTTCACGCACTGTGAAGAAGCAGACCGGTTTTACTGCCGTGGAATGGATTGAGCGCTTTGTCATTCTTGAGGCTAAAGTTCTTTTGAAGTCATCGAATCTTAATATCCAGCAGATAGCCGATGAACTTAATTTTCCGTCGCAGTCGTTTTTTGGAAAATATTTCAAGAAATTCACCGGAATGTCGCCCAAGGAATTCAGAAATTCATAAGTATTTAAAGAGCCAACAGTTTCCCATTTATTTTCTCATCAAACATGAACAATATATTGAAGTCTACTCTTCTTTTAAGCCTGTTGACAGTCCCCGGGCTGTCGGGCTATGCCGCCGACAATACAGAAAAGGATTTTTCGTATGTTCCGAACATTCATGGAGTGTTACGCCCTCGGTTTGAATACTCCACTCAAGACGGCAGAAGCCGGTTTCAGGTGAGAAACGCCCGTCTTTCGGTAGACGGGCGGGTCGCGAAGTCGATAGATTATTTTCTGCAGGTCGATCTCTGTGATCAAGGCTCTATCAAGCCTCTCGATTTCTGGGCCCGTATGAGAATCGTGAAGGGACTGTCGATCCAGGCGGGGCAGTTCCGCATGCCTTTCGGCGTTGATTGCTTTCGCGCTCCTCATACATATCTCTTCGCCAACAGATCATTCATCGGCAAACAGATGTGTAATTTCCGCGCCGTGGGTGGCAAGGTGACATATAGTTTTGATAAGATTCCCTTGCAACTCGAGGCGGGTATCTTCAACTCCACCACCATCACCTCCCACACTGTTTGGAACAAGGAATACGCTTATTCAGCAAAGGCTGCCTATACCCTCGACAATGTGAAACTCTCCACAGGGTTCATGTCGATTTATCCTGAATCGGTGAGAACGAATCTTATCGACGGCTGCATAAGCTGGAGCAACGATCGCTGGCTTGTGGAAGGGGAGTATATGTATGAGCATTACACCGGAGACAGCCACAAACCATGTCATGGCTATAACATGTTTGTCGACTATAAGATGCCGATCAGGCTTGCACTGTTCAACCGGTTGTCCTTTCAGGGCCGTTTCGACGGAATGACGGACCATAGTTCGGCTAAAAAAGACGAATCCGGCGATATCATCACCAATGATCCCCGAAGAAACCGAATAACCGTCGGATCAACCATCAGCTATATCCGTTCGAAAAATATGTTTGTCGACATCAGGGCGAACTATGAGAAGTATTTTTATGCAAAGGATGTAAATATCGCACAGGGACAGGGAGACAAATTTGTCCTTGAGATGGTTTTACGATTCTGATTTCTATGGAAAATTCAGATATAGAGAAAACTCTATTAGGAATGAGGAATTTCGAACAGGCGAAACATCTGTCAAGATTCTTCAAGACCGGAAAAGGGGAATATGGGGAAGGAGATCTTTTCCTGGGAATAAGGGTGCCTCTGACAAGAAGAGTTGTCAAGGATTACAGGTTCAGCCTGTCGCTGGATGAGATTTCCGGGTTGCTTTCAAGCGAATGGCATGAGATAAGGCTTGCAGGATTCCTGCTGCTTGTCGAGGAGATGAAGGCAGCCGTGCCCGGTAAAGGACATCAGTTGACCGACATGGCGGATAGGAGAGAGGAACTCGCCCGCTTTTATATCCGTAACGCAGAGAAGGCAAACAACTGGGATCTTGTAGACCTTACATGCCAGTATATTCTCGGCCCGTGGCTTTCTTATCCCGACAGGAACGGGAGTCCAACAGACCGTTCCGTTTTGTTTAAACTTTGTGAAAATGAGAGTTTATGGATTCAAAGAATTGCCATAGTCACGACTCTTTACTTTATAAGAAACGGAGAATTCGGCGAGGCGCTGCAGATATCGGAGAGACTGTTGCCGCATCCACATGACCTTATCCATAAGGCTGTTGGCTGGGTTCTCAGGGAGGTGGGGAAGAGGGATATGGAACTGTTGATACAGTTCCTCGACAGACACTATGCCGGAATGTCCCGTACGACCCTTCGCTACGCCATAGAAAAAATGACCGAAGGGGAGAGAAAATATTGGCTAAAAAGAAACTAATCAAGAAGAGATCAACAGGAGTATCTCTTTTTTGTGTCAGTAAACCAAAGGTCTGTGTGGGATGTTTATAAGATGTGGAAATAAAGGAAGATTGCTTTTGAATCTTTTTTTCACCACCTCTTTTGACTAAAGACTAAACTAAATATTATTATGGAAAACACACACAAGGAGGGACATTGTCCCATTCATTTATGCTTAAAGATTGCCAAACTCGTTTTTCAGGCAGCCGGTGTTGCAGCTGCGTTCTGCATGGTCCACGAAATCCATAAGGTTCACCGCAGCATAGAGGAAAAACATGAGCATAAGCACATTCTTTGAATTCTGGATTTTATAAGAAAAGTCCGCTTCAGTTTTCGGTTGAAGCGGACTTTTTTTAATTATAATGGGAATTCAATGCGGAGGAAACAACCTTTATCAGGTCACTTCATCACTTCATCACTTCTTTTAGTGAATTAAATGCCTGTATTCCCTGATGGTTTATATTAATTTTTTCTGCCTCGTGCAAATATCGGTCGCTATGTTCCCGGTCTCCGAGGCCCCAATAGCCGAGCGCGAGCATATATAGACAATGGATCCTGCTCATTTCGTCAAGACTTCCATCCCAGACCTGAAGGTCGGGGAGACTCACCGCGAAATAGTCCATGACGACTTTCTCGTGAAGATGCTGCTTCCCATAGTCAACCAGCCGGTTGAAATATGAGCGGGCCTTGTTTTCGTTTCCAAGCGCCCTCCATGCGAGACCTGCATAGAAGATCTTATCGGGCTTGGCGTCGTTGTAATACATTGCTGCTGCCGGTTCTGTCGGACCGAGCGTTGCCTTCTCGAAGCATTCGCGTGCCGTCTTATCATCACCCATTGCCTTGTGACAGAGGCCAAGAAGATAATAGAAGTCATTCTCTTGAGCTCCAAACAGTTTCCCCTCGCCAAGATGAGGAGGATAGTCAAGGCATTCGTTCAGAAGCCCGATCGCTTCTTCATATCTGTCACGGGAGATTGAAAGTTTGGCAAGTTCAACCCGCGATATCTGGTATTGAGCCGGAACTTTCCCTTCTCCTCCTTCCCATGGATGGAACTGATGACCGTCAAGTTTCCGTTTGGCTTTCTCGTATCGTCCGCACTGGTTGAGAAGAGTTATTTCCTCAAGGATAAGATCGTCGCGCTGCTCAATGAGTTCAGGATATTGCTGAAGGAAGGCAAGCCTTTCATAATGCGGGCGCTGTAATTTTTTGTAAAGCTGATCCAATTCCATCAAAACGCGTGAGTCTGTCATGTCGAGAGAAAACGCTTTCTCCATGGCCTCGACTGCTTTTGCGGAATCATTGCATTTGTTATTATATAAGAGGGCAAGGTTTCTCCATGTCGTCGGGAAATCGGGATTGAGACGAGATGCTTCTTCCCAATGCGCAAGCGCCAGATCATATTGCCGTTTGTCATAATATAGATTACCGAGATAATGGTTGGAATTGGCGTCTTCGGGATTCATTTCCAGAGAGGCATTAAGCGCAGGAATGGCCTCCAGACGGTTGGGGAATACGAAATCAGGACATTCATCGGCTCCTTTTTCAAACGCCTTGAGGGCTTTTTCCCGATCTCCACTCTGCAAAAAGGCATATCCGAGATAGTAGAAAGTCATGGGTGTTGTCGAGCCGTTTTCAATAGCTATATTCCATATCTTTTCTGCGAAATCCCACAATCCCGCTTCACAGAAATCGAGGGCGATCTCATCATAATTATGGGCGTTTCCATGCATGAGTTCCACCATCTTCTCTGTCTCGTCTGTCAGGAATAGACAGCCGTAATTGAAGGGGTCTATCTCTAAAGAGTCGATACAGAGTTTATCGGCTTCTTCTTTCCTGCACGTTTTGATGAGAATGGCAGCCTTCAGAGCGCGTGCTTTAGCATTGTGCCAGTTGCGCAGGAGTGAGCGATCAATCTCGTAGAGAGCCTCTTCAAAGTTGCCTCTTCGACAGCTTATCTGCGCACAGGCAAAATATCCCGCATCCTGCCAGGCTCCGTTCCAGGTAGACTTATAAAAACGGTCGTAGGCCTCGTCATAACGTCCCTGATATTTCAGGGCAAGTCCGAGATTATAGACAGGTTCGCCGTCGTATGGATTCGGATTGCGCTTCTGAAGGATCCTCACGGCTTTTTCAAGATATTTCTCCGCTTTATCGAATCTTCCTTTTCTGATATACCATAGGCCAAGGGCGTTGTTGCAGCGGACGTCGTCAGGGTCGCGGCGCAGACCTTCCTCATAGTAATCTACTGGCGAATAGGTAGCATGACGGTACTGCTCCAGATGAAGTCCTGTGAGATAAAGCTGTTCCACGGTCTTAATCTCTCCGGGAAGAAACGCTGCCTCCGGCGGACACCAGGAATGGAACCGGATATGGTTGAGTCCCCATTCCTTAAGGGTGGTCATCTCTTTTTTCCATCCTTCACGGTCGGTGGGAGGGACGCCGGTAAGCGGGAACACGCAGCAGTCGAGAGTGCCTCGAAGAAAAACTTCTTGCCGTTAACGAGAAAGCTTTTTCCTTCGGAGCGGACTTCCCTCATTCCGAAATCCACCGCGTTCGAAGAATCATCGGTTTTAACCGTAAGCCGATATAGCGTAGGGGAGAACTCGCTCCAGAGTTTTGGATTATCTATCCTGATATTTGTCTTGAGATTTGAATCTCCGGAGGGAGCCGAATACCTAATATTCTTTCTGGATACTGCTTTGCCGGATGATTTTTCAGTAACCGTAAGGGTGATATTGCGCTTAGTGGAATGTCCCGAACGATTGCTCACCGGAAGGACAACATCAATGGTTCCGTTTCTTACAACGGGATAGACTTTAGGTTTGTTTATTTCGACTTTCTGAATCGCGCAAAGGGAGAAATCTCCAAGAATGCCGTTCCAAATCGTCTGGGTGTCGTTCGTGTAGGAATGGCAAAGATCGCTGAAGGATATATCACGTTGCGCGCGATTGTCGACCGTGATCTCGATCAGATGTCTGCCTGCGCTTAAAGGTAGAAGTTCGACTATATGCGGAGAATTGAGGCTGATATTATTGCCATTTATCTCACGACCGTCAACCTTGACGGAACTTTTCCATAGCACTCTCTCCATTGTGAGCCGGAGTGGTTTGTCCGACATTTCTTTGGAGATTTCAATTGTCTATGAGTATGTACATGGACCGATGTAGTTCACCTTGCGGGTAAGACGCAAAAGCTGAGGTTTTTCCATTGCTGGTTTGAGTGTGGACGGTGTTCCTACACCTGCCATGTCGAGCGTACCGGGCAGTTTCACGGTTTTTGGCTGCGCGGAATCAATCCTGGCCTCCCAGTCTCCGGCAAGACTGATGCATTGTGCCGAAAGGGGAATGCTTAAAGTCGCCAGTCCGGCTATCAGTAATGATATTTTAGAAGATACTTTCATATTATCATATTATTGTAGATTCAATAGCTTTGTCTTCATCTTCTACAAGCTCTTGTTCGAGCTGTTCTAGGCTTTTCCCCCGGGTTTCAGGCAGTCGCGCGGCAAAGAAAATGAATCCGAAGCCGCATATAGCGGCATAGATCCAGAATGTTCCATAACTGCCTAAGGCTGCGTTTAGGAGAGGGAATGAATACGTCAGAGAGAAGGAGCCGACCCAGAGGGCGAATGTGCAGGTCGCCACGGCCACTGCTCTGACTCTGTTGGGGAATATCTCTGCTATCAGCACCCAGGTGACGGGGCCGAGTGTCATGGCGTAGCAGGCTATGGCAGCTACTACGAGTATTATCATGAAAAAGCCTGTGACGCCGTAATAGTAGCTGGTTCCCAGAATGGTATATATTATCGCCAGTGCGCCCGCTCCTATAAGCATCAGTTTCTTTCGTCCGAGTCGGACTACGGTATATATGGCCACGAAGGTGAATATCACATTTGTGATGCCGGTGAGGACGATATTGAAAAGCATCTCCCCGAGGTCGTAGCCGGCGCCTGAGAATATTTCCTGGGCATAGTTGAAGATCACGTTCGTGCCGCACCATTGCTGGAATACGGCAATCACGATTCCAATTATAAGAACCGGGCGGAAAGGCTTGCTGAACAGCATACGGAGTCCGGCGGCCTTTTTGCGATTCTTTTCTGCCGCCTTGACTTCGATAACCTCTGATTCGGCATATCTTTCGCCTCCGATTCTGGCGAGAATCTCTTTTGCCTTTGCATCCCTGCTTTTCAAGGCGAGCCAACGCGGACTTTCGGGGATGAAGCATGCAAGGATAAGAAACGCAGCCGCGGGGAAGGCCGCGCTCCAGAACATCCATCGCCAGACCATCCGCACGTTCCATGATTCGGGAGAGGGAAGAAGCATTCCCTCCGGCATCGGATCGGCGATAAGATAGTTTACGATCTGGGCTCCGAGAATGCCTAAGACTATTGTGAGTTGGTTCAGGGATACAAGTTTACCCCTTGTCTTACTGGGGGCGATCTCGGAAATATACATTGGTGAAAGACCCGATGCGATGCCGATGGCTATGCCTCCGACAAAACGTGCGGCCAGGAAATAATCAAATATGTTGAACACCCCTGTGGCGTAGGCTGATATCAGGAATATTAAGGCGGAAAGCAGAAAGAGAGGCTTTCTGCCAAGCCGGTCGGCCAGCGAGCCCGAAACCATCGCGCCGACAAGACAGCCCGCAAGAGCGATACTCATTGCCAGACCCTGTTGCTCAGGTGAGTTTTCTATTCCGAAGAATACTTCATAGAAGGGTTTGGCGCCTCCGATCACCACTCATTCGTAGCCGAAGAGCAGTCCGCCCATGGCCGAGACCAGACATATAAAATAAATAAAACCTTTGTTGAATTTTTCCATTGGTGTTTGGTTAGTCGGTTTGTGGATGTTTCACTTTAGAGCTTGTTTCTCATTTTATCGTAAGAAAATGCGTTTATCTTTCATTTGCAAAATTATCATGTTTCCTTTTGCGATAAAATGACTTTTTTACATAATTTGATGGACAATATTACTGTTTCCCATAAGGGATTTTAAATTTGTTTAGTTATATTTGCATAAAAGAAATCATGATATGAAGTTGAAAGACGGTTTCAAAGGAGAGTTGTCCATTGTCCTTCCCCAGGCGGTGATCAGGAATATCGAGGATGATCCTGTGGCCTCTTCCGTTTTCATAACGGACATAGGCTACTATCCAAAGGCGAAATTTCATTATAGAAAAAGGGAGATCGCAATCAGCGAATATGTATTCATTTATTGCATTGACGGCAAGGGTTGGTATTTGATAGATGGTAAGAAATATGAAGTGACCAAAGACCAATACTTCATTCTGCCTGCCGGAATGGCCCATGAATATGCAGCCGATGAGAAAGAGCCTTGGTCGATCTATTGGATACATTTCCGAGGATCGTTAGCGCGGTTTTACGCTATGGACAGTCTTTCTCCTAAGGATGTAAGGCCGAATAAGGAATCAAGAATAAAAAACCGTCTCGGTCTGTTCGAGGAAATATTCCACACACTCAACCATTCATACGCTATAGAAAACCTGAGATACGCCATGGCAACATTTCAGCATTATCTCGCTTCGCTGCGTTATATGCAGCAATATCGCGAGGCAGTCGGAAATCTTGAAAGCGATGATGCTGTGTCGATGGCGGTTCATTATCTTGAGGAAAACCTGGAGCGGCAAATAACTCTGAAAAATATCTGTGAATTTGTGAATTTGTCTCCATCGCGTCTATCGACTCTCTTCAGGCGGAAAATCGGTTATTCTCCGCTCAATTACTTCATATTGCTGAAAATCAAGAAAGCGTGTGGAATGCTTGATGCCACCGATATGAAAATCAATCAGATCTGTTCGAAATTAGGGTTTGAGGATCAGTATTATTTCTCGCGCCGGTTCTCAAAAGTGATGGGCATGAGTCCCAAGGCCTACCGATTCCGCGCTAAAACTTAGTCATATCATTATATTGTTTTTTGTTAATTGTCATAGCTCATTAGCGGTGGATACACCAAAATATCACAGTTCGCTATTTTGAACCTCCCAAATCAATTGTTTTGAAGAGGGAGGGGATGAAAATAAAGAAGAAGGCACGCATTTCCAGTAAGAATATGGGATTTCATATCGGATTATTTGCCAAAAGTAAATCTTATGCCCAGATTCAGGTTGAAGTTTAATGGCTTTTCTTTATAGATAGTCTGGAGGTCTGTTCCGTCATTGAAATAATAGCTTATTCCCGGTTCTGCGAATATACCCATTGAGTTAATAATATTGCATTGCACTCCTACGGAGACATTCGCGGCCCATTGCATCGGTTTTTCAGAGAGTTTTTCTGATTCCTCTCCTTTATTCTGATGGTCAAGTATGAATTCTTTATGAAGTTTTGCCGAGACGCATTTCTCGGCAAGAGCTCCGATCGAACTGTATAACTCAATTCTTTTCCACGAAAAAAAACGGTATTTCAGATTGAGGGGAATACCGATATAATGCAATGTCTGTTCTCCGATATAATAATGGTCGTCGCTTCCATTCTTTATATCCGAGGTGAGATTGGTGTAACATAACCCGCTTTCCAGAGCGAATCTGTCGGTTAGATTATAAGTAAATGAAATCCCGGCCCGTATGGGGAGGCGATGTTTAATGTCGGTTTTGATTTCTTTGCCTTTATTGTATAAAAGTATTCCTAACATGGGACTGTCTTTCCAGTCTGAGTTGTTGGAACCCAGACCGGCGACACAAGGATCAATTCTGGTATTTGAATTCAATACCGATCCGGTTCCCCCTGAGCTGAATACAGATACCGAAATATTATTCGATTTCGTTTCCGTGGGATGTATGGAAACGATTTGATTATTTTCTCTCGTCGGATATGTCCATTCTTTTTTCGGAACAGGAGCTTCTTCAGGGAGATTATGAGTTTTAACCTGTTCTTTTTCCTCTACCGAAAGTTCGCCGCGGATTTCCGACTGACTGCTCTCGTAATCCCGGGGACTGCTTTCGGTTGCGGGGGCGAAACAGCCGGCTGGAGAAACATTGGCGACTAAGGTGTTGCCGGCGATTAAATTCTTTGATAGCTTGATCCCGGGTAAATTCTCCTGGTGGTTTGCAGCGGTTTCTTTTATTGATTTGTCTGGAGCTGTAGATAAATGGTTTGTTTTGGGAAAATCCTGAATTACGTAGACAAAATAGATACCGGTTGAAACTAACGTTGCAATAACGGCGGCCGCGATGCTCTTTCTCATCCATTTTTTTAATTCTCCTGATTTAGGAGCTGAGAATGAGGTTGCTGTTCGTCTGGCTTCTATGTTTTCCCATAGATTTTCCGGCTCGTCAATTTCATAGTCCGTCATTCGCTCCCGGACTTTATTTAGCCAATCTTCTTTCATAATGTACGGGTGTTAAGAGAGTTATAATGTCTGATCTTTTTGGCCAGAATCGATTTGGCCCTGTGCAGCTGTGAGGCTGAAGTGCTTTCTTTTATGTTGAGCAGTTTTGCAATTTCCTTATGGCTTTTGTTTTCTATGACATATAAGTTGAATATTGTCCGGTATCCGTCGGGAAGTTCTCGTATGAGCTTGAATAAAACAGAAGAAGGCAATGCATCGACATCCGGCTCCTCTTCGGCCTGGTCATGTTCCTGTTCTGAAATATTTACGAATTCAAAGCGATTGTTTCTATTGAGAAATTTTAAAGTCTCATTGACTGTTATTTTTGTTATCCATCCTTTCAATGAGCCCTCTCCTCGATATTCAAATGAGACGATACCTGAAAAAATTTTCATGAAACTGTCTTGAAGCACATCTTTCACATCCTCATTATTTGCAATATAACGAGAACAAATGGCTGTGAGATAACGAATATATGTTGAATATACCGTTCTCATAGCCATGGCGTCGCCTTGTCTGACAAGGCGTAAAAGCTGAAGCTCATTATCAGTTTCTGTCGATACCACCTTTTCTAAGAAAGGCAACGAGACACGGATCTCCATCCGTGTCTCCCTGCCAAGTTTTCGCGGATATTACTTTATTATATATAACGGAGAAAGCTCTTGGTTTCCACAGGATGCCGTTTATTGCACTTCAGGACGCATTTTTATATCGAACTGAGTGGTCTTTTCTCCTGAGAATGATTTCCATTTTAACTTAATTTTCTCTACGTCAGAGTTTGTTTTTGGAAGGTTGTTGAGGTTGAATGCAATCAGAGCGTCACCCCAGCTGCCGCCGTTATCTCCGTTTGCATCATGTCTTAGTTCAAGCTCATATGGATCTTCCGGATTAGTCCCCGTGATCAGGTTAAGATTATGTGAATTATAGGGAGATCCCCATAGGGCGCGGATTCGCAGCGTCAGATACCCGTCTTCTGCTACTGTCACCCAGTCTTGCACTATATCAACCGGATCGTTGCCATATTTTTCATCATTCATTTCCCCCAGATCTTTTACCGGTAGTTTAGTCCGTATACTGTCAAGCCAGTTGATGTTTACATTCTTGAAGGCGTATCCTTGAGCAGATACCTCTGATTCCGTGTAATTGACAAGGGCCCGGACTTCTTTTTTTCCGAAAGGAGAGACCTTGATATTGCTTGGAATTAACTGAGTGTTGTCGTCAAGCTGCATGACAAAGCTGCCGTCGGCATTCGGGATCACCGTGACAAGAGCCGTAGGTGTCTGTAATTCCAGAGACTCGTCATCATTGTTGATGCAAGACTGAAGGCTCACGGATAGAGCCAGTCCGAAGAAGGATAATAAAATGTGTCTTTTTGTCATATTGTTTATTGTTGTTTGGTTGTTCTGTCTTATCAAATCCTGTTATATCTGAAATCTTGCATCAAAGCGGTAATTTTTTTACTCTAAAATCTAACCATATTTGAGTATCAATATTTTAGAAACTGTTTAAATTTATTTCGGAAATTTTATTATAGCTTCTCTTTCAAGACTTTTAAGAATCTTTTTGGCTGTTTCCGCCAAGTTTCGGTAGTCGAAACCGAAAGGTTTCTCCTTTCTCAACTTGCAAAAACAGCTCAAAAATCTTCTCAAAATCCTTTGAAAAAAATTTAAACAGTTTCTTAGTGTTGTACGGTGTAACTATGTATTTGCGGATAGGAATTTGCAGTTGGCAATGGACTTGTCAACTATTCAGCAGATACTCTGAGTCTGTCTACCTTAATAATTTAAGGTCAGCATAGTAGCCATGTAGGGCGCAGAATGAGCTCACCACATCACGGAGGTAATCATATTCCGGACCGGAACTCTCTCCGCCTTGACGCGTTTAAGTAGAGCCTTGTAGCACGTCAGCTTAATCAGGTTCTTATTGTCGGAGATGGGCCTGTTCTCCGGCAAGCGCCTCTGCAGATAGAATAACGCGGATTTCATGCGATCGTCCAATGCCCTGTCTTTGCTCATCTCTTCTTCAATCATGTCGAGAAGATCCTTCTCAATCGTTTTGTCCCAGTCCAACTGCGTTTTGTCTTCCCCATCACAGATCTTATAGGCGTTACCTGAGCTGATTTTCTCCACTTCTCGGACAATGTGTTTCGCCACGGTTGGAAGCGGATCGATGAACCCTCTCATGACTTCTTCCAGTCCGGCAGATACACGCCGTTTCATATATTTGAAGATTTCTTTGGCATCATTAACACCTGCCAATGTCCCCGTAATTACTGCTGCAGAGATACCCGGCGAAACCGTGTGGTCGTAATCCTCGGAATCGAATGCGTTGCCGAACAGGCAGGCGATCTTAAGCCATTTCCAGCCAGTGTCGGTTATAGGTAGCTTTATCCGATTTGTCCGCATGTACATGTTGAACGTCCGGCGGTTTATCATGGCAAATGACGACCAATCGTCGGTGCTGTTGAGAACAGCGCGGGCAATCCACATCCCGGAGTCGGAGAAATCTTTGGTCTCGTTAAGTTTTTCCAGCACCTGATTCCGCAATTTCGCGGTTTCGGGATCGTCCTGAGCCATGTTCCGGATGAGTTCAATCTGAACGTTTATGTCTAAGTCGGGAATGATGCTACGGTAGCATACCTTGATGCCTTCCTCTTTGCAGACATATTGATTGTCGAGAAGATAGCTGTATTTTTCCCAGCCGCCGTCAAGCTTGACCTCGAGCGTATGCCCGCGCCACTCAATCGTGACCTCCGAGTCGGAAACATCGCGCACATTTGCATCGAGAATCGTCATGCCCGGGGTCAGGTCATCGCGATTGACTGTCTGTGATGTCGGATTATAATTCACCACACCCATATCGTTGGTGCTATCAAACACGCAAACCACCAACTCCGCGCCTTTTTTGTTTTTATCTTCTGCCATGGCATACATATCTTTTATTTGCAAAGATATTCTACAATACTGATTCGCGCAAATCTATCGACATTTTCGCATCCGAAGATAGACAGAGACTGCTACATAATACCCCCCTTGCCGTATAATAGGATACATTCCAAATATGGTGCAAATAAACGAAAATAAATCAAATTTCATCTATTATGATGAAAAAAGACAAAAAGGAAATGGAATGCGACTCGCAGAGCCACATTCCATTTACATGGATTGTATGTTTATGAATCAAGGGATAACTTGTATCTTCCTCATATCTAACCATATTTGATTGTCAACGCTTTAGTGCTATATGGTGCAAATATGGATATTCAAATTCATAGGAATGACATCGGTCACTTTGTCGTTGTGAGTCTCATCTTGTTTCTTCCCATTCCTTTTTAACTCGCTCGACTTCCGCTATCAAC
>CAJTYD010000033.1 GCA_910583775.1 uncultured Muribaculaceae bacterium | reverse complement strand
GTCCGTCTTACACCCCTAAATTCGATGTCTTCAAATTTTTGTCATGTACTTAATAATATTGATTATAAAGGTTCTGACGATTATCTCGAAACCGACTATCATGATGATCTTGAAAAATAACTGTTAAATTAGTTGCAAAACTAATTAATTAGTTTTAACTTTACGGCAAACATTGTTATTGTCGTTTAAAAAGCGGATTATGAAAGGGTTTTTCTTTTTAGTGTTTTTGTCTGGCGCTGTGGCGGGAGCCGAGGCCGACATCTGGGTGAGGGATACCGAACCGGCCATCCTTGAGGTTCACTATATCCGCACTGAGGTGACGGATACCACTAAGCGTGCGACGAACTACTTCAAGGAGGAGACGATGCTTCGTGTCGGGAAAGGAAAGTCATGTTACTGCTCGGTGCCGAGATTCAACCGCGACTCCCTGATGTATAACAATCCGTCGCTATACTGGCAGATGGAGGCGGCGTCATTCAAGAAGGATCCGAAAGAACACGACAGAACCACTCTCGAACGCAGCGGCCGTTACGGCAGCTTCATTTACAAAAATTATCCTGAAGGCAAAGTTACGGAAACGGCCTATTTCGATATGGAGGACTGGCGATATGAAGAAAACTGGGAGAAACCGGTCTGGGAGATCTCCGATGAATCGAAGGAGATACTGGGCTATCAGTGCTTCAAGGCCACGGCCGATTATCGCGGTCGCCGCTGGACGGCGTGGTTCGCTCCGGAGATTCCGATACAGGATGGTCCCTGGAAACTTTGCGGGCTGCCGGGTCTTATACTCGAAGCCGGCGATAACTTTGATATGTATCATTTCATTGCAACTGGCCTCTGGCAAAACGGCCTGGCGGATGTCGGATTTCTGTGCTATAGGGAAAAACGGGGCGTGACGGAAGTTACCCGCGACAAATTTTTCAACAGATGGTGGAGGTATGCCAATTCCAATTTCGGGGCGAGGATGGCTGCTTTGCATGGCAAAGGCCCGATACCCGGAAGTAATAAGAAAAAAGTACCACACAACGACAAAGAGGAAACCAACTATCCTCACAATTTATGAAAAGGTTAATCGCATATATTCTCTTTCTGTTTTGCGTTTCTACGGCGTTCGCTCAGGTCAATGTGTCGGGCAAGGTGGTGGACAGGGAGAATAATGTGCCGCTTACAGGTGCGTCCGTCATCATAAAGGGGGCGGACGGTAAGATAAAGAAATATGCCACATCGAAAAAAGACGGATCGTTTGCAATAGCGATCCCGTCGGTGGCGGGATGCCGTCTGGAGGTGTCGATGATGAGTTTTGCAAAGAAATCCCTGCCTCTCGACAGCGTTTCATTCCCAGTCTCCGTAGAGCTTGAACCCGGCGCCACTTTGCTGAAGGAGGTGAGTGTCAAGGCCGACATAATCAGAGAGCAGGGAGATACGATAACATACAATGTCGGCAGTTTTGCTCAGAAGCAGGACCGCTCGATCGGCGACGTGCTGAAACGTATGCCGGGAATCGATGTGGAGAAATCCGGCAAGATCAAGTATCAGGGCGAGGATATAAACAAGTTCTATATCGAAGGCTCCGACCTGCTCGGCGGTAAATACGGAATAGCCACCAACGGTATAAGCCATCAGGATGTCGGCGCCGTAGAGGTCATGGAGAACCATCAGCCGATGCAGGTACTTTCGGGCATATCGTTTTCCGACAAAGCCGCCATCAACCTTAAGCTGAAGAACAAGGCAAAAGCGACATGGACTTTCCATGGCGACGCCGGCGGAGGCATATCATGGAGTGACGGCATCCTGCCGTCCGATCCCGATTCAGGTCACTCCTCCGATTCCCGTCTTTCTCCGATTTGGGATGGTGAGCTCTTCGCTATGGCAGTAATGTCGAATTTCCAGAATATCACTACGCTCAAGACAAACAACGTGGGAGAGGACCTTTCATCTCAGACCACCGACTTTTTCGCTTCCCGCCGCGGAACCAGTCTCAGCCATTATGTCAGTGTGTTGCTCCCCGGTGTTCCTAACCTTAGCCGTAAGAGAACGCTCTTCAATCGGTCCGTACTTTTATCCACGAATTCGCTCTGGAAACACGGGCGCGGTGAATTCAAGACTCAGATCGACTATTCGTTTAACCGCGTTGCGGCCCGGTCTGCCGGCGTGACGACTTATTTTCTGAACGATGGCAACAGGATAGTGTCGGAAAATCGCGACGGCACGGATCGTTCCCATTCCCTTTCGGGCAGGTTCATCTATGAGCTTAACCAAAAGACCGCCTTTATCAACAATACGCTCAAGACAGACATCGACTGGGCCAATGTGCGCCTTGGAGTCACAGGCTCGTTGCCCAACGACCAGAAGGCATCGTTCCCCGACTATTTCGTCGGCAACGATTTCAAGCTCATCAAGCGTTTCAAGGGGAAACATCTTGTAACTTTCACCAGTAAAAACGAATGGGAATCATTGCCGCAGACGCTTTCTGTCAAGATGGGAGAGGACCTTGCTCGACAGAGCGTCAGGGACCATGCTTTCTCCACTAACGAGAGCGCGGCTTACGCCTTCACGCTCAAAGGGGTTACCATAGGTCTGGAAGGTGGCCTGAAGGGATATTTCCGAACGATGCGCTCGCAGGCAACCGGAGTTTATGGATTTGCGGGTGGTCCCGGAAACACCGACAAGTCAGACTGGTCGGATAAGATGACCAACGTCGTGAACACAAACTATCTGACCGTATTCCTAACCCCGAGATTCGAATACTGGATCAACCGCGTCGATTTCTCGCTCTCTGCCCCCGTGAGCTTCGCTCACTATACTTTCGACAAGGCGCTCGCCAATCGCAGCGAGGTCTATTTCTCGCCTTCATTGAGCATGAACTGGAAGCCGAGCAACCGCCTGTCGATCGGGATGCGTGGAGGTCTGGGGCGGTCGCCGATGAATCTGAACATGATCCAGCCCGGGTATGTGATGACCAATTATCGGTCGTTCCGCCGCGGGGTGGATGATTTCTACAACTCTACCTCGCAGAATGTCTCGGCAAGCGTCTCTTACAAATATTCCAGAATCGGACTTTTCGCCACCGCCTTCGCCATGCACTCATGGAGCCATAACCCTTATACTCTCGCCCAGCAGCTTTATGGCGACTATATCGTCTATTCATACTCTCCGGCGAAGAGCGACGGCCGTATGCTGATGGCGAGCGGAAACGTCGGAAAGACTCTTGATTTCATGCGTGGAAGCGCGAATATAAACAGTTCGTTCAGCCGCAATGAGTCGCATCTGATATCGGAGCGCAGTTCGGTGAATTCGGTCGCCACCTCCTGGTCGGCGGGATTGAAGATCAACGGCGCGCCCCTCGGATGGCTCAGCTTTGACTATCGTTTCGGTTGGTCGTCGAGCCGCCTCGCGATGAACGGCCTTAAGGCCTCGTGGCTCGGTAGCATGGAGAACGAACTGTTGCTCAACATCATGCCGCACAGCAAATGGGAGTGGCACATCAGCGGCGAGCATTACCGCAACGAGCTTACCGCCGACAGATTCAAGAACGTCTTCCTTCTCGACACCAAAGTGATCTTCAAACTCAACAAACGCGTGGAATTCTCGGCCTCGCTCACCAATATCTTCAATCAGAACTCCTACAACTACACCACCTATAACCAGCTCTCCTCCTACGAGAGCCGCCGCCAGCTCCGCGGCCGCGAACTCCTCTTCTCCATCTCCCTCCGAAAATGAAATTTTATTTGTAATTTTGCGTCTAATAGATTAGAACGTTGAATTAAAACGAATATAGTTATGTCAAATAAAGCAAAGAGAAACCTCTCGCTCGTGATGATGATATTAGGACTGGCAGTCTTGATTGGTCTCGCGATCAGTCGAAAATTCTTCGGCATCCAGCATGACGTGTGGCAATATATCGCGGCCCCTCTTTGGATATGTTTCGTTGGCGTGCTATACCGCAACTTCAGCTTAGCCGTCAAGGAAGACAAAAAATACGGCCCGATTAAATAATCCGCTCCTCCCAGGAAAAATATGGCCTATTGTCTAAACCCCTCGAATTCGGTGGGTTTAAAATTAGGATTGTAAAGCTGTTCCCAAATGCCTAAATACTCTATTGTTTCGGATATGGAGTATATGCAGATATACACATTTTCATCGAAATACAGCGAATCCTTGAGAATTATCAAATTATTATTTCATTATCCGGTTTATGCCGAAGGAAATTCATGCGGGCTGATTCGGGAGATGTGTTGGCATAACAATAGAGGCACCCATGCGGACAGGTGTTGTATTGACCGATGTCTTTCGATGCTATACATCCGCAGTATTTGCGTTGACCGCTGTCGCGGTTTCCGCATGTCCGTATAGCATATAGTTTGTCTGTTACTTCCCATGCTCCGTCAGGTAAAATAGATTCTCCGAAAATATTCTGCTTAATAGTCCCGATCCTGATGCCAAGATACTTCATCAAATCTGTGTCGTTCCATGCAATGCGAGATATAAGTTCATCGTCTACGCATCTGTTGTGGATGATGCCGTAGGTTGTCAGATCAATTCGTTCTCCGCATGAGGCAAGGCGATAATTCCAGCCTTTTGTTTTATTAGCGGTCTCGATTCTCCGTGCGATATCATGCATTTTATTCTCATCCCATTCAATATAGGAGATGCCTTTAGACATAAGATTGCCTTTTACTTTACGATACGATGCGATATCTGCGAAACTGAAAACCAACTTTTCTGTATATCCATTAAGTCGGTTCCCTATCTTGTCGATTTTATCAATCAGATTGCTGGAACTGATTTTATCGGTAAGAATCAACGGATCAAATCTCCAGACCACCCTGCCGAATCCTAATATGTCAACAAGCTCCCGGAAACAGTTGATGCGTTCATCCAGACCTGGCACACCGGGCTCCAATCCTTCCCTCTCATAATCATTAAGTGTGTATTGAATATAACAGTTAATGCCTTTGTCTTTAAGTAAGGATAAGTGAGGAATTAAGGGTCTCGGATTTTTCGACCAGAACACAATAAATCGTACATCATTCAACGACACATAAGTATCGATGCCGTTGAAGGAATTGCGCCAGCGGCAATAACCGCGCTTCAGACTATTGAAGAACCACTCCGAATAAAACGCCGGCACATCTGTCGCCCTGCTCACCGACAGTATCAACGGTGCCATGGCTTCGACTTCAGTGCCATACTGAGTGATTATTCTTGTCTTACGTTGTTTCATGATATAAAATTAATAGCCAATACTGCCTAATATTATCAGTGGAAAGTTAAAGAAATACTATAATAATTTTTTCGAAAGAAATTTAAACAGTTTCTTAGTCTGAAGATCAAAATTTTCGGAATCCGTTTTCGTGACGACCGTCAGAAAAACCAGAATAGCCTAATTGAGTTAGGAATTACTCCTAACCAACGAATGGAGGTTATTATGAATTTGAACTGTTACGATTATTCTGAAGGTCCGATTGTGGACGCGTTGTATTTCGTTCCATAGGGCGGAACATCCGATGTCTTATCCCTTAAAAAATGAAAGCAATGGACAGTAACAAATTATTACCCGGAGAGAAGTACTTTCAGGAAATCAGGACGGTTACTTTCCGTAAAGAGGATTTCTCATACGTTCATACCGGAATCATTGATGAAGAAGGTGAAATGTGGACAACTACAGAGATGGATGAGGCAAATATCTTTCAGGTCTATAATCAATACCGTATAAGACACGGCATCCCGTTTCCTGACGAAATAGCCTCCATCAGGGAACATTACGGCCTGTCTGCGGCGAAAATGTCACAGATACTTGGCTTTGGCATAAATCAATACCGGATGTATGAAGATGGCGAGGTACCGAGCGTCTCAAATGCCAGAACTATCATCGCGGCCCGTGAAAAGGATGTTTTTATGTCATTTGTCGAGGCTTCGAGATCCGAAATGAACGAACAGGAATATTTACGTATCATAAGGAAAGTAGAGGCTGCCGATGGAGATTACAATCCAGTCGGTCAACCTTCTGAGTATTCCGGCTTTCGCTCTGTCTCCTTTGAAAAAATTGCTGATATTGTGCAAATGATTATCGCAAACATAGGGCCGACCTTTGTTACAAAAATGAACAAGCTCCTGTTCTATGCCGATTTCATACATTACAAAAGGCATGGATATGGAATTACCGGACTCACATATAAAGCTCTGCCATTCGGCCCTGTTCCGGAGCATTGGGGAACATTATATAGCACACTTCCGGGAATAAATATGGAGGAATATGTCTATCCGGGTGGTCAGAGCGGTATCAGACTTGAAGCAAAAGAAATGACAGATAATGATTTAACCGATAACGTATTAAATAAGGCTGAACGAGAAACCATAGATAAAGTATGCGATTATTTCGCTGAAATGAGCGCCGGAGAGATCTCAAGTACGAGTCATCTTGAAAAAGGATGGATAAAGAACAAAGACACCCGCTCTTCCATCTCCTATCAGGAAGCCTTCACCCTGAATTACGACTGACCCAACTATTTTTTACAAGGAAATATTTATTTCTAAGAAAGCCATAAATTGAAGAGGGTGCGTCAGATTTCTGACACACCCTCCGGCCTAACCAACTTTTTTAATGAAACATAACTTTTTTGCTGCAATAACTTATCTCTGTTTTTAGCTGAGTGAAAAAAATTGTTTTCCCATTAATATTCTAAGTCATAATTTTATTAGGATCATTTTCTATTTGATCAGGATCATTTATTTTGCATTCCCTAAAGAGGGGGGAATGGCGTCTTTTCCGATGGCACGGGTCTTGACCGGTACGGGCGACATCACGAAACGCAGCTCGGCTCCGTCGCGTATGTCATCATAGGTGATATATGATTTGTCATGCAGCTTGCCGTTAAGGTATAACTCCTTGACATATACATTCTCCTTGCTCCAGTTGTCGGCTGTCATCCTGAGATCCCTGCCGTTGCTCATGTGCATCGTCACTTTCGGGAGCGCCGGAGAACCGATATTGTATATATTGCTCGACGGAGCAGTGGGATAGAAGCCCATGCAGTTGAAGATATACCATGCCGACATCTGTCCGCAGTCGTCGTTGCCGCTCAATGAGCCCGGGGTGTTACCGTAGAACCTGTCGATCACTTCGCGGACACGCTGCTGGCATTTCCACGGTTCGCCAAGATAATTGTAAAGGTAACTTATCTGATGACAGGGCTCGTTGCCGTGCCAATAGGCACCGATTCTGCCCTGAATGTCGTGAGCACCCGGAATGTCGTCAGGCAGAGAGACATTGAAGAGCGAGTCAAGACGCTGCCTGTAGAGATCTTTCCCCATCAGGCCGATATGTCCCGCCACATCATGAGGCACATACCAGGTATATTGAACGGTGAATCCCTCGGTTATATCTCCCCAGCCGTTAACGGATCCCGGGCCTTCGTATGCCACCGGCGAGAAAGGCGTGCGCCAGTTCCCTTGGGAATCCTTGCCGCGCATATAGCCGGTGGTATTGTCGAAGATATTGCGATAGGACATTGCCCGTTTCATAAACCGTTCGTATTCCTTCTGCTTGCCGAGTTTCTTCGCCGCCATCGCTATGCAATAGTCGTCGTATGCATATTCGAGAGTTTTGGAAACCGATTCCTTCTCTTTGTCAAAAGGAACATATCCTTTTGCCATATAGTCGGGAAGACAGTCATAATTGGGATTTTCTGCGGTTTTCACCATTGCCTCGAAAGCCCGTTCCTTGTCGAATCCCGGTATATCCTTCACGATCATGTCGGCCAGCACCGAGACGGCATGGTAGCCGATCATACACCATGTCTCGTTGCCGTAGAACGACCAGATCGGCAACATGCGTTCCACGCTCTGGTCGTAATGCGCCAGCATTGAGTTGGCGATATCGGCCTGGACGTCGGTCTGGACAAGATTGAACAGCGGATGTAGGGCGCGATAGGTATCCCAAAGCGAGAAGACCGTCAGATTCCGGAAATTACGCGACGTATGTATGTTTTTGTCAAGTCCGCGATACTTCCCGTCGGTATCCTCGAAGAGGAAAGGATGCAGGAAAGTATGGTAGACGGAGGTATAGAAGGTCTCCTTCTGCTCCTTATCTCCCTCTATCTCGAATTTGGCGAGCTGATCGTTCCATTTAGAAACTCCGCGCTTCCTGAGGCTGTCGAACGATTCGCCGTCAATCTCCGCGAGATTCGCAAGAGCGCCCTGTGCGTTTACCCCCGACACGGCGATACGCACTTCAATTGTCTCTCCTTCTTTGGCCGGAAATTCCAGGGCAAGCTTCACATTCTTGCCGTATGTCTCACGGTCGCTGCGGAAGCGGTTGGTGTTGTAGATCACGGGCTGGTCATCCATATATATTCTGGCTCCGGAGATTGGTCTCGAGAATCGGGCGGCAAAATAGACATGACGTTCCGGCCCCCAGCCGTTCACAAGTTTATAGCCGGTGATGGTAGAGTCGTTCTCGATTCTGACATTCGCCCATTCGCATTTGCTGCGAAGGGTGTGGTTCAGGTCGAGAAGCAGCCACGCGTTGTCGGCCTTGGGATATGTGAACCTAAGGATTCCGGCACGCTCGCCTGCCGTCATTTCGGCTTTAGTGCCGTAATCGTCAAGCACGAGAGAATAATATGCCGGCGAGGCTTTTTCTTTTGTGTGGGAATATCTCGAACGGTAGCCCTCGTCGGGATTCTCATGGGTTCCCGGCTGAAGATGCAGCTCTCCGGTTCCGGGCATGAAGAGGAAATCCCCGAGATCCGGAATCCCGGTTCCGCTCAGATGGGTAAGGCTGAATCCCAACACCGTCGGATGGTCATACTTATAACCGGCGGCCGTGTCATAGTCATCGAAATCGGTGTCAGGACTGATCTGTATGCCTCCGAAGGGAACCTGCGCTCCCGGATAGACATTCCCGAATCCGGATGTCCCGACAAGCGGATTGACATATTGCGTCAGATCTTCTTTCGGGGTGTCGCCGTTATCCTTATCGCTCCCGCATGAAAGCGTCAGCAGCGCGATCGAACCGCAAAGTATAGGAAAATATATTCTGTTCATTGTCTTATCCGATTATTTTTTGTCACCGACGGCAATCTGGTATTCATTCCAGAGATTCTCTATCGTATTTTCGGGCTTGTCTCCGAGAATATGCTTCATCGCTCCGTCGAAAGTCCAGGGAACGACCTGAAGAGCCGTCGCGTTGAATTTCTTGATAAAATCCTTGTCTTTGTTAAGCTGCATCCAGTAAAGGAAATATCCTAAGGTTCGGTAGCCGTTCATCCACGAACCGCCGCGGGGACGGTCCTTTGAGTTGAAATCCTGCTCGAAGCAGCCGCAGGCCACTCTCACGCCGTCTGCCGTTCCTTCGATAAAGGCCCAGTACGGACTCTTGCCGTCATATTCGCCGCATCCTTTCGGCTCCAGCTGGAAGGCGTGGGTGAGTTCATGATATATCACACCCCGTGTTTCGTAATCGAGTTTAAGGGTATCGTTTTCGGCAAAGCTCTTTTCGATCCAGTCGGTGCTGTAATCGATCTGCACTTTGTTTCCGCCGCCGCTCTTGTAGGATATTCCGTCGAAAGAGCGCACGATATAGATTATAGTGTCGATACTCGGGATACTGTCGGAGGGAGAGAAGTAGAGGGTCTGGATCACGCGACGCGCGTTGTCGGTGATGTACTTGTCCGGATCCGTCACTATCCTGCTGTAGATTTTCGCCCCCTCTGTCTGGGGAGATGTTATCTTGAAATTGATCTTCCCCGGATCGTAGTGGCGCCACTGGCGCTCGATCTTTATCGGCGCGTGATATTTCGCGGGGCGGGCTGTCGGATTGGCTGCAAGGAGGGAGGCGGCGCTCAGGAGCGAGGCCGCTATCAATAATATTCTCATAAGTTCAGTTATTTAGTTTATGTATGGGTTATCTGATTGATTTTAAATCTCATCACTTAAGGAATAGGGGCGTGCCGTGTCGGAGATATTCCTCTTTTTGTTCGGCTTCGAAGCCATCTCAAACTCGATTGTTCCTCCGTTCATCAGGTCATTGTGGGTAAGATAGGATTTGTCGTAGACCTTGCCGTTGAACTTTATCGATTTGATATAACGGTTCCTGTCGCTTACGCCGGGAGCCTTGATCTCAAGCCGCTTGCCGTTGGGGAGCGAGACGCCGGCATAGGGGAGATACGGAGCTCCGATCACATACTGGTCGGTGCCCGGACATACGGGATAGAAGCCGAGTGCCGAGAAGATATACCATGCCGACATCTGGCCGCAGTCGTCGTTGCCGCAAAGACCGTCGATGTTGTTGCGATACATCCTGTTCATGATCTCCCTCACGCGGTCCTGCGTTTTCCAGGGCTGCGAGGTCCAGGCATAGAGATAGGGGATATGATGGCTCGGTTCGTTACCGTGGACGTAACCGCCGATAAGGCCCTCTTTCGTCACATCCTCTGTCTGTGCGTAAGCCTCTTCGGGAAGTTCCATGTCGAAGATGCGGTCGATATTGGCTATGAATGTCCTGTCGCCGCCCATCTCCTTGATAAGTCCTTTCACATCATGGGGAACGAAAAACGCATAGTTCATGGCGTTTCCCTCGAGATATCCCTCGCCGTGCGTGTTGATGATGCTGTATGGCTCCTTCCAGCTGCCGTCCTTGTAGCGGGGACGCGAGAACTTGATCGAGGGGTCGAACACATTGCGGTAGTTGCGCGCCCTTTTGGCAAATTCTGTTTCAAGAGCCTTGTTGCCGACGCGCTGTGCCTGCTTGAACACGCACCAGTCGTCGTAAGCGTATTCGAGAGTCACCGAGACCGCGCTCCCGTTGCGGTCGAAAGGCACATATCCGTATTTCATGTAATCGGCCGTGCCCTCGAAGTAGGGGAGGGTGGCGCTGCGGTGCATAGCGTCGAGAGCCTGCGTGCCGTCGATCTTCGCCCCTTTGCCGAAAGCATCGGCAAGCACCGACACCCCGTGATATCCGATCATGCACCAGTTCTCGTTGCCCATGTGCGACCATACCGGCAGGATCTTGTGAACGCTCTGCTGCTGGTGGGTCATCATCGACTTCACCATATCGGCTGCCTTGTCGGGAAAGAGCAGATTCATCAGAGGATGCTCGGCGCGGAAAGTGTCCCAGATCGAGAAAACCGTATAGTTGGTCCAGCCGTCGGCCTGATGGATGTTATGGTCGAGACCGCGGTATTTCCCGTCGACGTCCATATAGACCGAGGGATTGATCATGGTATGGTAAAGGGATGTGTATAGCATCGCCTTCTGGTCGTCGCTCCCCTCCACGTCGATGATCGCGAGATTCTTCTCCCATTCCTTCTCCGTCTCGGCCGCTATCATGTCGAAATTCTTGCCGTCGGCCTCTGCCTTCAGGTTTTTGAGGGCGCCGTCGGTGCTTACTCCGGATAGTGCCACCTTGACCTCTATGCGGCGGTCGGCGGGAATCGCGAAATCAAAATATGAGACGATTTTTCGGCCTGCGATCTCCGGGAAATTGTGTTCGAGGTCGAACTTGCGCCAGAAGCCGTTGTAGGCGGGTTTCTCAAGATCCTTGTAACCATAGTTGGCGATCGGCTCGGAGAATTCTATGGCGAAGTAAGTGTAGTTCGTGCGGGCCCAGCCGTTGGTGATACGGTAACCGGTCACCAGACGAGGGTTCTCCACGCGAATGCAGGTCCAGAGAGCCTTGCCGTCGTAATTGTAGATGGCATGGTCCATGTCGAGGATGATATGGGTGGAATCGGCCGGAGAATTATATTTATAGCGGTGCACTCCTACGCGCTGTGTGGCCGTGAGCTCGACATCTATGTCATAGTCCTGAAGATTCACAGCATAATATCCCGGAGACGCCTTTTCGGAATCGTGTGAAAAGGCCGAGCGATAACCTTTTGAGGTGTCTTCGGCCGTGCCGGGGAGAAGGTGCAGCTGGCCGGTGGTAGGCATGAGCATGACATCGCCGAGGTCGGAGTGTCCCGTGCCGCTCAGATGAGTATGGCTGAACCCCACGATAGTCGGGTCGCGATGCTGGTAGCCGGCGCAATATTCGTATGCCTTGGCCTGATATTTACCATCGATGTTATGCGGGATATTCTCCGTGTCCGGACTGAGCTGCACGATGCCGAACGGCGCGCATGCGCCGGGAAAGGTGTGGCCCATGCCGTTCGTCCCGATTATGGGATTTACGTATTTTGTATGAGGTCCTGCCGCTGCCGATGCGGAAATGGCGGCAGCCGAAAGTAAGGTTATAAGTTTTAGGTTCATTGTTCGGTTTATTCGTTTGAAAGTGAATAAGGTGCGTCGGAAGCTTTTGTTCCGCGGCCTTTATTGGGCGTGGAATCCATCACACAGTTGATTCTGGCTCCCTTTAGCAACGCGTTATAGTCAAGATAGTTTTTTGAATAGTCGCGGCCGTTTATCCTCACGCTCTTCACGTATGGATGGTCCTTGGAGTTGTTGGCGGTCGCGATTTCGATCTTCTTTCCGTTAGGCAGATTCACGGTAGCTTCCCGGAAGAGAGGAGAGCCCAGGACGTACTGATCCGATGCCGGGCAGACGGGATAGAATCCCAGAGCCGAGAATACATACCATGCGGAAGTCTGACCGTTGTCTTCGTCGCCGCAGTAGCCGTCGGGCGTGGCTTTATACAGACGGTCCATTGTCTGACGCGTCCAATACTGCGCCTTCCAGGGCTCTCCGGCATAGTTGTAGAGATAGATCATGTGTTGGATGGGCTGGTTGCCGTGGGCGTAGTTGCCCATGTTGGCGATCTCCATCTCGCGGATCTCATGGATCACGCCTCCGTAATATGAATCGTCGAAAACCGGGGGCAGTGTAAACACTGAATCGAGCATCGCCGTGAAACTGCGGTTGCCTCCCATGAGGTCGATCAGGCCCTGCACGTCGTGAAACACCGACCAGGTGTAATGCCACGAGTTGCCTTCGGTGAAGGCGTCGCCCCATTTGAAGGGATTGAAGTCGGGAGCGAATCTGCCGTCCTCGTTCTTGCCGCGCATCAGCTTTGTCTCCGGGTCGAAAAGATTCGTATAGTTCTTCGCTCTTTTGCGGTAAAGGTCTATCTCTTCCTGCGGCCTTCCCAACTTCTTTGCCGCCTGGTAGATACACCAGTCGTCGTATGCGTATTCAAGAGTGCGCGCCGCATTTTCGTTGATGCCGACGTTGTAGGGAACGTATCCGAGACGGTTGTAATATTCATATCCAAGACGTCCCGATGACTTTACCTTCGGATGGACATCGTTTGCCCCTTTGAGCATTCCCTCGTAAAGTTCTGTCTCGGTTCCCTTTTCCGAAAGCCCTTTCAGGATAGCGTCAGTAATTACGGAGGCACTGTTGTTGCCTACCATACATCCGCGGTGTCCGGGGCTCGACCATTCGGGATAAAAGCCGCTCTCGCGGTAGAAATTTAGCCATCCGCTCTGCATCTTCAGGGCCTCTTCCGGATAGAGGAGATTGACAAGCGGGAAAAGCGCGCGGAAAGTGTCCCAGAATCCGGTGCCGGTATAGAGATAGCCATCCTCTGTTTTGTCGGTCGAAGGGCTGTAGTGGACGGTGCGTCCGTCTGCTGTCACCTCGTGCATCTTGTGGGGGAAGAGCACCGTGCGGTAAAGACACGAATAGAATGTGCGCAGGTTGTCGATGTCGGGGTCAGTGACCTCGATTGCCCCGAGCACCTCGTTCCAGCGTTTCTTCGCCTTCTCTTTTACGGTTGCGAACGAATCCGAACCGATCTCCTTCAGGTTCTGCTCCGCCTGCTCCAGACTGATGAAGGATGTTGCCACTTTCGCGCCGATTTTCTCGCCGCGGCGTGTCTTGAATCCTACGGCGGCGCCCACATGGTTCCCTTTCAGTTCGCTCTTCCGGGGCTGCAGCTCATAGTCGCTCCAGGTATATTCGCCGTCGAAGTCCTTGTCGAATTCCACGATAAACCAGTTGCGGAAATTCTTGCCTACGCCGCCGGAATTGCGGGTCGAATAACCCACGACCCGACGCTGTTCGGGAATGACCTTGATCCAGGAACCACGGTCGTAGCCGTCGATCACCACATAGCTGTCGTTCGATTCCGGGAAAGTAAAGGTGAAGTAGGCGCATCGGTCGGTAGGCGCTATCTCGGTGGTTACGTCATATTCCGAAAGATAGACTTTATAATAGTAGGGCCTTGACTCCTCGGCCTTGTGCGAGAACCAGGAGGCGCGCCTCTCCTCGTCGAGTTTCAGCCCGCGGGTCATGGGCATGATCGAGAACTGTCCGAAATCGTTTATCCAGGGGCTCGGGCGGTGTGTCTGCTTGAAGCCGCGGATTTTGTCGGAAGCGTAAGTATACGACCATCCGTCGCCCATCTTCCCGGTCTGCGGAATCCATTGGTTCATACCCCATGGAAGGGCGATGGAGGGCACCGTGTTGCCGTTTGACAGCGAAATCTTGGAGTCTGTTCCCATCAGTGGATTTACGTAATCCACCGGGTCTTTCACCGTCGCGGCTCCGAGACCGGTCTCCAGAAGAGCCGCAATGAGTATCACTGGTATTGTCTTTTTCATTAATGCTATTGTTGTTTGTGTTTATGCTATATGCTATGGTTCGGGAGTGCATCTTTCACTCCGTCTGCAAAATTATACTCAGAGATTGATCATCAGGTAAACAATTCTGACAAATTTGGCGCCTTTAACGACACTTCGGATTTGTCGATACGATTGTCGCGGAAAGATACATAATGTCGCTATTCCTTACTCTGCCTGCCGCCTCTTTCACGATATTCCCTGGGTGTCATCCCATATATTTTCTTGAAGTCGGCATAGAATATTGTCTTGTTTGAGGCTCCTGTTTTATAAATTATTTCCTGAATTGTCAGGTTTGTGGTGAGAAGAAGTCTGGCGGCGTAGGAATATCTGTAATTCTTTACCAGTTCCGTCGGGGTGAACGGCGATGATTTTTTGAATTTACGATACAGGGTGCGTAATTCCATGCCCATGGCCTCGGCGAGTTCACCGGGCTTGAGTTTGTTTTCATCCTCGATATTATCGATTATATACTGTTTGAGCCGGTCGAAGAATTCTTTGTCCTCATTCGTTATCTCGATGCCGTCCTGGAGGGTTACGGCGCTCTTCGATGAATGATAGTAGTCTCTGTCGGATTCCTTCCGGTTGATCATGCGTTCAACCACCACTCTGAGGAATTCGGCGGAGAATGGCTTGGTCATGTATTCGTCAGCCCCGCTGGCGTAACCCTCGATCTTTTGATTCTCGGTCAGTTTGGCCGAGAGGATAAGGATAGGGATATGTTTTGTATATCGGTTTTTACGAAGCTCGGCGGTAAACTCTATTCCGTCGGTGTCCGGCATCATCAGATCCGTTATTATCAGCGACGGCAGTTCCTGTTTTATTTTTTCGAAAGCCTCGGCAACGCCCGAGGCCGTGATCACCTCATATCTGTCGGAGAGAATATCGGAGACCAGCCAAAGAATGTCGGGGTTGTCATCCACTACCAGTATGGCGGGGCGTTTCTCGCTGTCGGTAAATTTCGGTGTCCTCGAATCGTTCCCTTTGTTTGCGATTTCTTTCCGTGAGACGTCAAGTTTCGGGAGTTTCACGTCGAAGCGTGTGTATTCTCCCGGTGCGCTTTCAACAGAAATGCTGCCATGAAGCCTTTCCACGAGTCCTTTGCAGATATAGAGTCCGAGGCCATGGCGCGACGCTATGTCTGTATAACCGTTTCTGTCGGCGTTCCGGAACATGGTGTATTTGTCGAAAAGGGTGGCAAGTTTTTCCTTCGGAATCCCCTCGCCTGTGTTATATACAGAGAAATGAAGCTCTTCTCCCTCCAGACGGCAGTCTACTTTGACCGTGCCTTTCTCGGGAGTATATTTCAATGCGTTTGAGATAAGATTTGTGAATATCTTTCCGATTGAGGGTGCGTCGGTGTTCCATCTGAGATCAGGATTGTCGAGCGATGTCTCGAATGTGATGCCGTTTTCGGCAGCCATTTCGCCGAACGGGAAAACCCATTTGGTGAATATAGTCTCCATTTTGACAGGCTGGACTCTGATAAGCTGGAAATCGGGCGATTGCATTTGCCGGATGTCCAGTATCTCCTGAATCAGATCATTAAGCTGCGAACTGTGCTGCCGGAGAGAGTCGATGTAACGTTCAAGCTTGTCGTCGTGCAGTTTGCCTGTATTTGAGCGCAGTCGGTCGCAAAGGCCCATGATCATTGTCAGAGGAGTGCAGAGTTCGTGGGTTATGCTCTGAAAGAACTCCATGCGGTCGGAATAAAGCTGTTCCAGCTGATGGGCATAGAGTTTCATCTCGAATTCCTTGCGTTTTTTGCGGTAATACTTCCTTATGAGATAAATGCCGGAGAGGGACGCGCCGATTGCGGAAAGAACGTAAACGATTATCGCGATGGTCGACAGATACCAGGGCGCGCGGATGGTCAGAGGCAACGAATAGGACTCTTCCGGAGTCTGCACGCTGTCGCTTCTATATGTCACCTTCAATACGTAGTCTCCCGGAGGCAGATTGGTGAAGGTCACGGCGGGGGTTGTTCCGAGATTTATCCATTCGTTGTCATGACCCTCAAGTTTGTAGTAATAATTGAAATCGTCCCCCTTTATGAAATCGAGGGCTGCAAACGAGATCTTTATCGTGTTTTCATCAGAGGCAAGTGAGAGACGGTCCTTCCCCTCCATAAGCTCGTAGAGGTTGCGGTCACGTCCGTTTATCTGGATGGCGTTGAAATAGAAAGGTGTCGGGGCGGAGACGGGAATTTTTTTCAGTTCATCCGGAGCTATACGTACCACTCCGTTCAGGGCTCCGAAAAAGATGTTTCCGTCGATCGGGGATATATATCCGGCATTATCGCAGAATTCTATGATCGAGCCTTCGAAATCCGTTATATTGTGTATCTGATTGTTTTGAGGATCGAATCTTACGAGCCCTTTGTTTGTGCTTATCCACACTATTCCGTCACGGTCCCGGATAATGGAATGGGCCATATCGTTGATCATCCCGTCCTTATGGGTAAGAATGCGCGGCTCGGCTCCCGGGGAGCCGCAGTCGAGAATTCCGGCTCCGGCACTCGATCCGAAATATAACCGGGAATCTTTCGAATAGAACAGACTGATCACGTCGCCGATGGCCGGAAAACGTCGGGTGATTCCCGAAATAAAACTGTATTTATAATTGAAGATATTGAATGCTACTATCCCCAGACCTCCGCGGCATCCTATATATAATGTGGAGTCTCCGTCAAAAGCCATGGAATGAATCTCGTTGCATACGTAAGGATCGAGTCTGAACTCGAAAGCAGAAATTTTATCGGGCGCAATGGTTTCCTTCCCGTTTTGGGAGGATATCACGGCTCGTATCAATCCTCTGGTGGTAGAGGCCAGCCATAAGACGGAGTCATTCTGCTCATAGACGTCATGGATGTCGAGAATACCGGGATGATGGATGTTGTGGATTTTTTCCCGGCCCGGCTCTATATATGAGATTCCCGGTCCACGTGTGGCTATCCATTTCCGGTCAGGATGAAAGCGGCTGTCGGTGATGGCAAATATCTGATTGTCTGGTAAGCCGTTTCTTTCATCAAAGCGTTTTATTGACTCTTCAGGGATCGAGGAAGTGTTGACGAATGATTTGTATTTATTGATCCGGAAAAGGCCGTTTCCCTTGGTTCCTATCCAGAGATTCCCCGACCCGTCGGTGTTGAAACAGCGTATAGGCTTCGAAAGACCCGGAATAACAGATGAGTTTATCGCATGATATCTTGTGTCGGCGTCATAAATCTTATACAGGCCCCCGCCGTCGGATGCAACCCAGACAAGTGGCTGCCGGCGGTCGGACATCACGCTGAAGGTTCCGACTTCCGAGGAGAGCATTTCGAAACGTCTGTTTTCGGGACCGTAAAGTACCCCCGTCCCTATTCCGTAGAAGCCTATGACAAGGTTTCCTCCCAGAGGCGCTATTCCCGATATCCTGCCGTAAGGCAGATTCCTTAAATCGGCGATATATCTGCGTTTATAGGAAGAATAGTCGAAATAGAACAGTTTCCCCTTGTCGTCGGTGAAATAGAAGCCTGCTTTACCCGGGATAACCGTGCTGAAAGGAGTCTCTGACACGGTTATCTCTTTGAGCGACATGAAGTGGTTATCGTTATTATGGGCCGGGGAGGATCCGTATGCGATTTTTTTTGCTTTCCCATCCTTGCATATAATCAGGAGAGAGTTTCTGCCGTCAAGAAGAATTTTTTTAACATCCTTGTAAGCCGGAAGACCCTTTAGCTGAGTCTTGACGAATCTCATCTTTTTGCGGTCGAGGCGAGAAAGAGAACCGTCGGGAGAGAATACGAAAGCATCCCCGACCGTATCGGCGGCCATAAGCTGACGGTCGGCGCGGACATGCGGAAAATGGGCGGTAGCCTTGAGTGATTTTGTGGAAAACCGGTCAAGTCCCATGGAGGTAAGCACCCAGATGTTTTCGTCTTGGGAAGGAAAAATCTCTCCGATCACATTTCCCGACAGCCCCGCGGGGTTATTGAGCTCAAATCTGAAAACATCCACACGTTTCCCGTCATAACGGTTCAGACCGTCATAACTGCCCATCCATATATAACCCATTCTATCCTGAAGAATGCTGAGCACGGAGTTGTTCGAAATGCCCTCGATGTTGCGGGTCTTTTCTATTTTTACCCGGCCCTGCGCCGGGAGGGTAAGGATCAGAATGGCTATAATTGACAGTATGGCCATTGGTATTTTAATACAGCCCCGGTCTCCCGGAACGACATTTTTTTCTGAATTCATGATGTTTTGATAGAGTAATATGCAAAGTTAATGTATTTTTTGAATATTTCGATATTCTTTTATAATTTGTCTAATTGTCATATAATCAATAATTATGTAATTCTGTGACCATCCCTTGGACGGTATCTCTAAGTGATATTTTGGTATTGTTTTGTGACAAATGCCGTTTTTTGCCGGAATTGTCTTTATTCATACTTCAAATGTCAGCTATTTTGACCTGTCAGTGCTTTTTCAGATATAATTTTGCCGCTGTGCCGGAAACCATGAAAAGGCTCTATGTATGCGGCACCTGAACAGAAGTTGAAATTTTTGTAATAACTAACTTAACATTCATGAATCAATTAAAATTCTTATCGGGGAATCCGAAAGCCTGGCAACGCATATTCATCGCTGTTGCCTTCATGCTTTTAACCGGATTCACAGCAAAGGCGGATGTCACAGGAAAGATCGTTGACAAAGAGGGCGAGCCTGTGATCGGAGCCTCAGTGTTCGACAAAACGACCAAGAAGGGCACATCTGCCGATCTTGACGGCAAATTCGTGCTTACCGGCGTAAGTCCGAATTCCACACTAAAGATTTCTGCCGTCGGTTTCGAACCGCAGGAGATTGCTCTGAACGGACGTAATGACATCACTGTCATACTTAAGGAGGAGAACAGTCTTCTTGAAGGGGTAGTGGTTATCGGATACGGCTCTATGCAGAAAAAGCAGGTGACCTCTTCCATCACATCCATCTCCGGAGACGATCTGCAAAGAGGAGTAGGGGGTGCTACCGTCGCCACCGCTCTGCAGGGAAAGATCGCGGGTCTTTCGATCGACGGCAACAATTCTCCGAATGCCTCGGCATCTTTCCAGCTTCGCGGTGTCGGATCGATTCACGCAGGAAGAGAGCCGCTGGTCGTTATCGACGGGGTGCCGGGAGGCGATATCCGCTCGATCGCCCAGGAGGATATCGAAAGCATCGATGTCCTTAAGGATGCGTCCGCGGGCGCCATCTATGGTACGCGTGCGGCTGCCGGAGTGATTCTCATCACCACAAAGCAGGCAAAGACCGGTAAAGTACGTATAACGTATTCGGGAGAGTTTTCTACCGATTTCATGCGCAACACCCCGACGTTGCTCAATCGCGACGAGTATCTCTCTGAGTTGATTCCCACTCCTAGCGACTGGGGATACAGCACCGACTGGTATAAGGCCGTGACCAACGACCGTGCTTTCTCACATCAGCACATGCTCACCCTGCAGGGCGGAACCGATAATCTGAGCGTCTATTCCTCGTTGATGTACAAGGATGCCGACGGTCTTGTGATCGGTGACAGCCGTAAGGACTATTCGGCCCGTATCAATGCCACTTATAAGATGTTCGACAAGCGTCTTGAGGTAGGCGTCCGCCTTATGGCCAGAGAGGCCGACCGTGACAGTCGCGGCGGAGCAGGCACCGTAGGCTGGGCGATGAGGATGAACCCCACGATCCCGTTATACAGCATAGAGAATCCCTCGATGTGGAATGTCAGCGAGGCCGGAGCCTCGGTAGAGGGCGGTACGCCTGTCTCAAACGTGATGTATTGCTCCAACGACGGTAAGGACCACTGGGTGCTTGGAACGGCTACCCTGAAATTCCGTATTCTTGACGGATTCTATCTCAACGGTTCTGCCAATATCGACCGCCGCTGGTCGCAGTGGACATATTATGAGGATTTCAAGAGATACAGCTCGATCCAGAACAAACGTCAGGGCTATGCCTCGCATCAGTTCAACAAGACAACCAATCTGAGTTACGATGCATATCTGAACTATCTCAAGAGTTTCGGCAGCGACATGCAGCATCGTCTTGACGCGACTGCCGGATGGTCTTTCTGGACCGGCGACAACGAATGGTTTTCTGCCGAGAACGGCGATTTCTCGGTAAATGGCGTAGGTCCCTGGAATCTTGGCGAAGGCACTTATCTCAAGGACGGCAAGGCCGGCATGAGTTCCGGCAAATCCACAAGGACACGTCTTCTTTCTTTCTTCGCACGTGTCAACTATTCATACGATGATAAATATATGGCGAGCGCCTCTATCCGTCGTGAAGGTTCGTCCAAGTTCGGAAAGAACCATCGCTGGGGTACATTCTGGGCCGTTTCCGGCGGCTGGAGAATAAGCAGCGAGTCTTTCATGGAGCCGGCTGCCGGCTGGCTTAACGACCTTAAGATCCGTGTCGCCTACGGTGTGACAGGTAACAACGACTTCAGCTCAGGTAATACCGTGACACGCCTCCGGAATGACGCGGGCGGCTGGCTCAACGAAGCTGCCGGCAAGTGGCTCCCGAGCTACGGCCCCAACAACAACGCTAACCCCGACCTCCGCTGGGAGGAGAAGAAGGAGTTCAACGTCGGATTGGATTTCTCAGTCCTTGATAACCGTCTCTGGGGTAAATTCGACTGGTATACCCGTGATATCGGCAATCTCCTTTTCGAGGTCGACGCTCCCCAGCCTCCTATGGTGTCAAACAGGATCTGGCGTAATATCGGATCGATGCAGAACCGCGGATGGGAAATCGAAATCGGCGGTATCCCCGTTCAGAACAAAAACTTCTCCTGGACCTCCACATTGAACATATCGCATAATTCAGGCAAGATCAAAAAACTCGGTATGGAGGGACAGTATATGGAGGAGGTCGGCTTCCCGAATCCCGGCTCTCCCGGCAACGCTGTCCGTCTCTCCGACGGAACGAAACTGGGCAAGTTCTTCGTTTACCGTTACGCCGGTCTTGACGAGAACGGAAACATCCAGATCTATAACAAGGACAACGAAGTTGTTCCCGCCTCAGGCAGCAATCTTAACTCCGACAACAAGACTCATCTCGGCAATGCGTTCCCGGCTATCATCGGCGCATGGAACAATACTTTCAGATATCGTGATTTCGATTTCGGAATCCAGTTGCGCAGCTGGCTTAACTTCGATGTTTACTCGCAGCCCGAGATGTATCAGGGTCTTGCCCGTTCTAACGGTTGGAATCTTGTGAAAGACCTGTATGAGAACAATAAGGATCTCAAGGGCGACAAGGTTCTCTGCGACTATTTCATACACGATGCGTCTTTCCTTAAGATCGACGCCATAACGGTTGGCTACACCCTCCGCACTTCGAAATGGACCAAGTATCTGGACAATGTCCGCTTCTACCTGACATTGCGGGATGTGGCCCGCTTCACCAGCTATAAAGGCCTGAATCCGGAGGTGGAGATCAACGGCCTGACACCGGGCTTCGAATATCTCGGCGGCGCGAGCATCTATCCGCAGGCAGTACATACCACGCTCGGCATACAAGTGACATTCTGATAAAATATATAAAACTGAAGAAATGAAAATTAGCAAGATATTGGTTTCGGCTCTGATGCTCGCCACTTTGACGGCATGCGATCTCGATGAGAAATATTATTCCCAGACCACAGTCGATACCTTCGTAGAGAATGAGACGACTCTCAATCAGCTGCTTACCCGCCCGTTTAATCACTGGGCGTATGTGGTTAACAGCTATATGGTGACGGTAAACGAGCAGTCGGCCGACTGTTTCGTATGGCCGGCACGGGCCACGGGCGACGGCTGGGACGGCCCCGACCGTCCCAACATGCGCAATCACGCGATGACCGAGAACGACGGCTGGGCCAACAACGGCTGGAAGGAGCCGCTTCAGGGTGTGGCGCGTTGTATAGACCTTATCGAGAAGATCGAGGCTCTCGATTATAAGTCGATTGGCGTGGATGAGAAAAAGAAAGCCGGTCATATAGGGCAGATGAAAGCTCTCATGGGCTTCTTCTATATGGTAGGTATGGACTGGTATGGCGGCCTGCCGATATATGAGTCGACGCAGGATGACCTGCGTCCGAGAAATACGGTGAAGGAGACTTTCGAGTATACGGAACGCCTTTTCAAGGAGGCCGTGGAAGGTCTGCCTGTCCGTTCCTCGATGAATGAGGAGGTTACCGGCTTTTTGCGCAAGGGTTCGGCGGCCATGCTGCTCGCGCGCCTTTATTTCAATGCCGAAAGTTATATCGGAGTGCCTATGTATGACGAGGCTGCGAAGATCTGTCAGGATATAATCGACGGGGTTTACGGTCCGTATGAGCTTGAGTCTGACTGGCAGGCTCTGTTCGGTTTCTCCAACCACAATTCAACGGAAATCATCTGGGGATGTCCCGCCGACTGGACCCAGATGAAAAACAACTGGTTCGTGACCGAGTCATTCCCCTACAATGCATACAAGTACTTCGGCCTCAATACCGATTTCCCGACTTTCTGCTGGAACGGCCTCTGCCTCACTCCTTCGCGTGATCCGGAATATAAGCTCTATAAAGAGACAAGACCCGACATTAAGCTCGGCTCTCCTTACGAGAAGTTTGATGACGGAGACCTCCGTAAGAAATGCTATCGTTATTTAGGCAACGGCAAGTATGAGGGAATGTTCCTTATCGGCGAATTGAAGGATCCTGATCATCCGGAGCGCGTGTGCGATTTCCTGCGCCCGTTCCGTCAGGGCGAGCCTGAGGTGATATATGACAAGATCGCCGCATGGTCGCGCCTTAAGGAGAACGGAGGCACCGTGGAATCAAAGGCAGACCTGAAATCGGAATTCTATGACTGCGCCGATGAAAGCGACGGCGTGCGTCTTGTGAAATATCCCATTCCTGATGAGAATGAGAAAAAACTCTACGGCACCTGCTGTGTTCCCCACATGCGCCTTTCCGAGGTTTATTACACTCTCGCCGAATGCAAGCTCCGCAAGGGTGACAAGCAGGGCGCGGCCGATCTGATAAACAAGGTCCGCAAGCGTTATTTTGCAGGAGGCAACGATCCTAATCCGGCCACAGCCGCCAACATGGACCAGTGGCGTATGCTTGACGAATGGCTTATCGAGTTCCTCGGCGAAGGGCGCCGTCGCACGGATCTTATCCGCTGGGGAGTGTTCCATACCGAAAAGTGGTGGGACCACGAGCCTACAAATGACAAGAACGTATGCCGTATGCCTCTCGGCTCATCCGTGATAGGTTCCAACAACCTTCTCAAGCAGAATCCCGGTTACGGCGGCAACGAGCTTACCCCGGATGAAATCTGATTATTCCCTTCATAGAATAAGCTCTAAAAGCTATCCATAAAGAAACAGCCCGCGACAAAATCGCGGGCTGTTTTTATTATAGGCTGTTATTATGTGAGTGAACTGTCAGTTGAGCGGTTTGGAGGGGTAGAGACGCTCCCACCATGAAGAGTCGCCCTGAAGGTGTTTGGCGAACCAGGCGAAGATGGTCTCCTGCCACTGCTTGCGTTTCTCGAACTCCGTCACCTGATGGTTGGCTCCTCTTACGGCTACGAATGCCGTAGGGCGGCCGAGGCGCTTGAGGGCAGTATACATCTGGATGCTCTCTCCGAAAGGCACGTTGGTGTCGCCGTCGCCGTGGAGGAAGAGAATCGGCGTGTGGATCTTGTCGGCGTTGTAGAGCGGACTCTGCTTCACGTAAAGATCCGGATGGCTCCAGGGATAGCTGTTGGCCATGCTGACCTCGCTGTAGGAATATCCCCAGTAGCCCTCGCCCCAGTAGCTTGTGTGGTCGCTGATGCCGGCGTGGGAGATGGCGGCGGCGAAGATGTCGGTCCTGGTCTGAAGGTACTGCGTCATGAATCCGCCGTAAGAGGCGCCGATGCAGCCTATCTTCGATGCGTCGACCCAGGGATTCTCCGAACAGAATTTCTTCACGGCCTCGATGATGTCTTCGGCAACGCCCTCGCCTGCGGTGTTGACATGGCGCGACGCGAATTCCTGCCCGAAACCGGCGGCTCCGCTGGGATTGAGAAGGAGCACCACATATCCGTTGGCGGCATACACCTGATGGGGATAGCGGCTTTCAAAGGTTCGGCCTGTCGGAGTGCAGCCTCCGTAATAGTTGACGATCATCGGATATTTTTTTGCGGGATCAAAATCCGGCGGAAGCACGTATCGGCCCGTGATGCTGTCGCCGCGTGAGCTTTGAAACGCCCAGGGAACGAATTTACCGAGCTTGATGCCTGCGAGACGTTCGGCGCTCAGATCCTCTACCAGGCGGTGTTTGAGTTTCTTTGAATCGAGGGCATAGATGCGGTCGGCGTTTGTGGCTCCCTGTCCGAAATAGACGATTGCCGGAGAATTGTCGGCGAGCGCGAAGCCTTTCACATAGTCCTCTTTGGCGTTGAGATTCTCGATCCTGCCTGTTGCGGGATTCACGCGGAAAAGGCTCTTGAGATCGCGGTCATCGGCGGTGAAATAGATCATGCCGTCGTTGGCGCTCCATTTTATTTCCTCCACGCAGGGATTGAAGTCGCGGGTGAGAGGCGTGATTTTCTTTGTGGGGATGTCGATGAGATACATCTGGTAGTCGTACATGCTCGGAGTCTTTCCTTCGGGGAGGTTCTTGCCGATTCCATTGAATGCTTCGGGCGATGCCTGCACGGCCACTTTCGTGCCGTTGGGCGAGAGAACGCACCCGCCGATGAATCCCTCCTTCTCGAATACCGGAGTGGATTTATTGGTGGCGAGATCCACCAGATAGAGAGAGCGCAGGGAAGAAGGTCTCTGAGTGACGTCCGTTTCCGACACGGCGACAAGAGCCTTTGTTCCGTCGGCTGAGATGCCTGAGATGTATGTGTCGCGGTTTCCGAAGGTTACGGGAGTTGATATGCCGGTGGCGAAATCATATTTCATCACCTGGCCGCGATCGCGCCAGCCGGGCTGACGGTCTTCGGGATTGATGATTTCATAGAGGTCTTTGTTTTTCTCTTTCGGCCCTTCGTTGTTCTTGCGGTAGAGCATGAAGTCCGCGTTGGGAGAGAGGGTGAAATATGATGCCGGAATGTCGTCGGCGAGCAGGGTCTCTGCTCCTGTCGCGGGATCCGTCTCAACGAGCTGACGGCGGTTGTCAACGGTTTTCACTACGCATAGACGGTCGCTCTTGGGCATCCATCTTGTCGGGAAGGTATATGACGCGATGAGTCGGCCGGTGGCATAGTCAGTCACCTTTGAACTCAACGTGGTGCGTCCTCCGTCATGAGTATAGGAATAGGAACTTAAAAGGTATTTGCCTGAAGGGGAGAGGCTGACGCCGCTGCAGCTGCGCCCTGTCATCACATCCTGCAGCGTGAAGAGGCGGTCGCCTTCGGGGTTGACGCTTATAAGATCGGTATGATCTCCTTCAATGGCGAGCTTCACGGGAAGGACGCCGTTTTCCGTTGAAAGACATTTGACGGTTATGTCGTGGGATGCCGGGGTTAGAACGAGTCGGTCGCCGTTCATTTTCTTTCCGTCAAGATATACGGCATATTTCTTAAGCCCTTCCACCTTGAGTTTTCCCTCGAAATAACGCTGGTTGTCAACGCGGAAATTTATCAGATGAAGGGAGTTGCCTTGTGAGGCGGGAAGCGAGGTCGCCGAAATCAGGTTTCCTTTCTTTGCAGAGGAAAGGGAGGCGGGTGTGTCAAGAAGCGACGAGATGTCGAACTTGCCCGAGTTTACGTCCACGCTGTCGATCATCAGCGGATTCGTTATGGAGAAAGGCCCGGAATACCGGAATTTTTTTACGTCGACTTTGTCGGCGTTAGCGCCTGCTGCCGCCATGGTCGCGGCTAAGGTCAAGGTCAGTAATCGGTTGTGCATATCTTAGGTCAGTTCTGGTTTATATGCGAAATTAACGAATTATGCCAAATAAAACAAGCGAATAAAAAAGAAAAGAGCGGACTTGATTCCGCTCTTTTCAACTATGATGGAGTTTCCCGAGAACTTATTTCTTGAATTTGGGGTCGTTCTCAAGCAGCCATTGTGCTATCTGCACGGCGTTGAGGGCTGCGCCTTTCTTGATCTGGTCTCCTACGATCCAGAACGAGAGGCCGCAGTCGTCACAGAGATCCTTGCGGATTCTTCCGACGTAGACTGGATCCTTGCCGGCGATGTCGAGAGGCATCGGATAGAATTTCTCTCCGTTCTTCTCTTCTGCGATAATGAGGCCCGGAGCTTTGGCGAACGCCTCCCGGAGCTCCTCGACGCTTACCGGGCGCTCGGTCTCGGCCCAGATTGCCTCGCTGTGGGCGCGAAGCACCGGCACGCGGACACATGTGGCCGACACCTTGATGTCGGAGTGCATGATCTTGCGCGTCTCGTTAAACATCTTCATCTCCTCCTTTGTATAGTCGTTGTCGGTGAAGACGTCGATGTGGGGAATCACGTTGAAGGCAAGCTGGTATTTGAATTTCTCGATGGTAGGCTCCTCGCCGCGGCTGAGCTGGGCTGTCTGTATCTTAAGCTCCTCCATGGCGGTTGCGCCGGCGCCGCTGGCGGCCTGGTAGGTGGCCACTCTCACCCGCTTGATGTGCGACAGGTCGTCGAGGGGCTTGAGGGCGACCACCATCTGAATGGTGGTGCAGTTGGGGTTGCCGATGATGTTGCGAGGACGGTTGAGCGCGTCGGCGCCGTTTACCTCAGGCACTACCAGAGGCACGTCCTGGTCCATGCGGAAGGCCGATGAGTTGTCGATCATCAGTGTGCCGTGGCGCGTGATCACGTCGGCATACTGTTTCGATGTGCCTGCGCCGGCGGAGGTGAAGGCAATGTCAACGCCGCTGAAATCGGAGTCGGCGGTGAGTTCCTCGATCACGTATTCCTTGCCGCGGAATGTGCGCGTCTGTCCGGCGCTTCTCTTCGATCCGAAGAGGCGCATATTGTCGATGGGGAAGTTCTGTTCGTCAAGAACACGGAGAAATTCCTGGCCCACGGCTCCGGAAGCTCCGACAATTGCTATATTCATATCTTGATCAATTTGTTGGTTTACAAGCCATCAGGGTAGCTTTGCGTTTTATTGGAATGTTATTGTATATTTACGACAAATGTTGGAAATTCACTTATTGCAGATTTCCAACATTTGAAAAGGTATGGATCCGGTTTTTACTGCATTCCGGAGGTCGCCACACCGCGGTTGATTTTCTTGACAAGGCCCTGGAGCACGCTGCCCGGACCGAGCTCGATGAATTCATCCGCGCCGTCGGCGATCATTGCCTCTACGTCGTATGTCCAGCGCACGGGAGCGGTGAGCTGCTTGATGAGGTTGGCCTTGATCTCTTCGGGATCGGTGTGCGGCTTGCCGTCAACGTTCTGGTAAACGGGGCATACCGGAGTCTGGAATTTAGCCTCGGCGATAGCCTCGGCGAGTTCCTCCTGTGCGGGCTGCATGAGCGGGCTGTGGAAAGCACCGCCTACTTTGAGCTTCATGGCGCGTTTGGCACCGGCGGCGAGCATCTTCTCGCAGGCGGCGTCGATACCCTCGATCGTGCCGGAGATAACAACCTGGCCCGGGCAGTTATAGTTGGCGGGAGCCACTACGTCGTCAACCTCCGCGCAGAGTTCCTCAACCTTCTGGTCGGGAAGGGCGAGCACGGCGGCCATCGTAGAGGGGCGAAGCTCGCAGGCTTTCTGCATCGCGTGTGCACGCTTCGAAACCAGCTTGAGACCCTCCTCGAAGCTGAGTGCGCCCGAAGCGACAAGAGCCGAGAATTCTCCTAAGCTGTGACCGGCAACCATGTCCGGCTTGAATTCATCGCCAAGGCTCTTGGCGAGAAGAACGCTGTGGAGGAATATAGCGGGTTGTGTCACTTTTGTCTGTTTCAGGTCATCCTCGGTGCCGTTGAACATAAGGTCCGTGATGCGGAAACCGAGAATCTCGTTGGCTTTCTCAAAAAGTTCTTTAGCCTCAGGGTTATTGTCGTAAAGGTCTTTGCCCATTCCGACAAACTGGGCGCCTTGGCCCGGAAATACATAAGCTTTCATATCTTTCTAAGTTGTTTGCTGTTTTTTAGCTTAAAAATAGGCCACCTGCCACTTTGCTGTCTTTTGTGGATAGGAGGTCTAAAGTAAAAAGCTTGAATTGCTGTTTTTAACGGTGCAAATTTAATCAAATTTCCTTAATTAAAGAAATAATTCCGTAATTTTGGATTTTATAAGCGTGTTCATTAGTGGTGCGTTAAGTTTATAGTCTGATGCATATCTTTAATCTATAAAATCCCACAAAACGGCGTAATATTTGAGCGCTGAGATGATTTT
>CAJTYD010000032.1 GCA_910583775.1 uncultured Muribaculaceae bacterium | reverse complement strand
CACCATATCATCACGAATAAAGGCTGAAACGGTCTGTTCGAGACCAATTTCAGAGAGAGTTTGCGGGAGATGCCCGTTTTTTTCTTTATACTCATTTATCTTGGCAACCACCTCCTTTTGAATATACGTTCTGTGTCGTTGCTCTAAATTCTTGGAATTGTCACCGATAAAATTAAATAGAATTATACAACAAATGGCGGCCATCAGAAAAAGTCCAATGACTAAACTCCATGCGACTATTTTATTTATGCTTGCCATACGCAAAGTTACAACGAATAATCGACATCAGGTGTGACAAATGTCCCAAACAGACATGAAAATCAGTTCCAAACGATGGTTTTCATAGATTATTTAATTGGGGGCGATTCTAACCGCGATTACGTATCTTTTCCTTCTGTGAATCAGGACGGGATGCGGTTGTCTGTCTTATAATTATGCTATTTAATAGTCGGTTTCGATGGAATCGACTGTTTCACGAGACACGAAAAGCCTGTCGCTTACATCCTCTCCGTTTTCATTCTTTACTCTACCGATTGAAATACCTCGTCCGGCAAACTGGGCATTTATTGAGCCTATGGGGTTATCATTGAAACTTCTTTGTGCTTTAAGGAATTTTATGCGGTCAGTTTTCTCATATTCGTTTGCGAGATATATCCGCGTTATTGGCTTGTCTGTCGGTTGGATACCATCAGCAATAAAGCTATATTGACCACCCTCTGCTGTCGCTTCAAGAATCAGTCCCGGCACACCTGAAAGTTTCCACGGCCCTGCGACTATAGGAATCTCTGGAGTAAACCACACTGTCCATCTGCGTCCATGGAAATCAGTCGTGGCATCAAAGCACTCGTAACCAAGAATTGTTTTTGTGGAGTCACCGATCTTCCACTCTATTTTAGGAGTTTCCTCCTCATAATAATATTTCTCAGTTCCTACCTTGTCGTAATATGTGAGCTTATTTCTTTTCCCGGATTTTACGACATAAAAACTCCCGTCGGCACGGGGAATATCTTTCATCTTTCCACCGAGATAGGCTGTGCGGGTAATTTCCTGATACTTGGCCTGACCATCCGGCGTAGAGTTGAGCGAATCTACATACTCTGTCCTCGGAGAAAAGAATTTTGAGTCGTCACTACCGGCAAGCAGCATATATTGATTTGTCACATCGTCCTTGCCATTGCGAAGATTGGGATGATGCGCAGTGTAGCTGACCTCAATATAAGCTTTCTGTTGTGCGATTGCAACCAACTCAACAATAAATATAAATAAGATTGTGATTGTTTGTCTCATATCGTTCATTTTCTTAATGATATCGAGAATAAGAACTGACGGCCACGGAGCTGCCGCCGGCTCTCGAATGATGAGAGTTGCGAGTAGTTGATGTAGTTGTAGCTCTGTTTGTTAAGTATGTTGGTAAGTGAAGCGGCAAACTCTATCCTCTTGTTGAACTGAAAGGTCACTTTAGTGTCAAGCATCACTATGTTCTTATAATTATGTTCCGTCAGCTCGTTGCGGTAATGTTCGCCGCTGACCGTCCATTGCCATTTACGGCGGGGAATGAAAGTAAGGCTCAGCTCGTTCTCCATCGTCGAGAGCCACGATTCGCTCATGCCGTTCATCGTCAGGCGACTGTCGGAATAGTCTATCCGGTAGTCGAAGCTTAACCAGCGGCATGGATTTCCGTTGATTTTACCGCCGACACTCCAGCTTGTGCTGACCGAATTGACAGATTGCTTCTGCGAGAGCAGATGCGACTCGCTACGGCTGAAAGAGCCGTTGACATTACAGCTTCCGCGCATGAAGTCGAGAGTCTTGCCGATGTTACCCATCGCCATGAGAGTTTTAGCATCGTTCTTGGCGTCGGTGTAGCTGTAAACGACATAATCGCCATATAGCTGCTGTGCCATCGTATATGGAATATGACTCCACGAGTGTATCACCGTGCCGTTGGCAAACAATCCGTGGCGGGTGTGTTTGTAGCTGACGCTTGCAGATACGTTCTGTGACGACGAGTTATAGAACTCATCCACGCCGGATTTCAGAGTTCGGTAGTTGGTCATTATGAGGCCGGGATGAATAAGGTTAAGATTCATCGGTGAGCGTCCGAGGCTTCCCCGCAGGGTGCCCGAAAAGCGGTTGTTGGGTTTCCAGTTGAAACTGAGCGACGGGGAGAAATAAACCTCGTCATGGTTGGCTATCGCTTTGTCAAAAGAATAATGGGCATAACTGATGGGAAGTTCGAGCGATAGATTCACCCGACGCACCCAGTATTCAAATTCTGGTGTTGCATATACAGTGAGATTGTTGGTATTGACCACATTTTCAGTCAATCCCGGAAGTTCCTCCGGCAATTCCGGCAACTGAGAGTCCATAGAGCGGAGATAACCCTTTATTCCACCTTCAAGGCTCAGCGTCACGCCTTTTATATTGAAAGCGTAGGCCGCGCTCTCATGGGTATAGAAGGCATGGTCGGAGATATGCTGATGAAAAAGCTGTCCGTTCATATCGAGATTCAGCGTCTGTGGCAGGGATTCCCATTCGTTCACGCTTTGGAATGTCACCAGGTGATTACCCTTGAAGCGTTTTATCATCTTGAATCGGTTGCTGATATAGTAATCCGGCAACTTTGCCGACTGCCCATTGGGTAAAGACCCGGTAGTAGTGAGGCTGACATCATCCCAGTCAATGTTTGTCTTGAGCGTGTTATTTATGAACGCCGTTTTCTGGTTAAGCTCATAGATGAACTTGCCGCTCAGTGAGTGGCTGTGTTCAGTGCCGCTTCTGTTTTCGGTGATTATGCGGTTGCCATCGTCAAGAAAGTACGTGGTTGTATTCTCGGCTGCCGCCTCGATACGGTTGAAAGAGTAGTCGATGTTGGCCTTTAACTCGCCTCGGCCGAATTTCCACAGACTGTTGGTCGATACGAGGACGGAGCGGTTGAACAGAGTCCGCTTGTCGCTTAATGAAGGCACACCGGGCAGACCCACGCTTACATATCGGCTGAGTCCTGTCTGCCGACGGCCTGCAAAGAAATCGATACTTGACGACGCAAGATTCTCGCCGGTATTGTTGGTGCGCAGGGTGGTTATGTTCTGGAATCCGGGCATCACGGCCATAGCAAACAGCTCACCGTCCCATATCGCACCTTCGGGCTGCCACGACCATCCACCTCCGGCATCGCCGTGGAAAGTCCATGTCGCTTTCGCCTTATTTTTCAGTTTGAGATTGATAGCGGCCTTGTCGGAGAAGGATATTCCCGACAGCACCTGCATGGGCTGATGGTTCTCCATTACCTCGACCGCGCCCACATCCTCATGGCTTATGCCGTTGGTTGCTATGCCGTATTTGCCTCCGAGAAGGTCGGAGCCTTCGATATAAAATTTGTTAATGTCTTCTCCCTGATATTGTATCTTGCCATTGTTGGCTACATCAATGCCGGGCATACGTTTCAGCACATCGCCGATGGATCTGTCCTGCTGTTGGGCAAAGCTGCCGACATTATAGGTGATGGTGTCGCCCTGTTCCCGTATGCGGTCGGCCTTGACTGTTACCTCTTTGAGTAAAGTGGTTCCCGGCTCCATATAGACGGTTAATGGAAAACTCACGCTGTCAAGAGGAATGGATTGCTTGGCGAAGCTCATCATGGTAACTTCCAGACGGCAACCATTTACTGTTGGCATTGTGATAGCGAAGCCTCCATCAGCTTTAGATGAGGCAAATTTCTTTATCTTGCCATCTGCTCCCTTGACTATAACCGATGCCCCGACAAGAGGCTCATTCCTCTCCTTGTCGATAACTTTGCCGGTCACATTGACCTGTGCCACGGCACAGATCACATAAAATAAACAAAACAGATATGTGACAAGTCTTTTCATTTGTGATAATCTGTTTCAAGGAAATCATATTCTGTCTGTGGCGGAGCATCCTGACCAAGATCGAGCATTCCATCGGTGGAAGCTTTGGCTATCGACAGATTGTTATCTCTGTAATGTCTCAGGCTTCTAAGCATTTTTATCCGTTCCATTTTTTCATACTTGCGGCTGTCATAGACCGGACGGATAGGCTGGTCGGATAGGCTGGTCGGTAGTTTCTATGCCATCGGCTATGAAACTGTGATGCCCTTTTTCTTCTGTGGCTTCAAGAATAAGGCCCGGTAAACCGCGCAGTTTCCATGGACCGTCACAAACGGGGATTTCGGGCGCGAACCATGCCGTCCACTTCCGTCCGTGATATTCGGTTGTGGCCATACGACACTCATAGCCCAACACCGATCTGGTTGAATCCTCAACTATATGCCATTTGATTTCCGAAAAAGGCTCCATATGGAGATCATGCTCAAACATATAGGAATCAAAAAGCGTCAAGACAGAATCGGGATAATCCTTGAATACATACATTCTGGTTTTATACGCAAAGTTGTCCACAAGAGACTGATCACCCGTTTCCAAAGCTTGTTTTACCGCTTGGCTGAGGATTTTATGGCAAAGAACCCGTCCCGAAGAAGTGGATTCGAGAGAATCCTTATACTCAGTATGGGGACTATAAAACTTTGACTGGGTTGAGTTGGCGAGCAAGAGCATAGGAACATCACGTTCGGCATATTCCACATTGCCACGCATAAATTTTTCGTGGTAATTGTAGCTTACCTTTATTTCTGCCCGTGGATAATCCTGTTCTCTCTTTTTGGCGTGAAGATTAAGAGCCATACAGAGAAGAGAAATGGCGAATATCAATCTGTACATTTTATACTCTTTTCATTTGTGATAATCTGTTTCAAGGAAATCATAGCCGCTGTCAAGTTCTTTGCGGGATTGGTTACGAACCTCTTCAACGGTTGTTTCTCTGCCGTTGACAAAAACTTTGGCATTGCCCGGCAGATTGCCTCCGGCAAGGTCTGCAAACGGATCCTGAAGATGGCGATACTTTCCCTGAAGATACTTTATACGGTCTTCCTTATGATACCAGTCATCCCGCACCATTCCGGGAATTTCCTGTTCGGTTGCCTCTATGCCATTCGCGGTAAACGAATGCATCCCCTGAGACTCTGTGGCCATAAGGATCAATCCCGGCAATCCGGTAAATTTCCACGGGCCGTCCTGAACCGGTATCTCCGGAGCAAACCACGCTGTCCAATCACGTCCATGATATGCTGTCTTTGCCATCAGACACTCATATCCAAGAATAATTTTCGCAGAATCGGCAACCACCTCCCATTGCATTTCCTGAAACGGCTCATTGTATTTGGCGAACTGGTCGTTGTAATCGTCATAGACAGTTTGATCCTGCTTCACAAAGTCCTTGAATATATACATACTTACGGAACGATTTGGCACCTCGTCCCATCGACCGGCCTCCTGCAATGCCGACGCCATAGCGCCGTAAGCCTGGCATGCGGCATCATCCTTTGAATTAATGTCCATCCATAAGGCGATTGGATTGTAAAATATCGAGACTTCCGTGCCGCTCAATAATATATAGTCATCCTTTCGAACGTGACTTCCATTGCTGACTTCATAATCGTAACCTACCTTGATTTGTGCTTTTTGAGCAAAAGAAGGGAAAAACGACAGTGCTAAGATTAAAATAAAACTATATCTACTCATTTGCATTTTATTTGTTGCAAAAATAAGCATCGGTACTGAAATAAATCTCAACAAATGTTGAGAAATGCGGCCCGGATGTTATATTTTTTTGCGGAGGCGGCTCAAGTGTGTAGGTGATATATTGAGAAGCGAGGCAATATCCTGAAGAGAGAATAATTTAAAAAGAGAGGGATCACTCGCCATAAGTTCATCATAGCGCTCTTGCGGTGTCTTGGTATATAGATTGTTATGTCGGTCGTAAAGAGTGTAGAATAACTCACGTGTCGTGGCATCCACTACCTTCTGGATTACAGGATCGGATTTCATCAACTCCGCGACTTCTGAAGCCAGAATACAGTATATCTCACAAGGAACAGTAGCTATGATAGAGCATCGCGACTTCTGCTGATAAAGAGACCCCGGGAAATCGCAGACGAAATGTCCGGCAAATTCAAGGCCCACCACATGCGGAGTGCCATCCGATGAATAACATACATATTTCAAAGCTCCGGATTGGACATATCCGATATAATATGCTACCGTACCGGCGGTGATGAACTCCTCGCCTCGTTTATAATGATGTAGCTTACCCCGGCTTTTGCACAGTTCGCGCCAAAAGTCAGTGTCTATTCTGTCGATATAGGAATTAAACTGAGCCATCCTGAACTGTTTTTACAATTAACGCATAAAGTTACAGAGTATAAGCGACAAAATCTGTGACATTTGTCACAGTTGCCAGATAAAATAGCCTTTCTGAGATTTAATCCGCCGATTTTTCCTCGTCCGGGGTATTGTTTGCTATGGTTTCGCGGAAGCGATGGAGCTGACGGCGGGAGATATTGAGGTAAGTGGCAATCTCTCCGAGAGAGACCAGATCAAAAAGTCGTGGATAACGCATAAGCAACTGTCGGTAGCGCTGCTCCGGAGTGGAGCGGTAGTTATTGAGAACCAAGTCGTAAGCCTGCTCAAACAAGGCATCTAAGAACTTGATGTATAGAGTGGGGTCTGACCTCAACCTCTCTCGAATCAGAGAGGAAGGAATGACAAGAACATCCGAATCTTCAAGGGCTATGATGTCGGTAGGCATTTTCCTGCCGTTCATTGAGCTGATATAGTTGGCGAGAACAGTGCCCTCGAACACAAAACCGACTGTTTTGGCATTGCCGGAATTATCAATCAGCGAATGCTTGAAACCGCCCGACACAATCCATCCGACATTTTTGAGAACTTCGCCCGTATGTGCGAAATACTCACCGCGCTTGAAATGACGCAGCGTGCCATGCTTCTCGCAAAGCTCTCTCCAGAAAGAGAAATCTATAGCATCTTCAAATGCGTTAAACTGTGAGGACATATTGCAGAAAGAAACGTTTCAATGATTGTGCCAGAAGCGAGTTCATTCAAGAATGTAGGCCTCTGGTACCGATGCAAATTTAATGATTTTATTTTATAATATCTCCAAATGATTTATAGATTCTTTGCCATCGGGATGGAGGAAAGTGAGTCTGTCGGAATGGAATCGGTTGCTGTAGGTTTCTTTGAGAAAACGACCAGCAGGGAATCTTTCAATGTGATAAACCGTTCAACAAGGTGCGTCAGGGTGTCGTTGGCACCCTCGCTGATGTGGAGGGCAACTTCCGAAGAATATTTGTAGTTCAGTTTCGTTATCATCTCGTCATATCGGTCGCATATCCTTATCAGTGAAGCCGTATCTTTTGCAGTAGCCAAAGAGTCGATGTAGCTTTTCGATATTTCCAAGCTTTTAGTGAAAAGTTCATGCGCCTGCTGCCTAAAGGGATCCTGTTTCTCCTTTCTGCACGACGGCAGAATTAAAATGGCCGCGATTAACGATGAAAAAATGGCCGTTTTAAATATGAAAGTCTTCATTTCAGCTTTTCTTTAAGATACTTCCCTGTGTATGAATTCTCTGTGGCCGCGATCTCCTCCGGAGTGCCCTCGGCTACTATCATTCCTCCCTCTTCGCCTCCTTCGGGGCCTATGTCGATAATCCAGTCGGCCGATTTGATCATCTCCATATTGTGTTCGATCACAATAATCGAATTTCCTTTGTCGATCAGCTGCCGGAAAGATTTAAGCAGGGTGGATATGTCATGGAAATGGAGTCCGGTCGTAGGTTCGTCAAAGATGAAAAGCATGTTGTCCTGTTTGTCGAGCGAGAGGTAATACGCGAGTTTCACCCTCTGGTTCTCACCTCCGGAAAGGGTGGAGGAGGACTGGCCGAGCTTGATATAGCCGAGTCCGACATCCTGAAGAGGCTGCAGTTTGCGGATGATTTTCTTTTCCTGCGGGCCGTTTGTCTCCGACAGAAACTCGATGGCCTGGTTTACGGTCATTTCGAGGAAATCGTAGATATTCTTGCCTCTGTATTCAACATCGAGCACTTCCTGCTTGAATCGTTTGCCGTGGCACACGTCGCAGGTGACCTGAATATCTGCCATAAACTGCATGGGGATTGTAATCGTACCTTCCCCCTTGCATTCCTCACATCTTCCCCCTTCAGTGTTGAAAGAGAAATATGCCGGAGAGAACCCCATCTGCTTAGAGAGCTGCTGCTCGGAGAAAAGTTTCCTGATCTCGTCGTACGCCTTAAGGTATGTAGCGGGATTGCTCCTGGAGGAAGTGCCGATAGGATTCTGGTCGACGAACTCCACCGCCTTGATATCCGAGACACTTCCCTTGAGACCCTTGAAGGCACCGGGAGCATCGCCGGGCTCGCCGAGAGCCCTTACAAGAGCCTTATAGAGAATTTCTCGGACGAGTGTAGATTTCCCGGAACCGCTCACTCCGGTCACGGCCGTCATTACTCCTAACGGGAATTTGACGTCTATATTCTTGAGGTTATTTTCGGAAGCGCCGCATACCTCGATATATTTTTTCCATGGCCTGCGGTGGGAGGGAACTTCAATCTTTCTGTCTCCCCGAAGATAGTCGATAGTATAGGATCCGTTCGCATCTCCTCCTTTCAGTATTTCCCTGAGATTCCCCTGGAAAACCAGTTCCCCTCCGAGACGTCCGGCATCCGGACCGATGTCTATGATTTCATCGGCGGCGAGCATGATTTCCTCATCGTGCTCGACAACGATTACGGTATTGCCTATCTGCTGAAGATTGCGAAGCACTCCGATGAGGCGGTCGGTGTCTCGAGAATGGAGGCCGATACTGGGCTCGTCAAGAATATACATTGACCCGACAAGCGAACTTCCGAGCGATGTGGCGAGATTGATCCGCTGACTTTCTCCGCCCGAAAGGGTAGAGGAAAGACGGTCGAGTGTGAGATATCCGAGGCCGACAGCCGAAAGGAAATCGAGCCTCTGCCGGATCTCAAGCAAGAGTCGCGCACCGATCTTCATGTCGTTGTCGCTGAGTTTGAGCTTATTGAAAAAATCTATAGCGTCGTTAACAGGCATTCTCACGATCTGTGTGATTGTCTTCCCGCCTATCTTTACGTATTCCACGTCCTTATGGAGCCTTGATCCATGACATTCAGGGCAGGTGGTTTTCCCTCGGTATCTTGCCTTCAGCACGCGATATTGCATCTTGTCCTGATTGCTGTCGATCCAGCGGAAGAAGCCGTCGATCCCTTCCCAAAGGCTATTGCCGTGCCAGAGGAAATCCTTCTGCGATTCGGTAAGTTCAAGATAGGGTGTATGAATCGGGAAATTGAAATGGGGAGCGATATGGATAAGCCGTTTTTTCCATTCGCTCATCTTTTCTCCGTTCCAGCATCTCACGGCATCCTGATATACCGAAAGAGTTTTGTTGGGAATAACGAGATCCTCGCTGATTCCGAGAATCTTGCCGAATCCCTCGCAGACCGGGCATGCTCCGTATGGGTTGTTGAAATTGAACATAAGATCACTGGGTTCACGGAATTCGATTCCGTCGGCAGTGAATTTTTTGGAAAAATTATGTTCGTGGACGCCGTCGATTCCCCAGATCTTGATGATGCATTCATCGTGCCCCTCATAATAGGCGGTCTCGACAGAATCGGTTATTCTCGAGATTTCGTCTTTAGAGTCCGAGACGGAGAGACGGTCGATCAAAAGCCTGTAGCCGTCGGGAAGCGCCGGACATTTTTCCCCGGTCAAATCAGAGATATCAATGAACTCGCCCTCTTTCTCAAGCCTTGAGTATCCCTGTTTCTGAAGGATCTCAAGATGCTGGTCAAAAGTTCGGCCTTCTGGCACACGGATATCCACGAGAACAGCCAGTCTTGTTCCCTGAGGATAGGAGAGTATTGTCTTGACTATATCCTCAATACCATGCTTCCTGACCTCCAGACCGGTCACAGGAGAGTAGGTATGACCGATGCGCGCGAAGAGCATGCGCAGATAGTCGTATATCTCCGTGGAGGTCCCTACGGTGCTCCGCGGATTGCGGGTATTGACCTTCTGCTCGATGGCTATGGCGGGCGGGAGGCCTTTTATGTAGTCGCATTCCGGCTTCGACATTCTGCCGAGAAACTGACGGGCGTATGCCGAAAGGCTCTCGACATACCGACGCTGGCCTTCGGCATAGAGGGTGTCGAATGCAAGAGATGATTTGCCGGACCCGCTCACGCCGGTAACGACTATGAACTTGTTGAGAGGGATATTGATGTCGATATTCTTAAGATTATTGACTCTCGCACCCTTTATATTGATATATTTGTTATCCATTGATTTGACTTCTTCCTGATCTGACTCATATTATAACAAAAATCAAGCCAAAATAGTAGGAAAATTGTAGATACTCGACAGGGGGTTCGAATAAGGTGGAAATTTATATGGATTTGGGATTTTTTTTGTAAATTTGTTGGAACAAACCATAAATACCTGAATCATGAGACAATTTTATGTTGCGGTTATCCTGTTGGGAAGCCTCCTGTCGGCTTCGGCAGATAAGGTAAAGAAAGCAGACCCGACAGGTTATCCATATTCTCCTGTGCCTTTCACTTCAGTGAAGGTTTCAGGGCCGTTCTGGGGATCGCGACTTGAAGCGAGCCGGAGTGTCACGATTCCTCTCGCGTTTCAGAAATGCGAGGAAAACAACCGATATGAAAACTTTATCCGTGCGGCACATCCGAGCGAGTCAAACAAGGTGGAGGGATATAGTTTTGACGATACGGATGTCTACAAGACCATAGAGGGAGCGGCCTATCGTCTGAGTAATTTCCCCGACAAGAAACTTGAGGCATACGTAGACAGCGTGATAGATATAATAGCGGGAGCCCAGGAGCCGGACGGATATCTCTATACCGCCCGCACCCAGAACCCGAAGCATCCTCATGAATGGGCCGGCGACAGGAGATGGGTCAAGGTCGAGGACCTCAGCCATGAATTCTACAATCTCGGCCACATGATCGAGGGAGCTGTGGCTTATTATCAGGCCACGGGCAAACGAAAATTTCTTGACATAGCGATTAGATATGCTGATTGTGTGTGCCGCAGCATAGGCGAGGGGGAAGGCAAGCTCCGTCTTGTGCCCGGCCATCAGATCGCCGAGATGGCTCTCGTTAGGCTATATAACGTTACTGGGGATAAGAAATATCTTGATCAGGCCAAATTCTTCCTTGACGCCCGCGGAACAACTGAAAGACGGCAGGAATATTCTCAGTCGCATATTCCGGTTTTGAAACAGACTGAGGCGGTAGGTCATGCCGTGAGAGCCACATATATGTATTCCGGAATGGCGGATGTTGCGGCAATGACCGGAGATACCGCGTATATTCATGCCATCGACCGTATCTGGGACAATATCGTAGGTAAGAAACTTTATATCACCGGCGGTATCGGCGCCACTAACAGGGGAGAGGCCTTCGGAAAGAACTATGAGCTTCCAAACGCAACGGCTTATAACGAGACCTGCGCTGCTATCGGCAATGTATATACCAACTATCGTCTTTTTCTCCTTCACGGAGATGCGAAATATTTCGACGTTCTGGAGCGCACGCTCTATAACGGTCTGATTTCAGGCGTTTCGATCGACGGAGGCAGTTTCTTTTATCCCAATCCGCTTGCTTCGACAGGTAAATACAGCCGCAAGCCCTGGTTCGGATGCGCCTGCTGTCCGAGCAACATAAGCCGTTTCATCCCGTCGTTGCCGGGATACGTATATGCCGTTAAGGATAATAACCTTTATGTCAATCTTTTCATGCCTAACAACGCCGACCTTGAGGTGAACGGCAGGAAAATCAAAGTCTCGCAGGAAACAAACTATCCCTGGGACGGCAACATCAGGGTGAAGATAGACAAGGGATCGGCAGATATGTCCCTTAATATACGCATCCCCGGCTGGGTGAGAAACAGCGTCGTTCCCGGCGACCTTTATTCTTATGTCGACGGAATCGAGCCGACCTATTCAGTGAAGGTCAACGGCGAGGAGGTCAAAGGGGAATTGAAGTCGGGATATCTTGTCATACCACGTAAATGGAAGAAGGGTGATTTAGTTGAGATCGCTTTCGATATGCCTGTCCGCACGGTGAAGGCAAACGACAAGGTTGTCGATGACCGCGGACGCCTGGCGATTGAAAGAGGTCCGCTCGTATATTGCGCCGAATGGCCCGACAACGACTATAACATCCATACGACTCTGCTTAACCGCAAGCCTGAATTCACGCTTCATGACTTATCTTCAGAACTTGGGGGGCTCCGCAAGATTTCCACAACCGCGCAGTCGCTTTCATACGCATCCGACGGAACTCTGAAAGTGACACCCCGCACACTCACTCTCATCCCTTATTACGCCTGGGCTCACCGGGGAGAGGGAAACATGGCCGTATGGCTTCCCGCAGAAGTCGGCGCGTCGATGGCTACAAATCCCGAGGAGGTGAAAAGAGAGGATAACGGTTTCTTTAGGTAATTAAAAAAACTTGTAAATAGGTATTGTCCTGTATCCTGTTTGGCAAACAGACATATATAAAAATAGAGCGTCGGTTCTGAAACCGACGCTCTATTTTTTATATATGTGACGAATTAATTCTGTCAGTTATTTTTGAATACAAGTTCATCCCCCGAACGGTCGATGACGATGGGATGTTCGCGGTCGACTTTCTGAGCGAGGATGTCCTTGGAAAGCTGGTTGAGCACAAGCCTCTGGATGGTACGCTTCACGGGACGGGCACCGAATTCCGGATCATAGCCGTCATCAGCGAGGAGCTCAAGAGCCTCCTTCGTAACATCAAGAGTAATGCCATTCGATGCCAGCATTTTCTGGACGCTTTTTACCTGAAGGTTGACGATTTCCAGAATTTCTTTCTTGTCGAGAGGCGTGAACATTACGGTCTCGTCGATACGGTTGAGGAATTCGGGACGGATGATCTGTTTGAGACGGTCCATAACATCCTGTTTTGTCGAGGCGATTATTTCCTGCTTTTCATCCTCCTTCTTGTCATTGAACCCCTGAAAATTCTGACGTATGATGTCAGAACCCATATTGGAGGTCATGATGATGATTGTGTTCTTGAAGTTGATGAAACGCCCCTTGTTGTCGGTAAGCCTTCCGTCATCAAGAACCTGAAGCAGGATATTGAAAACATCCGGATTGGCCTTTTCTATTTCATCGAACAAGACAACGCTGTAAGGTTTGCGTCTCACGGCCTCTGTGAGCTGTCCTCCCTCTTCGTATCCGACATATCCCGGAGGCGCTCCGACGAGTCGAGACACAGAATGTTTCTCCATATACTCCGACATGTCGATACGGGTCATCATGTCTTCGTCGTCAAACAGATATTCGGCGAGAGCCTTGGCAAGTTCGGTCTTTCCGACACCTGTGGTTCCGAGGAAAATGAACGAGCCTATCGGCCGACGGGGATCGTTAAGTCCGGCTCTTGAACGGCGCACGGCATCCGACACTGCCCTTATGGCATCTTCCTGGCCGACGACTCTCTTATGGAGTTCCTCCTCAAGATGCAGGAGCTTCTCTTTTTCACTCTGAGCCATCTTCTTGACGGGAATACCTGTCCAGCGACTTACAACCTCGGCGATATCCTCCGAATCCACTTCCTCCTTGATCATGGCTCCCTCGCCCTGAAGCTCTTTCAGACGAGCCTGGATGGCGACATTCTCGTCCTCCTTCTGTTTGATTTTTGAATATCTGATTTCAGCAACCTTGGCATAGTCTCCCTCGCGTTCGGCACGGTCTGCCTCGTAGTTGAGCTGCTCGATATCGATCTTGTTCTGCTGGATCTTGTTTATCTCTGTTTTTTCGGCCTGCCATTTGGCTCGCAGTGATTTCTCAGTGTCGCGCAGATTTGCAAGATCTTCGTCAATCTCCTTGAGTTTGTATGTGTCGTTTTCGCGCTTGATAGCCTCTCGCTCAATCTCAAGCTGTTTGATCTTTCGGGATGCCTCGTCGAGAGCCTGCGGTTGCGAATCCATCTCAAGACGCAGCTTCGAGGCCGCTTCGTCGATAAGGTCGATCGCCTTGTCCGGCAGGAATCGGTCGGTGATATACCTGACGCTGAGCTGGACTGCTGCGATGATCGCCTCGTCTTTGATTCTTACTTTATGATGGTTTTCGTAACGCTCTTTCAGACCGCGAAGAATGGAGATAGCCGACAGTTCGTCAGGTTCATCCACCATGACCTTCTGGAATCTTCTTTCAAGAGCCTTGTCTTTTTCAAAATATTTCTGATATTCGTCGAGAGTGGTGGCGCCGATCGAGCGGAGTTCTCCGCGGGCGAGGGCCGGCTTGAGGATGTTTGCCGCATCCATCGCGCCCTCACCCTTGCCGGCTCCGACAAGAGTATGGATCTCGTCAATGAAAAGAATAATTTCTCCGTCGCTCTGGGTGACTTCATTGACGATGGCTTTCAGTCTTTCTTCGAATTCTCCCTTGTATTTGGCGCCTGCAACGAGCGCACCCATATCGAGGGAATAGATCTGTTTTGATTTCAGGTTTTCAGGGACATCGCCTCTGACGATACGCATCGCGAGACCCTCGGCGATGGCGGTCTTGCCGGTGCCCGGTTCACCTACGAGCATCGGGTTGTTTTTTGTTCTTCTTGAAAGGATCTGAAGCACTCTACGGATCTCTTCGTCTCTTCCGATGACCGGGTCGAGTTTGCCATTTCTGGCACGGTCATTGAGATTAATGGCATATTTGCTCAATGCCTGATATGACTCTTCCGCACTCTGGTCTTTGACAGTGTTCCCTTTTCTAAGCTCCTGAATGGCCGCTTTCAGACCATTCTCCGTGATGCCGTTGTCCTTGAGAATCTGGGAGGCTTTGCATTTGGTTTTGAGTATACCCATAAGCATCGCCTCGACCGACACATATTCATCGCCCATCGATTTTGAAAAATCGATCGACTTCTGCAATGCGTCATTTGATTCCCTGCTCAGAAAAACATCGCCGCCCGAAACTTTGGGAAGCGTGGAAATGGTCTGATCCACAGCCATCTTGACTCCATTCAGGTTGGAGCCCAATTTCTGGAAGACAAAATTGACAATTGTTTCGCTTTCAGAAATTATGGCCTTCAGAAGATGGACTGGCTCTATCTGCTGCTGTCCTGCCTGCTTGGCATAGTCGATGGCCTTCTGAACCACTTCCTGCGACTTGATAGTGAAATTGTTAAAATTCATAATATCGTAGATATTAAATTGTGTTTCTCAATGTGTTCCTCATGCGAGTGAAAAGCATTAACTTAAATTCACATAACTTTTAATATTTAACAACAAAAATTATGCCATAGTTCACTCTTTCCCTCAGAATGACTTGCTTTGCTATTCGATGCAGATTCTCAAAAAGGGATCCTTCTGACCGGGTTTTCTTTTGAGGCGGATCAATTATCAAATGGTCTGTTATTAAGGAAAGGAGCCTAAATAATATGGAAGTTGTTTAAAAACATTGCAAATTCATTATGATGTTATGATTTTTTTGTTAATTTTGCAAATAAGTGAGTTTATGAATATTAATTAAAACAACACAATACAATTATGAGCAAACCCTACGTTATTGGCATGGATATGGGAGGCACCAATACTGTTTTCGGAATTGTCGACGCCAGAGGTCATATTATAGCCAGCGATTCAATCAAAACAAAAAAACACTCTGTCTTTGAGGATTATATCGCAGAACTGCACGATGGCGTTATGCGTCTTATAAAAGCAAACGATCTTGAAGATCAGATTCAGGGAATCGGTATCGGCGCGCCTAACGGTAATTATTATACCGGAGAGATTCAGAACGCTCCCAACCTTCCCTGGGGACCTAATCTTCCTCTCGCCGAGTCAATAAGCAGGTCTTTCGACGGTATTCCCGTAGCAGTTACCAACGATGCGAATGCTGCGGCCCTTGGTGAAATGACCTACGGCGCCGCCCGCGGTATGAAGGATTTTATCATGATCACTCTCGGAACGGGTGTCGGCTCGGGAATCGTGGTCAACGGTCAGCTTGTATACGGTCATGACGGTTTTGCAGGAGAACTGGGTCATACAATAGTAAAGCGAACAAACGGTAGACTGTGCGGCTGCGGCCGTGTCGGTTGCCTTGAGGCTTATTGCTCGGCAACTGGCGTTGCCAGGTCAGCGCGCGAATTCCTTGAGGTGCGTTCGGAACCCTCTTTGCTACGCAATCTTCAGGTAGAGGAAATCACCTCGAAAGATGTTTATGATGCTGCAATTGCCGGCGATCCTCTTGCGAAAGATATTTTTGACTATACGGGTACAATTCTTGGTCAGGCTATGGCCGACATGGTTGCTTTCTCCAGTCCTCAGGCTTTTATTCTCTTCGGAGGTCTCGCCAAGAGCGGCGATCTTCTGCTGAAGCCTCTTCAGGATGCTTTTGAAAAGAATTTGCTTCCTATCTATAAGGGTTCGGTAAGTATACTTATTTCTGAACTTAAAGAGGCTGATGCTGCAGTCCTGGGCGCTTCTGCTCTTGGCTGGGAGGCTAAATACCGTTACGAGACTCCTGCCGCAAAGACTGCGACCGAGGCATAAAAGACAAGGAATAAACTACTTAAGCACTGACTGAAGTAAACTTTGCTGGCTAACTTCAGTCAGTGCTTATTGTATTGATTATTACAATAATCTATTTTCTTTGGAACAATCCGTTATACAATCAGTTCCCTGAGAGAGGAATAGATTCCGGGAGCCGATGCAATGATCGAGTATTCCCGTTCGGGGCGGAAGAATCCCACTTTCGCGCCTGCTTCAGCCGCGATAAGCATTCCGGCTGAAATGTCCCATCTATGGAGCGACATCTCCCAGTATCCGTCAAGAAATCCGGATGCGGCATAGCAGAGATCAATGGCGGCAGATCCCAGTCTCCGCAGTCCTCTCACTTCAATTCCAACACGAAACATATTGTCGAAATTGTTATCGGGGTTTTCCTTTTTGTTTACGGGAATACCGGTTGATACCACAGACTCGTTGAGCTTTGTTTTATTCGAACAGTGGATCGGTTTGTCGTTGAGTAGGGCTCCTTCTCCTTTTATGGCGCAGAACATTTCACCGAGATATGGAGCGAAAACCACTCCTAAAACAGGTTCTCCTTTATATTCAAGGGCTATTGATATTGAGAATACGGGGAGCCCGCAGCTGTAGTTTGTGGTGCCGTCAAGGGGATCGATCACCCATTTCCATTCGCTTCCGTTTTCCAAGACGCCCGATTCTTCCGACAAAATGTCGTGGGAAGGGAATCTTTCCTTAATTTTCGAGATAATCAGTTTTTCTGATTCCTTATCGGCCTTGGTCACGACATCGTAGCTGTTGTATTTAGTGGTGATGTCAAGATTGCCCGACCTGAAATATCCGAGCTGTATTTTTCCGACCTTTCTTGCCCATTCCTTCACCTCTTCAAGAAGTGCTGTATTTGCCGTTGCCTTAATATCCGTTTCTGCCATATTTCGGAAAAATCAAATATTGCTGAATAAACTATCTTCTGATGAAACGTATCGACCCTTTCCATTTATCCGAGACTATAAGCCCGCATATAATCAGGAAACATCCCATATATCCCAGAAGAGTGATGTTTTCGCCAATAAGGAAATAGGCCGCTATCATCGTTATCAAAGGCTGAAGATAAATATAATTGTTGGTGGTTACAGGCCCAAGTATTTTCATCGATTCGTTCCAGATAAGATAAGCAACTACCGAACACATTATGACGAGGAAAGAGAAGTTAAGGATGTATTCGGGATGGGCGAAGTCGATGAGCAGGTGAAGATGGAATCCGTTGTTGTCGGTGAAAAGCAGAGGGAGGGCGGTTATCACTCCGTAGAAGAAAAGTTTGCGGGTTATGAACAGAGTGTTGTATAACGGAAGCACCCTTTTGATGGTAACGGAATAGACAGCCCAGCAAAGTGCTGCTGAAAGGGCGAGTAGATCTCCCTCGGGCCGGAATTCAATCCCTTCGCCATTGCTGAAAATAATGCATCCAACTCCAATGAAGGCGGCTATTGAACCTATTATGACTCCGGGAAGTATCCTCTGTCGGTAGAGGGCGGCGAGAAGGAAGGTGGTAAGCACAGGAGAGATGGATGTCAGAAGAGAGACGTTGCCGGCTGTAGTGAGTCGCAGAGCGTAGTTTTCAGTAATGAAGTATAAGGATCCTGCGCAGATGCCGCTCACGGCGAGTGTGATTTCGTCGCGCCAGCTCTTGGCCTTTAGGTTTCGGAATGTGAAAAGCAGCAGAATCAGATAGGCCACCGCAAAACGGTAGACATACATCTCGATGGGAGTGAAGCCCCCTTTTTCCATAAGCACTTTTGTGCATAGGAATGATAATGCCCATGCTGTCACGGCAATAAGCGAACCGAGATGAGACAGGATCTTGATTGCTCCTCCTTTATTCCCTCTGCTTGAATTCATGATGTGTCGTTATATATGGCGGTGCGTCAGAACGCGACCAGATTTAGATTTAAGGAATTGTCAAGAAATTCTGAAATAATAATTAATTTAAATTTCGCAAGTAAATTTAAATTGGTTTATAGTTTGAGTTTAAGGTTTAGATAATACCGGTTGTCCTGTTATCTCAGTGAGACGGTAACCTCTAAACCTAATCCTTAAACCTTAAACTTCAAGTTTTCAAGTTCATTGGAACTTGCGAAACTTGAATTAATTAAACAGTATCCTTGAAAACAAAATACAAAAATATTAAAAATTTAAGAAAAAATAGATATTTGTTCCGAAAAAATCAAAACTAAAAAAAGTGCTCCCTACCTGTCTAATTTTGAACAGCACAAAAAATCGTGCCTTCTGATGAAAGCACGACCGATGTGATATTTCCGTTAAGTAAGCGTTCAAATTTGAATACTTACTTAAAGGGAAGCGACGGGCGGTTAATCGGGTTCAACCACAAAGTCTTCCTTACCAACGCCACATACCGGGCAAACCCAGTCGGAGGGGAGATCTTCAAAGGCAGTCCCTGCCGGGATGCCGCCGTCGGGATCGCCAACTGCCGGATCATAGATCCAGTCACAAACTTCGCATCTGTACTTTTTCATAACTCTAATATTTGTTGATGTATGTTTCTGAAAGAATTCAAAAGTTAGAGTGTGTTTGGATTTAAATGAAATTAATACAGATAGAGATTTTTGAGGGATTCAAGCAAGTTGAGAAAGGAGAAAACTATCGTTTTCGACTGACGAAACCTGGCTTAAATCACCAAAAAGATCATCTGTAGTGATTTCAAGATTTTCCATTATATTCTCTTATAGTTAAAATCGGTTTAAATTCAAACACACTCTTAATATTTCAAATTGTTTTTAACACTGAAATATAAACATTGAAAAATACAAAATAGTTCGATGTTTTTTAGCAGTTGATTTGGAATTCTCAAAGACGCTGATTAATTTTGCATCAGACATAACAAGGAGATACAGACATCCGGGTGGAGATTGCGTTTTCCGGAATGCTCGCCAGGGTTTTGTCGATTTCGCCTTAGAAATTAGTCGTATGATTGATCAAGAATCTAAAGAGAGGATGCGGAATATGCTTTCCGAATTCATCACAACAAGGGGACTGCGTCGAACTCCGGAGCGGTTCACCATTCTTGACAAGGTGCTTGATCACCATACTCATTTCGATGTCGACACACTTTATCAGGAAATTGACGCTGAGTATCACGTCTCGAGATCCACGGTTTACAATTCGATCGAGCTGTTTTGCGACTGTGGAATTGTCAGGAAGCAGTTTCTAAACGGCAACCGGGCCGTTTATGAACTTGCCCAGCAACGTCATCTTCATCTTATCTGTCTTGAATGCGGGGCGGTGAAGGAGGTGAATGACGGTAAAGTGGCTGAATATGTTTCCGGCTTGAAATTCCGTGGTTTCAGGCCATCGTTCAGCTCGACGAATATTTATGGAATATGTTCCAGATGTTCCAAAAAGAAAAAAAGAAAGAGAATTAGTAACAACTGACAGCTTTAGAAGAATTATAATAAAATACTTTCGAAACTGTCGCCATAACCTTAAATTATTTTTAGATTACCATGGCAAGAGTAAAACCTTTTAAAGGTGTTCGCCCTCCGCGTGAACTTGTTGAGGAGGTAGCGTCACGTCCGTATGATGTTCTTAACAGCGAGGAGGCCCGTAAGGAGGCTGAAGGAAACGAAAAGAGCCTCTATCATATCATTAAACCCGAGATTGATTTCGCTCCCGGATTCGATGAGCATGATCCTGCTGTCTACGACAAGGCAGTTGAGAATTTCCATAAATTCCAGGAGAAGGGATGGCTTGTGCAGGATTCCAAGGAATGCTATTATATCTATGCCCAGACAATGGACGGCCGCACACAATATGGCTTTGTTGTAGGAGCCTGGGTGCCCGACTATATGGAAGGCCGGATCAAAAAGCATGAGCTGACACGTCGCGACAAAGAGGAAGACCGTATGAAGCATGTAAGATGCAACAATGCCAACATCGAGCCTGTCTTCTTCGCTTTCCCCGACAACGAGGCGCTTGAGGAGGTTATCCGTAAGGTAACTGCCGGCAAACCCGAATATGATTTCGTAGCTCCCGACGGTTTCGGCCATACTCTCTGGGTTATCGACGATGACGCTCTTATCAAGAAGATAACCGAGGAATTCGCAAAAATTCCTAATCTCTATATTGCAGACGGCCACCACCGTTCGGCTGCCGCTGCGCTTGTCGGAAACGAAAAGGCAAAGAATAATCCCAATCATACCGGCAACGAGGAGTATAACTACTTCATGGCAGTCGCTTTCCCGGCTTCCCATCTTAAGATCATCGATTACAACCGCGTTGTAAAAGACCTTAACGGTCTTACACCTGCTCAGTTCCTTGACAAACTGAAGGAGAATTTCGATGTTGAAGAGAAGGGAACCGAAATCTATCACCCGACGGGACTGCATAATTTCGCCCTCTATCTCGACGGCAAATGGTATTCTCTTACTGCCAAGCCGGGAACATTCAACGACAATGATCCTATCGGAGTGCTCGACGTAACCGTTTCAAGCGATCTGATTCTTCGTGACATCCTCAACATCACCGACCTGCGCAGCGACAAGAGAATTGATTTTGTCGGCGGTATCAGAGGTCTCGAGGAGCTGAAACGCCGCGTAGATAGCGGAGAAATGGCAATGGCCCTCGCTCTTTATCCTGTCACTATGGATCAGCTTATTAATATCGCCGACACCGGCAACATCATGCCTCCCAAGACAACTTGGTTCGAGCCTAAGCTCAGATCAGGGCTTGTGATTCATAAACTTGACGATTAAATAGCGTTTTTAGTTTTAATTCCCCACACATAGTTGCAGGCGGTGCTTCCAGTTGAAGGAAAGCTCCGCCTGCTTTATTTGTTTATATTGCTTTTTTATATTATTTTTACCGACAGAATTCTGACTCTTTGCTGAGAGGCGGAGTAAAATTTCAGGATTCCATGTAAAACCAGCATCGTTATGAATAAATCGAAAGTAACAACACTTCTTCTCATTGTCTCGTCATTGTTTTTTGTCACGTATGATGCCGAGGGATGTACGTCTGCAATCATCGGCGCTGACGCCAATCCATACGGAAGACCTCTTTTGTGGAAACATCGCGACACGAGCAAGGCCAATAATAAAGTTGAATATGTCGCTCCTCTAAAAGGGGAATATGGCTATGTAGCGCTTTTTAACGCCGAAGACAAATATCTGAGGGAGGCTTGGATCGGGATGAACGATGTAGGCTTCGCCATCATGAATACGGCTTCATATAATATAAAAGACGACAAGGTAAGCGCCTCGAAAATGGACAAGGAGGGAGTTGTGATGGCTAAGGCACTAAAAACATGCAAGACTGTGGATGATTTCGCGAAGCTGCTTGGATCTTTACCTCGACCGATGGGAGTGGAGGCTAATTTCGGTGTTATAGACGCTTCCGGAAACGGCGCTTATTTCGAAACGAACAATCATTCTTTTAAGAGATTCGATCTCAAGGATGCGAAAGATCATGTAATTGTAAGAACGAACTATAGCCATTCGGGGCGACCTAACGAAGGATTCGGATTCGTAAGGGAGGCGAGCGCCTGTCATCTGCTTGCTCCGTATGTAAAAGATAAGTCCGTTACTCCCGAAGTCTTTACTGAGGAAATCAGCCGTAGCTTCTATCATGACATGAAAGGTCGCGATTATTCGAACGGACCCGACAGATGGGTTGTGGATCAGGATTTCATTCCACGTTCTTCGTCTACAGCAACCGTAGTTATAGAGGGTTGCCGTCCTGTGGAGGATCTGAGTAAAATCAAACCGGGAGATCTCAAGGAGGAGTATATTATGTGGACAGGCATCGGTTATCCTCCCTGTTCAGAGATAAGGGCAGTCAGATGTTCTGCCGATGGCGTTGACCGGGATCTGAGGGGAGTCCTTCCGGGAGGTCATTCCTCTCTTTGCGACCAAGCCAATAAGATGAAGGGAGAGGTGTTTCCCATCAAGAAAGGGAACGGCAATAAATATATCGATATGCAGAAACTTTATAATGAGGACAACTCTGGATTCGTTCAGCGGCTTAAGGCTGTGAATAAGGAAATCTATCGCAAGGAGCGACTCAGAAGGGATGGCAGTCATTGAAAACGGCATGGCGACTGTGCGTTCCGATATCTTCAGAATGGGGAGGGGAGCGCTGGCGAGAACCATTTTTTTCAGATATGGAAAAACTGTGATGATTGTAATGTCGTTGCTCGTGATAGCCGGTTTGGTGCTCGGAATCGCCGTTGATCTCAGATTGATGATAATCTCTCTGGTGGTGATGTTTCTCATTCTTCCGGGAGCTTTGGCGATGATATATTATTATTACGGTCTCAGAAAGGGATGTTGCCTGAATGTAACCTCTCATTCCGTGGAATGCGGGAAAGATCTGTTGTCTGTTAGAATTTTTGAAGGAGACGATGAGATAAGGCGGGAGGATATCCCTTATTCTTCCTTTGGAAGATACAGGGTTGGGAAAGACGGTGTCACTTTTTCCATGACCGGGGATTGGGAAGGCTTCTTGTGGCTTCCGCTTCATGCCTATCCTGATGAGGAGGCGTTTATCGAAGCGGTTGGATTGATATCATGTAAGGAATCACACCCGGATAGTCTAATTCACTTTTAAAGGATTAATTGTTATGAGGATTCTTCAGGAAAAAAACAAAAGGTATTGTTTCATAATGGATATGGAGGTTCGCGATTATGAACTTGATTGCGAACAGATCGTGAACAATGCAAACTATCTCCATTATATGGAGCATACCCGACATCGGTTTTGTGCTGATGCCGGTCTCTCTTTTATAGAGATGCATAATAGAGGAATCGATGCAGTTGTAAGAAAGATAGAGATTGAATACAAGACATCTCTTCGCGGGGGTGACAATTTCATCAGCTGTCTGCGCCTTGAGAGAAAAGGACCGAGGTTTATCTTCCATCAGGACATAATAAAACCTAACGGGGAGATATGTGCGGAAGGCGTGGTTACTGTCGTTGTCCTTAAGGATGGAAAACTTTCGCGTGGCGATGAACTGGCAGCTGTTTTCAGCCGCTACCTTAAATAGTGGATGTTATGGATGATGAGCTTGTCTATAAGATTGCTTTGTCAATGACAAAGAACGTTTCTCCGCAGCTCGTGAGAGTCTTGCCTGACTGTGGAGTCACTGCAGAGGACTTCTTCACCCTCGGAATGGGCGAGCTCAGTCTCAGAATGGAAAGGATAACCGATTCTTTCCGCTTCCCTGATATGGACCGTCAGGAAGCTTTGTTCAGGGCAAGGGAAGAGGCTAAGTTTGTCAAAAGACACGGAATCAGCGTCTATTCCCTCCTTGACGAAGACTATCCCATGTTGCTGCGTGAGATTCCTGACGCACCGGTGGCGATATATAAACTCGGAGACGCGGATCTGGATGTAGAAAATTTCATCAGCATCGTCGGAACAAGAAAACCTACTGTCTATGGTATGGAGTTCTGTCAGAAATTTACTGCAGATCTGGGGGCATATTTCCCGGATCTTGTGGTTGCGAGCGGACTGGCGTTCGGCATTGACTCTGCTGCACATAAGGCCGCGCTCGACAACAATCTGACTACAGTGGCTGTTGTGGCTCATGGCCTCGACATGATCTATCCTGCTCCTAACCGAGATCTTGCCAGAAGGATTCTTAAAAGCGGTGGAGCGCTTATTTCGGAATATCCTTCCGGAACAACGCCTTTTGCTGCGAGATTCCTCGAGAGAAACCGGATAGTGGCCGGTCTTTCGCCGTTGACTGTTGTGGTCGAATCTCCGATTAAAGGAGGAGCGATGAGCACGGCGAATCTTGCTTTCTCTTACGACAGGGAGGTTATGGCTCTTCCGGGAAGGATATCGGATGTGAACAGCGCGGGAACCAATCTTTTGATCCGCAGGGAGAAAGCGCACCTTCTAACTTCGGCCGCCGATGTGATCGAGATGATGGACTGGCGTCCACTTGGCGTGAAAGTGACGCCCAGGCAACGCAATCTTTTCCCGGAGCTTGAAGGAAGCGCCAGGAAAATATGCGAGATATTGAAATTCAGAAACGAACCGATTACTATTGATACGCTTCATACCTTGAGTCAGCTCCCGGTGCCGGAAATTATGTCGACGCTTGTGGAACTCGAGTTCGACGGCATCATCCACCGATTTCCCGGCAACCGGTACGGGATGGCATAAATAAAGCGCTTGAGTCTGTTGCTTAAACGTAACTGAATCCCTACTTACTTTATTAAAAATCCGCAAATCTTTCGAGCACGGTCTCGATGAGCTGTTTAACCTTCGGTTTATAGTCGGTATTGGCGTTGTTTGCTCTGCGTTCGGCGATGATGCAGCATACCGTCATGGCTCGGTGTCCCAACAGCCTGGCCATGCCCTGAAGGCACGCCGATTCCATTTCGAAGTTGGTTATGTGGCGTCCATGATAATCAAAGCTCTCGATTTTTTCGTTAAGATGAGGATCGGTGAGTGGAAGACGTATCATTCTTCCCTGAGGCGCATAAAAGCCTACGGCGGCGATCGTGTATCCTCTTATCATGTCGTCTCTTCCGATATGACTCACCAGTTCCGGATCTGCGTCTACAGTATAGGGGGCTGCCCAGGTTTTGTTCCAGCCGGTATGGCGGCAGAATTCACGTTCGAATTCGAGGTCGCATACTTTGTCGCGGTCAGCATAGAAGTTTAGTATTCCGTCGAATCCCATACCTTTTTCGGCTATCACATAGTCTCCGATATGAAGGTCTTCCTGCAGGGACCCTGAAGTGCCGACACGGACGATGTTTAGCGTCCTGTGTTTGGGTTTGACAGTTCTTGTGGAGAAATCTATGTTTGCCAGCGCATCGAGCTCGGTGATGACGATTTCTATGTTGTCCGGACCTATGCCATGAGATATCACCATCATGGGCATCTCCTTGTAGGTTCCTCCGATTGCATGGAATTCGCGGGATGAGACATTATAATCGATCCTGTCGAAATATGAGGCGACCATGTCGACTCTTCCCGGGTCTCCGACGAATATTATATTGTCGCGAAGCTGATCGGGGCGCAGATGAATATGAAAAGCGGAACCATCCTCGTTGATGATAAGTTCCGACGGCGGTATGAATCGATTGTAGGTTTCCATGGATTTACATTACTGATTATATAAAATATAATGAAAAATGACAGGTAGTCATTTTTATCAATCTCACTCCTTTTTTATAACAACGGAAACAGGTAAAAGTATATTTTAAACATTGGAACTTGTCTCTTGAAATTTGAAATTTTAAGGAACGAACACTTAGAGTGTGTCTGGATTTAAACTGATTTTAACTATAAAAGAATGTAATGGAAAATCTTGAAATCACTACAGATGATCTTTTTGGTGATTTAAGCCAAGTTTCGGCAGTCGAAACCGAGAGGTTTCTCCTTTCTCAACTTGCTTAAATCCCTCAAAAATCTCTATCTGTATTAATTTCATTTAAATCCAGACACACTCTTAGGAAAGATGTCAGTAGTAGTGATTTATACTTTTTTAGGGTAGAAAAGTTTACCTTCTCGACATGTAGTTCTTACGAAACGTTTTGTTGAACTATACTTTTTAAATAATTGTTATTATAACAAATACTTAATTCAAGTTTCGTAAGTTCCAGTGAACTTGAAAACCTGAAGTTTAAAGTTTCTTAGAGGTTACCGCCTGACCGAGATATCAGACAAATGGTATTGTCTAACTCCTCTACTCAAACTATAAACCTATTTAAATTTACTTGCGAGATTTAATACTTAATATACTATGGAGCATAAAGTTGAAATTAAAAGGGCATACGATCCTCCTTCCAAGGATGATGGCTTCAGAATATATATTGACCGACTTTGGCCCAGAGGTTTGTCACATGAGACTTTTCATTATGATTTATGGGATAAGGAGATTGCACCCTCGACTGAATTGAGAGAGTGGTTTCATTCATCGCCGGATATGCTATGGGAGGAATTCTCAAAACGCTATGAGGAGGAATTGAAGTCTAATCCGGCCTTTGCATCCTTTATGAACATAATAGCGTCCAAGCCCAAGATCACACTTCTGTATTCATCTCATGATCATGAGCATAATAATGCTGTTGTTCTTGAAGAGATTCTTGTGAATGACGGATGGATCCCATGTTCGGATATGTAGAAGACGGTTCCCATTTCGTTATATAGATTAATTATTATCAACTATCTAAATAATTCTTATAACTATGTTAAGATCTGATTATAAGTTTGGAGAGGTCCTTTCGCTTGCCTCTCAAGTGAAAGAAGATTCTCAGAATGTCCAGTTTAAAAGTATTTTCGAGAATTTGAATGGAGGAGTGTCAATCCTGGCTTTCCTGAAAGGTCAGAGTCTTTCAACCCACCTTGCTCCGGCAGAAGTGATGATATATCTTGTCGAGGGAAATGTGGAGTTTACCATGCTTGATAATAAGCATGAGCTGAAGGCCGGTGATTTTTTACTTATGGGAGAGGGGGTTCCTCATAGCGTTGTCGCCAAGTGTGATTCTAAAATCATGCTGATTAAAGTTAAATCAGACAAGACAGAAGGATAGCCAATAAAATTGATCTTATGGAAAACCGACCGGAAATGTTTTGTTATCAGTGTCAGGAGACACTGCGTGGTAATGGATGCATTAAGATCGGCGTTTGCGGGAAGCATTCGGAGATATCCGCGCGAATGGATCTCCTTCTTTATGCCGTTAGAGGCGTTTCCGCGCTTAACAGAGCTCTTAGAGAAAAGAATTTGAGTTCTCGCGAGGCAAGTCGAGAGATTATTGATGCATTGTTCACCACAATCACTAACGCGAATTTTGACAATGCGTCTCTTGATGATTTCATCAGACGTGCTTTTAATGAAAAAAAGCGTCTTCTTGAAATTGCAAGAGGAAATAGTATTGACATTCCTGCTCTGCCACAGATTGAATTCATAGCTACCCCTGATGAAGCGGAGAAATATGAACATATAACAGGAGTTCTTTCCGAACCGGATGAGAATAAGCGCGGCCTGAAGCAGCTTGCCATTTACGGTTGCAAAGGGATGGCTGCGTATGCCCGCCATGCTGCCAATCTTGGATATGAGGATGAGGGTGTATATGCCGTTATTGAGAACGCTATGGCCGAAACCGCACGCAGTGATATTGAGATGGACGAGCTTTTTAAACTCGTCATGAAGGTCGGAGCCGGTGGAGTTGCCGTGATGGATCTTCTGGATCGGGCCAATACAGGAACTTATGGCGACCCTGAAATCACAAAAGTAGATATTGGCGTGCGCAATAGACCCGGAATACTTATCAGTGGTCATGATCTGAAGGATCTTGAAGAGCTGCTTGAGCAGACTAAGGACAAGGGGGTAGATGTTTATACTCATTCTGAAATGTTGCCTGGACAATACTATCCGGCTTTTAAGAAATATCCCCATTTTGCCGGAAATTATGGCAATGCATGGTGGAAACAGATTGATGAATTCGAGACTTTTAACGGAGTTTTCCTGTTTACATCCAATTGTATAGTTCCTCCGCGTAAAAACTGTACATATCTTGACCGTGTGTATACAACGGGAGTTGTTGCTATGCCCGGCACCCATCATATCGAGGCAGACTCTAAAGGCCGGAAAGATTTCTCGCAGCTGATTGAAAGGGCACAGAAATGTCAGCCTCCTACAGAGATAGAGCATGGCGAGATAATCGGCGGATTCGCTCACCAGCAGGTTATAAAGCTGGCTCCCAAGATCATTGATCTGATCAGGAGAGGCAAGATACGCAAATTCGTTGTTATGGCCGGGTGTGACGGACGTTTTCCTTCCCGCGCATATTATACACAATTTGCAGAGGCTCTTCCTGAGGATTGCGTGATCCTTACAGCCGGGTGTGCGAAATATCGTTATAATAAATTGCCGTTGGGTGATATCGATGGTGTCCCGCGGGTTCTCGACGCCGGGCAGTGTAATGATTCTTATTCGCTTGTCAAGATAGCCCTCGCACTTAAGGATGCTCTGTGTGTCGAGAATATCAACGATCTTCCGATTGTCTACAATATAGCCTGGTATGAGCAGAAAGCTGTGATTGTTCTTCTGGCGTTGTTGTCGTTGGGTGTAAAGAATATTCATACCGGTCCGACGTTGCCGGCTTTCTTCACTCCGGATATTTTGAAAGTGCTTCAGGAAAATTTCAAAATCGGCACCATCTCGACCGTAGAAGAAGACATTGCTAACCTTATAGGAGAAAGTCCGGAAAAAGATGCTTCGTCTTGCTCCGAGTCAGATGGATCCTCCTTATCCTGTCAGCTTGGTCTTGACAGTTGCGGTGACTGATAACTCCTTTGATAATTGAGAGAAACCGAGATATAAGGTAATTTGGAACTTCAGGATCTGTAAAAATGATCCTGAAGTTTGTTTTGTAAATTGCTTGATTGCAGCCCTTTATAAATTTCCCTCCGCGTTAGGGAATAAAAAATTACAAAAAAGATCTCAAAATATTTTACCGAATGCAAAAAATATAGTAATTTTGTATGCTATCAAAAACGACCGAGGAGAGATGCCGGAGTGGTCGATCGGGGCGGTCTCGAAAACCGTTGTGCCTTTTAGGCACCCAGGGTTCGAATCCCTGTCTCTCCGCAACAAACGCTGAAAATCAGCAAATTGCAAAACAAACACCCAGTTT
>CAJTYD010000031.1 GCA_910583775.1 uncultured Muribaculaceae bacterium | reverse complement strand
GCGAGGAGAATCCGCGATTCCATAGAATCGCCATGAAAGCGACTGATAGACATAAATTAATCGACCGCATCAAGACTTTGGAAGGATTGACGGACGATGAACGCTCGGCGCTTCTCGGACTTCTCCGCGAATCCAAGACCTACGGCCTTGTGTGGGAGGATAACCCCGAAGACGTAGAAGAACGACTGCGCAACGAGTTACCTGTTCTTATCGAGGACAAAGAGCGTGCATTGACCGATGCCGGTCCCGATGCTCCCAATCATATACTAATCGAGGGCGACAATCTCGAAGCCCTCATCACACTTTCTTACACCCACGCAGGTAAAATCGATGTAATCTATATCGATCCACCGTACAATACAGGCAACAAGGACTTTATCTATAATGACTCCTATGTTGATTCCGAGGACAGCTACCGCCATTCCAAATGGCTCTCTTTCATGTCTCGTCGCCTTCGGATTGCCAAAAAACTTCTTTCGGAATGTGGTGTTATATTCATTTCAATTGACGATAACGAATATGCCAATTTGAGAATCTTGGTTGATGAGATTTTTGGTGAAAAAAATTTCATTGCCAACTTAATCTGGCAATCTACACCAGGATCTAACACGGGAACAGACATTAAAACCGTAACGGAGTATGTCTTAATGTTTTCAAAAAGAAAAGAAACCACATTATTAAACTCAAAACCTATTGATAACATAGATAAATATATTCTTTCTGACGAGTACGAAGCTGAAAGAGGACCCTACATAACGAATAAGTTGGATAGACGTATGACGGGAAGTCATTATTCAGAGGCTTTAAATTATCCCATTGAAATGCCAGATGGCTCATGTGTTTATCCAGGTGGAGAAAATTATCAGCAGCCTTTTTGGAATTGGAGATGGTCGCAGTCAAAAGTTAAATGGGGTCAAGAAAATGATTTTTTACTATACTCTAAGAAAAATGGAAGATGGGTCATATACTTTAAACAATATTTGAAAGTAGATAATAATAATCTTCCAATCGAACGTAGCCATCCGTATCAAAATCTTATTTTGGAGGAGGCAATAAGTTCTGCTCGAGGAACTAAGGAAGTAATGGATTTATTCTCAGAAAAGAAATTTGATTATCCCAAGCCTCTAAATCTACTTTGCACCATATTAAAAATAAGCGGAAGCAACGATAGCTATTTTCTCGACTTTTTCGCCGGCTCAGGTACTACACTTCATGCAGTCATGCAGCTAAATGCAGATGATGGGGGCAAGCGCACATGTATTCTCTGCACCAACAACGAAAACGGCATCTGCGAGAATGTAACTTACGAGCGCAACAAGCGAGTAATTCAGGGTTTCACAAAGCCAAACGGCGAGGAAGTAGCCGGACTAACCGATAACAATCTCCGTTACTATCGCACGGATTTTGTGGGTCGCAGCCCCTCTATTAAAAATATGCGGCGTTTGGTCAATCTCTCGACCGATATGCTCTGCATCTATAGGGCATAAAACGAAGCGTATATTTTGGTGGTTGGGGATTGGCGGGGAAGTTGGTTGACTGTTAGGAGGTTAGGAGGATGGGGCGAAATTGACGATGTAAAACGAAGCGTATAAAAAGTTGACGTTGGTTTACATTTGCTTTACATTTGGCGGCGAAAGGATGCCCTTTCTGCCGCTTTTGCTTTACATGGATTTGACATGGATTTACATGGGGAAGACGGAGGGTGGTATGAGCCTATTCGGGGCGATGGAGGTGCGTGTTTTACGAGGACTTTGGAATGTGAGGCTTGGATGAGTTTTAAGACGGCTCAGGATGCGTTTAAATCGCTTCCGGGAGGCTTGGATGATGATGCCTCTCGCCTTCCGGCTCGGGAGCATGGACAGCGAATGCGGATGTGTTCCTCAATCGATATTTCAAGATGATCATTGCCGGCAATTATGGTTTCTTAATGGATTGTTGGATGGTCTTTTATCCACTTCTTTTAAATTTAAAATTTTTAATATATTCTATATAGCAGATATTTCGTATATTTGTATAAAAATTTTAGATATGAGGAGAATTAAGGTTGTACATGTGCATCTGTGTGGGAAGCGGAAGGATTATTACTTCGGATCGATCGCGGCGATCTTTACGGTGCTTTCGCCGGAGGATGTCGGAGCTGGCAAGGATTATCTTCAGCACGCCGGTCTATCGGGCGGCGGCACGGTAGTGACGCGGAAGGCGATCATCAAGCAGTCTGAGCTTATCTCCTGCTCCAGAAACGATGGATAGGGGCTTGATGCCTGCAAGATCTGAATGACATTTTAAGGCCGAAAGAGAGGCTTTGAAGCCTCTTTGAACAGGATTAGAAACACGAATTACGGGAGCCGTCTGGCTCCCGTTTTTTTGTTCGAACGGTTTGATTTTTGCGTTAGGGTTACACTTAGGGTTACAGTTTAGGGTTACATTTTGAAAAGTTTAGGGTTACAGATTTGAGTTTTTGGCATGCAAATAGCTTAGGGGGGGAACATACCCGTTTTTTCGTCTATCTCGCGAAAAAGGGCGTTTCGTTTCGACCTAACGACCCCCACCCCTTTTAAATTACTCCTTATTAATATAGGGATGAATCAGGGAGTTAGAGGGATTTTGAGGTTAAAATTGCGACAAAAAGAGGGGGAAAGAGGCAAAAAGGGGGTTGGAAAGGGAGCGGGAGGAGAGAGTGAGAGAACGGGATGGGGACGCGGGAGGGTCAGAAGCTGCGGACGAGGCCGACGACGATCGCCATGTGGTAGATCTCGTCTTTGGGGATGGTGAAATCAGGGTATTCGGGATTAAAGGAGCGGCAGAGGAGATCCTTTCCCTGATGAAAGATCTTTTTGAGGAGGATGCCATCGGCCGTATCGAGGACGTGAGTCCTGCCCCACTGTATGAATCTCTTTTCGCTGACAAAAGCACAGGCAATCTCATCACCGGAGTGGAATTCGGGTTCCATGGAGTTTCCGCGCACGATGATAGTGAAGTCATAACGAGGGAGCGTTGAGATGACTGGGAGTTGCTCGCACTGCTCGTCGGTAATGCCTTCCATCGCGATCGAGAGGGAACCGGCGGCTGCTTCGTAAGGGATTCGGGGTCTTGTCTCAACCTCCTCCTCTTCAACATCGTCAATATTTTCTTGTGAATCAGGTAGATTTTTATTATCTTTGCAGTAAGAGACAGGCATTTTGGCCAAGGGGGAATCTCCTAAGGTCTCTTTCGTTTTAAGCATATCGCCTCGACCAGATAAAATCCATTCCTCCGAAATATTCGCATTTGCGCAAACTTTCTCTAAGAAATCAAAGGACGGCTTACCCTTACGACCGCCAACTACATTCTCTACCACTGTGGGACCTACACCAACAGCCTTAGCAAAGGCGCTTTTATTGCCATTATATTTTAGATCGATAATAGCCTGAAACCTCTCATTGATTGTCATATTCTGTAAAAAATTATTCGCAAATGCGAAAATTTAACATCAAATTTCTTGCAATATTCGCATTTGCGTATTATCTTTGCAACAGATTCAATAATGAATCGCGTCCAAAGATACAAAAAAATGAGAAAAGAGACAAGAGCGAGGGAGAAAGAGAGGGAGTTCGAGGAGAAAAAGGCTAATGCCGATAGATCTCATCAATCACCCTGCACATGCCAGCTTCAGAGCCATCTGAGCGATTGTAGACGGTGTCTGCGAGATCCCGATCGGCTGGAGCGACTCGGCGAAGTATGTCGTATCGTTGAAGGTCTCCCCGGATATAAGCTACATCCATCAGGACTTGCAATTGAAAGCGTCGGTGACCTATCCGTTCTTTCTCAGGAGATGAAAGCGACTGTGTATAATCTAATGGAGCAAGATTTTCTCGTTCGAAACGCCAAAGGAGATATTTGGCAAGCCAAGTCTTGCTACCGTCCCGCTTCTGGTCAGGATGAGTACGATAAATATACGGCAGAAGAGATATAAAATAAGTTCTTAACGCCTCATGCTGAGCTTTGAGCATTTCAAATTCGATGTTCATATAATTACTATTTTGAATTTTCTGTAAAGATAGCAAAAAGCGGGAGGAGAAACAAGGATTTAAATTCGGCTTCCGCCTCAACACAGTAAAAGAGAGCTTTGGAGTCAGGGAGGGTAGTTCAGTTGGCAGAACAAACGGCGGTAACCAATCCGACTGTTATGGTCCTCGGTTCGAGTCCGAGCCCTCCTACAAATCATCAATAAAATATGAAATTATGAAAAAGGAAACAGAGAAGAGGGCGGCGATAGCCGTGACGCTACTGAGAAAGAGTCTCACTCAGAACCTCAACGACGTTAAGGATGTGCTCGACCAGTTCGAGGAAGCACACGATGTGTGCGAACGTGAACTATCGATTCATTACGGGTTACTGGTATCGACTCAGTTCGGGCTTGAAGAGATTATTGAGAAAATTGACAACGCAGTTTTAAAATGAGATTATGGAAAAAGGACTTTACCATTTAACGGGAATCTCTCAAGCAGTTCAGGATCCACAACACTCAGAGCAACAGGAGCGGGCACGCAACATTTGCGGAAAATCAGCCGGATCAGATGGCGAATGGACTTTTCAGACTCTTCTGAGTGCGGTAGAGGACGGAGATGCACAACGTCTACACGAGAATATAAGTCACTTAGAGTGTCGAATTCGGGAAACCTCGAAGAGAATTGGATTTTTTCTTCCCAGACGCACTCAAGTCCTCGAATCGCTGCAAGATTACGTAGCAATTCACGGGCGGCATTTAACATCCGGTCAGATTCGGGAATACCGTATGAGTTCAGAAGGCAGACGAGTCGCCATGATCTATCACGTTTAGCCGGGTTCGACATAATTGATTTTGATTAGTGAAACGGATTGTATATAAAATTTTCGTAAAGATATAAATATGGGCGAGATAGCAAAGAGAGAGATATCGGTCACTAAGGACGGCCGGAAGGTTTTGATGAAGATTTTCGGGGTGACTGAGCGGACGATATATAACGCACTTGATCTGGGGAATCCGGAGACAGAGATCCGAGGGAAGATCCGGAAGGCAGCGTTGGAGCGCGGTGGAAAAATCATGGTGATGCTGAAGGAGATGGAGACAATCCACACGGCAGACGGCGTGATGGAGCAGCGTTTCCCTAACGGGGCGTTGCTACGGTTCTTCCGCGAAGACGGACATGGGGAGCTCTGGCATAAAGATGAGCTACTGGAGCGCCGGGAGAACGTGAACGTAACGATGATATTCGAGATGCAGAAAGAGGCATGTTCGCTTAAGGGATTCGGTGTGGCGTGAGCCTGTTCGGAGGAGTGGAGAAAGGATAAGGGAGAGAAAGGAGATAAAAAATGGAGTATTGTAAAGGCATATTCTGCATATCGCGCAACGAGCTTGTGGACGGAGGCATAATGACGGCTTCCAACTACAAACTGCTCGCTCATCGAAATAAGCTTACGGTTGTAAGGCAGGGCAAAGGCCTTGGCAACTACGCGCTGATATCGGTGGATAGTCTGCCGGATAAATACAGGGATCTTGTGAAGGAGCGGTATCCGAACGAGAAGGAGACGCGTCTTCAGGAATGGATCGTGAGCAATTACGAGCGGGACCAGCGGGCGACGGCGTATTACTTCTCGAAGGAGGAATGCGGGATCGAGCTGCCGGGGCCGACGGCGGAGGAGTATGTTACGAACGCGTCGGTTCTGAACACGTGCATCAAGCTCTACGACAACGCGCGGGCCTACAAGCGGCTTATGGGTGAGCGTTACGACTGGGAACAGATGACCTCGGCGATCGAGATACTGAAGGTCAGGTTCGGGCATACGCTTCCGACGTCGTCACTGCGTTTCCGGAAGAAGGTGAACGACTACAAGCGTGAGGGCTATGCGGCTCTGATCAGCGCGAAGTTCGGCAACCAGGGAGCCAGGAAGGTGGATTTCAAGACAGAGCGACTGATCCTGTCGATAGCTGTCCAGGAGAACAAGCCATGGGCGAAGGATGTGCTCGAATATTACAACGCGTTTGTGACGGGTGAGCTTGAGATCTGGGATTCGGAGACGGGAGCACTCTATGACCCGGCCGATTTCACGGACCGGGAGGGGAATCCGAAGACGCTGAGCGAGGCGACGGTGACGCGGTATCTGAACAAGCCGAGCAACAGGCTTCTTATCGAGCACCGCCAGCTTAGCTACACGGCGTTCATGCACGAGACGATGCCGCACATGCACCGCCATCACGGGGAGTTCTCGCTGTCGAAGGTATCGTTTGATGACCGGGATCTTCCGCGCAAGCTCAAGGACACACGACTGCGGCCGAAGGCCTATTACGCCTATGATGTTACGAGCGGATGCTGCATCGGGTATGCCTACAACCGGAGCAAGAACGCGGATCTGGTTGTCGAGATGTTCAGGAACATGTTCCGGCTTCTGGACCGCAACGGATGGGGCTGTCCGGCGGAGGTGGAGGTAGAGAACCATCTGATGAGCCAATGGAGGGAGAGCTTCCTGAAGGCGGGGAAGGTTTTCAGATACGTGAGGTTCTGCGCGCCGATGAATTCACAGGAGAAGCATGCGGAGCACCGGAACGGCGGGAAAAAGCGCTCGATCGAGCACAAGAACCATTTCGGGATCGGACGGTTCTTCGCGAAGAACCCGCGTTACCGGACGGAGAGCACGAAGGTTTTCGACGAGCTGAACAACACCTACGTCGAGAAGGAATATTACAGCTGGGACGAGCTGATCGCGGAGGATATGGAGGATATCAGGCAGTATAACAACTCGCTGCACGAGAATCAGAAGAAGTATCCGGGGATGACTCGGTGGGAGGTTTTCAAGCGGAACATCAACCCGACGCTGAGGCCACTCGACAAGCAGACGCTTGCCTACTACATCGGGGAGCGGGTATCGACGACGATCCGGAGGAATTCGTATTGCAGGGTGAAGGGCGCGGACTGGTGGATCGACGGGACGGCGAGTCTCGAACGGCTTGAGCCGAACAACTATAAGGTGGAGGCCTGTTATCTGACCGATGATCAGGATGAGATCCGGGATATGTTCATCTATCAGGACGGGCGATTTATCTGCCGGCTTGAGAATCCGGGAACTTACTGCACGGCACGGGCCGAGCAGACGGAGGAGGACGAGCGGATCTTCATCGAGCAGCGGAAGCGGATCTCGGAATTCAACAGCTACGTGGAGAAGCGGAGCATCAACCGGGTGGGAATGATGGACGCTCGGGGCTTCAAGGAAGCCGTGGTGGCGGCCCAGGGGGCGCCTGTGGCGGCTCCGGTTACGGCACAGGCGGAAGATGATTATGAGAATTATGAATTCGATATCGGAGACATCAGGGCGCGGGCAGCGGCGGCGCTATAGGCGCGGAGCTCTTCGCATCAGAGCTCGAGGCCTGGACAGCAAACGACGGCACCCGGACCGACTAATTCGGCTTCCGCCTCAACACAGAAAAAGAGAGAGGCGCGGAGCTCTTCGCATCGGAGCTCGAGGCCGAGCCAGCAAACGACGGGAAAGGATTGGAGGGATATTGGAATGACATTAAAACAGAATTAGAATATGATTACAACAGAGATCAGGAACAGGATCAGCGAGGCCATCAGGGCGAACAGGGCGAATTATCCGAGCGACGCGAAGCACGCGGCGTCGCTGGGCATCACGACATCGGTCTACAGCGCGGTAAAGAACGGACAGACAGACAGGGTTCTGAGCGACGCGAACTGGATCAGCATCGGGCGCCGCCTGGGAGTGAGCCTTCGCGGGGAGATGGAATGGCGGGCGGCACAGACGCCGACGTTCCAGTTCATCACGAGCCAGCTTGAGATCTGCCAGGCGGGGAGCCTGAGCGGGATCATGTGCGACCTTCCGAACATCGGAAAGACATTCACGGCGCGCCATTACGTGAAGACGCACGCCAACGCGGTCTATATCGACTGCTCGCAGGTTAAGACGAAGCTGAAGCTCGTGCGTAAGATCGCGGGGGAATTCGGCGTTGACAGCAAGGGGCGCTATTCGGACATTTACGATGACCTGGTGTATTACCTCAGGGGAATAGACAATCCTCTGATCATCCTCGATGAGGCGGGAGACCTCAGTTATGAGGCGTTTCTGGAGCTGAAGGCGCTGTGGAACGCTACGGAGCGCTGCTGCGGGTGGTATATGATGGGAGCCGACGGCCTGAAGGAGAAGATCAACCGCTCGATCGAATGCAAGAAGGTCGGCTACACGGAGATGCTGAGCCGCTACGGCGACCGTTACAGCCGTGTGACGCCGGAGGACGGCAAGGAGCGGAAGCAGTTTCTGATCGGACAGGCTCTGATCGTAGCTAAGGTGAACGCGCCGGAGGGATCGGACGCGGCGACGATTGCGAGGAAGAGCGGCGGGGCACTGAGGCGTGTCTACACGGAGATCGAGAAACTTAAAAGAGACTGAAGGATGGGAAAGCGAGCATACAGTCCGAAAGAGGTGATAGCGCGGACTTACAGGAAACTCCCCTGGGAGGATCCATGGCGGACGGCGTTCGGGGAGGTTCCGGACAACGAGCTCTTTTTTATCAGCGGCTCATCGGCGAGCGGGAAGAGCAGTTTCGTGATGCAGCTGGCGCGGGAGCTTACGAATTACGGGAGCATCCTCTACTGCAGTTACGAAGAGGGAATCAGCGAGAGCTTCAAGCAGCGTCTTCTGCGGGAGCGGATGAACGAGCGCCAGGGACGGTTCCGGGTGATCACCGAGGATACATTCGAGGAGCTTGAGGAGCGGCTCGCGAAGCCGAAGAGCGCGAAGTTCGTGATCATCGACAGCTTTCAGGAGAGCGGCTTCACCTACCGGCAGATCATGGATCTCAGGGAGCGGTTTCCGAGGAAGGGAATCATCGTCATCTCCCAGGAGCATAAGGGAGAGCCGTCGGGGAAACCGGCGGGGAGGCTTAAATACAAGGCTGGGGTCAAGATCCGGGTCGTCGGCTACAAGGCGTTCTGCCAGGGAAGATTCACGGAGAATTCCGGGAGCTTCTACACGATCTGGGAGGACGGGGTTATAAGCACTACAAACGAACTGAATAATTCAAAAACAGAGGGAAATGAAGCAGGAGATAAGTAATTTCGGGCGGTTTTACGCGGCGTTCCGGAGGCTTCCGGCGGCCGGGGAGGAAACGAAGCGGGAGCTTGTGAGGCAGTATACCTCGGGGCGGACGGATTCTCTACGGGAGATGACCCGGCAGGAATATGGGGCTCTCTGCTCGGCTCTGGAGGGTATGACGGTCGACAAGGCGGAGCTTAAGCGCCGGCGGAGCATCGCGCTGAAGCTGATCCAGGAGCTTGGGGTGGATACTACGGACTGGACGCAGATCAACAATTTCTGCCGGCATCCGCGGATAGCGGGGAGGGCTTTCGGCCAGCTCGGGATCGAGGAACTGAAGGATCTTGCGGTGAGGCTGCGGGCAATCAAGCGGAAGGGCTGGCAGCGGGAGGAGGAAGAGGCTGAATTCGGCTGCCGCTTAAATTCGGCTTCCGCCTCAACACAGAAAAAGAGAGAGACCAGGGGACCGGCTCCTGTAAGGATAATCGAATTCGCGGAGCATACGGGAATCAACTTCAACTAAATATAAACTATAACATCATAAAATTTTGGGAGATATGAAAGAGGCATTGAAAGATCTGAAGAAGCACATCAAGCTAATCACCCAGGACATCGACACTGAGGAATATATCGAGTTCATGCGGGAGATCGGCAACTGGGCCTAGACGGAAAGCGAGATCGCGGAGTATACCTATTCGAAGGGATATGAGCGATAACATTTAACAACCAATTAAAAATTAATAATATGGAAATTGAAGAGATTAAAGGGAAACCGGCTGCCGATGCCGCTGAATTCGGCTGCCGCCTCAACACAGAAAAAGAGAGAAAGGCTGCAGAAGGCATCGAGGCATCGGAGAGAATGGAGATGACGGCCGAGGACTGGAAGGACTTCAAGGCGTTCAAGGCCGAGAAGGAGAAACGCCGCCAGCAGGAGGAGCGGAAGCGCCAGCGGGAGAACTACGCGGCGCTTGTCGACGAGGAGATCGCGGCGGCGATCCCTGAGCTGAAGGCTCTGAGCGAGCAGATACGGACGGTTAAGAATACGGTTTTAGGGAATTTCAAGACGGTTCTGGACATGAAGGCCGAACTTTTCGGGCTGAAGGAGAACGGACAGTTCAGTCACACGTTCACCAACGGGGAGAGCACGATGCGGATCGTTATCGGGATGAATACCGTGGACGGCTACCGGGATACGGTTGAAGACGGGATTTCGCTTGTGAGGAGCTACATAGAGAGCCTTGCGACGGACGCGAAATCACAGAGTCTGGTGAACGCGATCCTGCGTCTTCTGAGCCGCGACGCGGCGGGGAATTTGAAGGCGAGCCGGGTTCTACAGCTTCGGAAGATGGCCGAGGAGAGCGGGAACGAGCGTTTCATCGAGGGCGTGGGAATCATCGAGGAGAGCTACCAGCCGACGGAGACTCGCTGCTACATCCGGGCGCAGTATCGGGACGAGAGCACGGGGAACGCGTGGCGAAGCATACCGCTCGGTATAACAGACGTCGATCTCTAAGACCGGGACCGGAATCTAAAAACGAAAAGAGAGAACAAAACACAATCAGGAACGCGAGATGGGCAGACGAAGGACATGGAAAGAGAGGAGCAGGGGATCGAGCTATCGGCTTCGGGTGGCGCAGGTGAACGAGATCTACAGGCGCTATTCGGCGCAGGGGCTAAGCAACCGGGAGATCTGGCACCGGCACGTCTATCCGGTTTACGGGATCTGCGAACGGACGTTCTACAATCTGCTGAAGGCATCTTCCGAACAGGAGGATGCCTCGGCGGTTTGCAGGGCCCCATCGATATTCGACATACTTGAGGATGACAAAGAGTGATTTAAACGGGCTTCTGCGGAATATCCTGCGGGACATCGAGGTGGAGCTTAAGGATGAGTTCGACAGGAACTTCGATCGACAGAGTTTCTTCGGGGAGGCCTGGAAGCGGAGGAAGAGTCCGGTCAAGAACGGGAACCGGGCGATCCTGGTCGATTCGGGCACGCTGCGTCGGAGCCTGCGGACGAAGCGGACGGCGAAGGGGGTCTCATTCGACTATAACAAGGATTATGCCTCTATCCACAACGAGGGAGGCAACATCAGGGTGACGAAGCGTATGAAGCGTTTTTTCTGGGCTAAATACTATGAGGCGTCGGGATCGTTCGGAAGGAGGAAGGACGGGAGCCTGCGTCGCGACAGACGCACGATAAGGCTTGTGACAGAGGCGGAGTTCTGGAAGCTGATGGCGCTGAAGCCTGAGGGGAGCGAGATCCGGATGCCGAAGCGGCAGTTCATCGGGGACCATCCGAAGGTGGACGAGGCCGTGAAGGATATAATCAGGGAGAATGTAGAACAGTTTATTAAGGATAATTTCGGAGACAGAGAGGAGGAAATAGTCTTATGATAAGAGAGATTTACGAGAAGATACGGGCCCGGCTACTGGAGCTGGGAGAGATCAAATATGTGGATCTATGGAACCGGAACGTTGAATTCATCGAGCAGGAGGAGGCGTGGGCGCGTCCTGCGGTGTTCATCGAGTTCGAGCCGGTGAAATGGGACTGCATAGAGTCTGGATATGAATACCACGCGAGCCCGCGGGTGAGGCTTCATATCGTCACGGACTGGACGGCGGACGCCTCGGAGGAATTTGACTGCCGCCTTTCGCCTGATTCGGCTTCCGCCTCAACACAGGAAAAGAGATCTGGAGGCAGCCTTGACCAGCTTGATCTTCCGGTGAGGATTCACGGAGCTTTGACCGGGCTGAGCGGTGACTGTTTCTGCGGTCTTGATCTTGAGGAGAGCCACACCAACCACGACCATGAGGATATACTTGACACGGTCGAGGTCTATAGCTGCGATGCGAGCCGGATATTGGGATAGGAAGTGTTAAAACTGTAAAAAAATAGTGCAAGAGAGCACGATTCTTAAAAAAATGTCGTAATTTAGCGGTGCTAAAGTTTTACATCAGAGGACGGCTATCCGTCCACAGCACCGTCTAGTGGGCATTTTTATGCCCGTCTTATAACTCATATTTAGCGGTGTGCTAACCCCGTGACGCGACTGTAATGGTCGTGTCGGTCCTCTGATAAGACTTTAGCAGCGGGAAGTGGCACACCGCTTTCTTTGTGCCCAAATGCTAAATTTTATCAGATATGTTAAACAAAAAAGAGACAAATCCTACATCAGTAGGCGAGATTGAGGTTTTCAACTTCAATAGAGAGAATTTGCTTGTGCGGTCTCGCCTAATCAATGGTGAACCATGGTTTGTAGCAAAGGATGTCGCCGTCATTTTGGGGTATTCTAATCCTCGCAAAGCGATTCTTGACCATTGCAAAGAAAAGGGAGTAACGATTTGTGACACCCCTACCGATGGAGGTATCCAGAAGATAAAGTATATCAACGAGGGCAACATGTATCGTCTTATTGTAAATTGCACGTTGCCTATTGCAGAAATATTTGAGGAATGGATATTTGATGAGGTTTTGCCGAGCATCCGCAAGAAGGGCTATTATGGGGTAAAGAAAACGCCGGCAGATTTTATGGATGTCAGGGATATCCCTTACAAGGTGATGAATTTCCATGAGGGAGCGGTCCGGGTTGTGGAAGTAGGCGGCGAGAACTGGTATTCGCTCAATGACATCCATTCATGTATCGGCGCCCGGACAGAAAGCAGCCAGAGCGTCCGGCGGCTTAACGCAAAGCAGGTGCTTGCAAGAAAGCTTTGGCTTTACGGAGTGCCCAATCCGGGGTGGTTTGTAAAGGAGCTCGGAGTGAGGCTGTTACTTTGCGCCAGCCAGAAGATGCGGGGAAGTGTCCAACTGACGTTGGATTTTGACGGGAAGGAGGGCTGAAAATGGATACAGCAGAAAAGATACCGGCGATTACGCAACTCATAAAGGATGGTTACGGCAAAGGGATGCTGCCAACCGTGATCGAGTCATTGAGATGGATGGCGATGTCGATGAACGCCGAGGGAACGATTTCGGACTATCAGGCGGCAGGGATCCTCAATCTCCTGATGCTTGAGGAGGCGGTTCTGAAAGACTGCTACGGGATAGACCTCAGCGAAACAATCTGAGGATGAAATGTTAAAAAGAGCGATAATCGAGGGATTTTCGCTCTTTTTTGATGAAAAATTTGGAAAAACGGGATTTGAGGTGTTATATTTGCAATAACGATTCCGTAGCTAATGACTACCGATTCGTTGCAGAAGGAGGAATGAGCAATCATTCCTCTGACTTTTTATATAGCAGCCGTAGCTTGTCACCTTCTCTCAACCACACTTCGGAAATTTGATGACCATCCCTTATGCGTTGTTGTATTATCCTCTTCATATATGCATCCGTCAAGTCAGGTTTATCAATGATTATCCTGGCAGATTGCTTCATTCCATGGTTAACCATATTAGAAAATGCCCGTTTGGGGTTATTGCTCACAAATCCTTCATGCTCGTACCAATGCTCTCCGATTTTTAGGTCCGGGCACTTTCCATAATATATAGTTCCCTTTAGAGAGCCATATATACAGTCGTAATCAAACCTTGACGGGCGAGTCATCTTCGGAGAGAGGAAGACCTCTTCGCCTTGGGATGCAAAATGTCTGGCGACCTGCATCAGCCTTTCGAAGTCATTGTCTTTTCTGCTGACCATATTACTTATTTCAATCGTGCCCTTCTCCCAGGGCATTATCTCACTGTCGAGTTCACGGCATTCATGAAGGAAACGGCAGGCAGCGCAGAGCTGGTTGTCGGGGGGCGTGGTGCGGGCGAGAGAAAGCTTGTCTTTGGCGATATCGCAGTCGCGGCAGCGGCTGATCGTGTAGGGGTTGTAGGCGGGGACGGTTGAGCGCTCGATGCCGGGGTTGAAGCGGAACATGCGCTTCGTGTCTTTCTGCAAGGCGCCTTCGCCGCGGGCGACAGCTTCGTCATGGTCGGTCTGCGGATATTTGGACTTGCGGACCTGGACGACGTCGCAGCGGCAGTTCCATCCGTTGGGAGGATAGAAGTCGAGCCAGAAGGGATCGGATGGCGGCAGGGTTACGCCATCGAGGGCGGCGTGCTCGGGACGGACCCGGCCGTCGCGCTGGGTTCGGTACTGGAGGTTGTACCGGTCTCCGTCGCTCTGGAATTCCTCCCATTTGGCGGCCATCTGAGCGGAGGCGGTGACGAAGTTGTATTCGGCCCGGAGATAGTTGCTGTTATATGTTCTGTCGATGCTTCGAACATCGTTCAGGAAACGTTCGAAGGGTTTTAGAACACCGTTCTCATCGAGCAGTGAGGGAAAGGCTTCGTTGAGCTCATGGAAGGTCTTCATTCCGGAGAAGACCCAGTCGGAACTCCGGAGGCGGCTTCGCAGGGTCTCTGACATCTTCGTCTGATCGAAAGCTGAGTCAAGGATTTCGGCGTGGCCGTCGATGAAGGCGGCGACGGCGGGATCGGAGAGAATATCGACTGAGAATTCGGCGCCTCGGGTCTGATAGAGGGCTCGCATCATAGCCTCGAAGAGGGGCTTGAGGGGATTCTTGCGAGGGGCGGCTGAAGCCGCTTCACAGGACCAATTCGCGGGGATCGAGGCCGAATCGGGGTTGAGGATGCGGGCATAACGGGAGTGAAGCCCCGCGTAATCGGCGGGGCTCAGTCGAAAAAAGCGTTCTGCCCTTTTTTGCCGGAGTTTTTGCCATCTGCACCCTCCTTGCCATCTGCACTATTATTGCCATCGGGGCCATCATCGCCGGAGCCGTCATCGCCGGGATCATCGGGGCGAGGCATCGAGGAGAGTCTTCTGCCGACAGGCATGTTGTATTTCTCGGCGAAGTATGAGGGATCGACCTCGAAGCGGTCGGAGATCATAGTCTCGTAGGCGACCTGCTGTTCGGGGGTATAGTCGATGGCTTCGTCGTATTCGAAGCGGCATCCCTCAAGGGGGAATCCCATTCTGATCAGTCGCGGTATGAGCTTGTTGTTGACGGAATCACGAAGCATCCTGGCATCGGAGTTGACCAGATTCATGAAGATTTTCAGGTGGGTTTCCGACTGGGAGAGCGAGGAGCCGTCCTCGATGGTCATCGTCTGTCCGATGGCGAGCTTGGAAAGCTCGGAGTTGGCGCGATCGATACGCTTGTCATAGACATTGAAGGCATCCCCTTTGCCGGATTCTACGAACTGGACTTCGGTGTCCATGCCGGTTATGATGGAGAGGTTGCTTCCGGAATTCTTCATGATGGACTGGAGCCGGTTCCATTCCTCTTTGTCGCGGGTGGTGGTACGGGCGACGCGCATGGGCATGCCGAAGATCTCGGCGAAGTTGTCCCAGAATGCCAGGGCGTGTTTTTTGGGGATTGTCTGAATGGCAGCCTTGAGGTATTTGCCGAGGCTGTCGGGCTTGCCTATCTCGATATAATTGTCGGAATAAGGCTTTTCACGATAGTCGATGCCTGTACTCCAGTCATCGCCGACGGATATGACGATCCGATGGTATTCAGGGATTACATGCTTTCGGGGGACAATTTCGACGGAGCTGAGGGATATGCATCCGCAGCTGTCGGTGGTGGTCTCGCCGAGCTCTATGAGGGAATGTCCCCACCAGATCGACTCGAGAGCGAGCTCACAGTAATCCTTGAACCATTCCTGGTCGAAGTAATGGCGTGCGTCGGTATTCTCCTTGCCGTCGGTGCCGACGATCTTGAATGACTTGGCCAAGACGAATTCGCGGCGCTGCTCGATGCAACCGGAAAGATGGAGGTCGGCGTCGACGTCGCGGTAGATATCATAGAGGGGGGCGCGGTTCGGGTAATCAACGTTTATGGCGAGCTGCCATGCGCGTCGCCATTCGCCGAGGTCCTTACGGGTGAGGGCGTCGGTGGAACGCTGGAGGGCGACGACCATGCGGCGGAATTTCTGTTTATCCTCGGGGCGGGCGAGGTTGAGATCGCCGTGTTTAGTATGGAGGATGAGATCGGGCTCATGCTCTGCTCTTAATGCCGTTTCCTTTCTAATCTCGGCTTCCGCCTCGACACCGTAAGAGAGAGGGGCGGGTGAAGCCGCTTCACGGGACCAATTCGCGACGGTTTGTGAAGGCTCCTGACTGCCGGAGCGGAATCTATCGAGGAATTTATCGAGAATGTTCATGATTACCAGTCGTGTTTTAGTTTTTTATCTGAGAAATAAATTGTGGGACTCACGGAGGGTCTGCCCTCTTCATCCACTGCCTGCGGGAGGTCGGGAATGATCTTTCCGGCCTGGATGCCCTCGAGCCATTCGATGGCGCGTTCGTAACGCTCCTTCCGGATCTCTATTCCCATCTTCTGGGGCAATGAGGCGACGAGATGATAAAGGGCGATGTCGACAGCCCGCATAACGACAAGGGGATTTCGGTCGGTTCCGGAGGCGGAGAATATGGCATCGCAGTCGAAGGCGGGACGGAGATAACCTGACATCTCCTCCATGGCCTCGAGCTCGGCGTTTCGCCGGATCTCGGCGGAAGCGCGGGAGACGACCTTGAGGGCGTCGTCGCCGATGACGACGGCATAGTCTTCATCTGAGAGGAACATTGGCATCGTTTTTAGAGTTATTAATTTTTCTGCGCTCTACCGGAGGGAGGGCGACATATAGGGCACGGCGTTCGAAATCGGCGGCAGTGACGCCTTTGGGGGTCTTTTTCTGGCGGATGAGATCGCGGATGGTCCTTTTGGGGATGACCTTGAGCCTGCCGTTGAAGGCCATGACGAAATATTTGACCCTGAAGAGCTCGGAGAGCTCGTTTGCTTTTCTGACGGCACGGCGGAAACGCCATGCGAAAAGAAATCGTTTGAACATAATTCTTTTAAATTTTGATTATTACCAATAATTTTTGGGATGAGAGCGGGGGATCGTGACGGGTTCAAAGGCGTCGCGGCGTGCGCTGCGCTGGAGGAACCAGATGGCGCCTTCGTCGGCGTCGGGAGCGTCGTCATGAGGTCGGGAGCCTCGTTCGAGCGAGAGAGTCTGGTCGATACCGACCTGCATGTCGGGAGAATCCTTGAGGGCTTCGTTGTAGAATACTCTCCCACGCTCCCAGAGTGGCGAGACGGCCTCGATTCTTTGGATCTTCTCGGGCTTCTTGCGGGTGTCGGGCATTATGGGGAGGTGATAACCGCGCATGGCCGCTTCGGCGGCGAATTCGTCGAGGATAATGTCCTGCATGAAGTTTGCCTCCATGTAGAAGTTGACAACGACATTATCGGGAAGCGCCTCATAAAGATTGTATAACCATCGGACCATCCCGGAGACGGTGTCCTGACGGACGTAGCAGTCGATGAGATGGAGTTCGGTTCCGATCTTTCCCCAGAGGCGCGATGCCTTGTAGTCGTTTGCTGTGGTGGACTTGAAGGAGGGGTCGGTGTAGCAGACAAGCATGTTGTATTTATCCAGGGGAAGGATCTTCTTGAAGCGGATCCATTCGTGGCGGAAGATGGTTCCGTCTTTAATGGGGTTATGCATCATCTCCTTTTCCCAGGCGCGATATCCGACAAAATCCTTGTAAGCCTGAGCTTCTTCTTTTGTCCATTTATCCTTCCAGACGGGATTTCCGTCGGCGTCGACGGCTTTTATCTCGGAGACATATACGCCTTTAGAAGCGCAGATATTGGCGAGCACGGAGGTCTTTGAGATAAGATTTCCGACCATAATGAATCTGCCACGTCCGACATCGAGGGCCCCGAAGAGGGCTTCCTTGACCCAGTCGGTGAGATCCTTGACGAGTTTTTCGTTGCGGCAAAGGGCGTCATCATCGATGTCGTCAATGTGGATATAGTCGGGACGGGCCTCTCGGTCGCGGAGGCCACGCGGGGACTGTCCTCGGCCTACAGCGAGGAATTTAGCACCGCCTTTTGTCTTGAATTCGCCATCAAGCCAGGAGCCGAGGTTTTTCTGCTCGCCGAAGTCGGCGATAAGTTTCTGATTGTATTCGAGCTCGGCCTGGAGATCTCCGAGGAGCCGGACGGCGCTGTCTTCGGACTTGCCTACAGTGACCATAAAGTCGATAAGCCGTTTGGGCTGAAAAATGAGCCAGATAGGAATGAAAACACCGATATGGGTTGACTTCGCGTGAGCACGCGGCCACTTGAAGACGGCCTTGAGATTAGGTGTGTTCTTTATCTTTAGAGCTGCCTGTGTATGAAAGGGCGCGTTGTGGATTGTCTTGATGACTTCTCCGGTGGCCTTGTCGCGGAGAGTGAGGAAATGAGCGAAATAATACTCACAGAATTCATTGTAGTTGGAGAGCAACCGTTTGATTCGTCTGTCTCGCTCCACAGGGGACTCGCGTGCCACGGATACGGACACCTCGGTCATAGACTGGACCTGGCGGCAGTGTTCCTTCCATTTTTCCAGAGCCTCCTTCTGATCGGCTGAGAGCTTCCTTGCCATGATTAAATAAGGGACCCTTTCCCGATGGATTCTATGATGAACATATCCTGCAGACGGTTTATCTGCTTTATGAGCTCCAGGGTGACGGCAGGATCTGACTTGGCTCTGAATTCAAGCCATTTGGAGAAGGCGGTGAAGACGTCGATGGCATCGACGACGTTGGCCTTTTTGTCGAGCTTCTCGATTACGGCGGAGAGCTTTGCGAGGCGGTCGCCGAGGGATGCCATCATCGCCGGATCTTTGGAGGCGTTTACCTGCTCGATGAGGGTGTCGATTGTGAGAAGGAGCTTGTTGACGAGCTCGGGACGGGTTATGTTTTTGGCGGCACGGGCCTCCTTCCATCCCTCGGCGCCACACCATTTGGATATTGTGGTGCGCGAGACTCCGATTTTGTCGGCGATCTCGATCTGATCCATTCCGGACATGAACAGGGCCCGGGCTGTTGATTTCTTTTTTTCGATTTCAGCTTTAGTCATAATGATAAAGATTGATTTAACTGCGTGCAAAAATGGGGATAAAAGAGGGCAAAAACAAATAAGTGTGCAAGGGTTGCGGTGCTAACTGAAAGGGTTGCACACTTATTTGGAATTAAGGGAGTTAGGTTGTAATATTGCAGGGCGAAAAGGGGCCGGATTCGGCTCCATCTGCCGCTTGAATTCGGCGATCGCCTCAACACAGTAAAAGAGGGAGAGGAGCCGGAGGGAGCAATTAACAAAAACATCAAAAATGGGAAAAAGAGTAAGACTGACAGACGAGACGATCAACTCCCACGGAAGCAGGATTCTGACCGACGGGATCGACCTGGGGCAGTATAACCGAAATCCGGTGCTTCTGTATATGCATGAGCGAGGAAGGGTGATCGGCACGGTCAAGGATATCAAGGTCGAGAACGGTGAGATCACGGCGGAGCTTGCGTTCGACGAGGCTTCGGAGCTTTCGAGGCAGTGTAAGAAGCAGTGGGAGGTCGGGTCTCTGAGGATGGTATCGATCGGAATCGACATCCTTGAGATGAGCGAGGACCCGGAGAAGCTGATGGCCGGACAGACGTCTCCGACGATCACGAAGAGCCGTCTTTTCGAGGTCTCGCTGGTGGACATCGGAGCGAACGACAACGCGATCGTGATGACACGCGACGGCAGACAGGTGACATTAGGGAAAGGGAGCGAGAATCCGCTTCCACAGTTAAATCATAAATCAAATCAAAGCATGGAGAAAAATGAATTCAAGGCCATCGCCCTGAAACTGGGACTGGCTGAGACGGCGGAGGAGAGCGCGATCCTATCGAAGATCGGCGATCTGACCGCCCGGCAGGCTGAGATCGAGCAGCTGAAGAAGGATAAGGCGGCTCTGGAGCTGTCGCAGATCACGGCGGCGGTAGACGCAGCGGTGAAGGAGAACAGGCTTACGGCCGACAAGCGCAGCCATTTCATAGAGCTTGGCAAGACAGTCGGGATTGAATCGCTGAAGACTACACTGGAGGCGATGTCTCCGACAGCGCGTCTGAGCAGGATCCTTGATCGTTCGAAGGACGGACAGCCGGCTGCGGGCTCTCAGGCGACGTATAAGAAGCTGAGCGAGGTTCCGGAGGAGGAGCTGAAACGCATGAGGAACGAGGATCCGGATGAATACCGCAGACTCTATAAGGCGGAATACGATATGGGATGCGAGTTCTAAATTCGGCTGCCTTTCTAATCTCGGCTTCCGCCTCGACACAGTAAGAGAGAGGGATGCCGAGCGGGAGTAATCAAGAGAAACAATAACAACTTTAAATGATTTTTTTAATGAAAGGAATCAAAACAATAAGCGCGGTGGTCTTCAATATGGCCATGGGCGCATTGATGGCGGTGATGCTGGGGGTGTCGCCGGCAATGGGAGCCGTCACGATGGTGACGGTCGGTTCGGTTGCAAGCCTTCTTCCGCTTCCGGCAGGAATCGCGAGAGAGGGAGTCTACAAGGAGATATGGACCGGGGAAGTCGTGAAGCATCTTCGCGGCCGTCTGGAGGGCAGCTGGCTGGACGGAATACCGGACCAGTCCTCGATAGTGAACAACGACGCGATCAATCTTGTGGAAGCGGGCGTCGATCCGGACGTATTGATCAACAACACCGAGTATCCGATCGCGACACAGAAGCTGCCTGACGGAAACATCGTTCTAAAGCTTGACAAATTCCAGACGAAGGTGACACCTATCACTGACGACGAGCTCTACGCGATCAGCTATGACAAGATGGCAAGGGTTAAGGAGAGCCACGGCAACGCGATCTCGGACGCCAAATTCAAGAAAGCGGCCTTCAATCTCTGTGCGAAGAAAAGCACGGCGGACACACCGGTGCTAAAGACAACCGGAGAGCGCGTACCGGCCACCGGACGACTTCGACTTGTCTTCGCGGACCTTGTGGCTCTGAAGGAGGCGCTCGACAACCTGGGCGTACCGGCGGAGAACCGCAGACTCGTGCTCTGTCCGGATCATGCGAACGACCTTCTGCTTACGAACCAGACATTCGCGCTGCAGTATAACATCGACCGCAATACGGGAAAAATAGGCCATCTGGCGGGCTTCGACATCTATGAGTATGGCCAGAACCCGCTCTACACCACGGCGGGCGTCAAGAAGGATCTCGGCGTGGCTGCCACAACGGGAGAATTCCGCTGTTCGTTCGCTTTCTACACTCCGAGAGTATTCAAGGCGACGGGATCGACGAAGATGTATTTCCGCGCGGCGGAGACGGATCCGGAGTCGCAGATGAACAAGGTCAACTTCCGTCATTACTTCCTGGCGATGCCGAAGAAGGCCGACGCAGGCGCGGTGATGATGAGCGACTACGTGGCACCTGTTCAGGACGCAGGCCAGCAGCCGGCACAGGGAGAAAACGCGGGCAATGGCTAAGCTTAAATATCTTGTGATCCACTGCACTGCGACACCCGAGGGGAGGGATGTGACTTCGGCCGACATCCGGAGGATGCATCTCTCGCCTAAGAGCGCCGGAGGCAGAGGCTGGAAGCAGGTTGGCTACACGGATCTTTTCAGGCTTGACGGCACGGTCGAGCGCCTGGTCGACAACAACGAGGACGCGAGCGTGGATCCGTGGGAAATCACCAATGGAGCCAAGGGCTATAACTCCATAAGCAGACACATCGTCTATGCCGGGGGATGCGACCGGAACGGGAAACCGAAGGATACACGCACCGCGGCGCAGAAGCGGGCGATGGAGGCTTATGTGAAGGATTTCCACCAGAGATTCCCGGATGTGAAGATAATCGGGCACCGGGATCTTTCTCCGGATCTGAACGGCAACGGCAGGATCGAGCCTTTTGAATGGATGAAGGCCTGTCCGAGCTTCGAGGTTTCGGACTGGCTGGGAGAAATCGGGGTGGCGCCATTTTAAATAAACAACAATCAACCGGAGAAGGGAAATGACACTCAGTGAAATTCTAAATCTATTGCTCGGCGGGGGCCTGGTGGCGCTGCTGGTGGCGCTGATCACGCTACGGGCGACTGTGCGCAAGGCTAACGCGGAGGCGGAGAAGGCGAAGGCCGACGCGGAAAAGGCGAAGGCCGACGCGGAAACCGTACGGATCACGAACACAGAGAACGCGACCCGGATTCTGGTCCAGAACATAGTCAAACCATTAAAGGAGGAGTTAAATGCCACCAGAGAGGATCTACAGGCCACCAAAAGGGAAATGGCCTCGACAAAGAGGGAGATGGCACGGCTGCGGAAGGCCGTGGAGAGTGCTTCGGGCTGTCCTCATGCTGACGGCTGTCCTGTTCTCTACAAGCTGCGCGACAACGCGAAAGAGCAGGGAGAGCCGGGAGTCGGAGCATGCGACGGAAGCGATGACGGAACGGCACGACACGGCGGAAACCGCAACAAGGCTGATCCTGACGGAGAGTGTTCCGCAGTGCCGGGCTGAGATAGGAATCGCGCTGCCGGAACTTAAATCATTGCCTCCAGAGGCGTCTTACCGCCGGAAGAGCGGACGGGCGACGGTGGAGGTCAAGGTTAAGGGAGACACGGTCTATGTGAGCGCGACCTGCGACAGCCTTCAGCGGCTCGTGAATTATTACGAGCGCCTTTACCGGCGGGAGCAGGGGCGCTCGGAGAACTACAGAAAGGCCGTTCTAACGGCATCGGAATCGAGTTCGAAACGCCTTGCGGATCCATGGGTGATCCTGCTGACGGTTTTGATTCCTCCGACGCTGATAATGGCGGCGACGGGAATATTAATAAGAAAAATCAACAACAAAATCAAATAAAACATGGCAAACAACGAGAACGTAAAGAAGCCGAAGAAGGTTGGCTGGGGCAAGCCTGACACCTACATCAAGGATCTTGAGGCGGAGAACCCGGAGTGGATGCTGACTCCGCCGGCTGTGGAGAAATCGACACAGCTGACCCCGACGAAGGGGGAAAAGAAGGAGGCTAAGGTCGAGGGGGGCGACAACGAGGACGTGCTCTACAACGCGAACAACTATGACCTGGCCTACCAGATCCGCCGGACATCGAACAAGACGATGCCGATCAAGCATGTCGACGGCGTGGTGGATCACCATTACGCAGTCGTGGTGGTTCCAAAGAACCGGACGGCTCCGGGCCCGTATATCGCGGAGAGCGCCGTATCGGTGGAGGACAATTTCACCACAGACGACGGTGGCACCGACCTCTACACCCATTCGGCCATCCTGCCCGATGGGGAGGAGCGAAAGGTGAAGTGGGGCATCTTCACGGTGACCAAGGATCCGGAGACGGGGAAGATCACGATCAAGGCCTCAGGCGGGGATTTCGGCGAGGAAGAGGTTGAGATCTAAGCCGGGAGAGAAGGAACAAAGGATGGGCGGGAGTGGAATCCGGCCCATTCACTAATTTAGGCTGCCGCTTAAATTCGGCTGCCGCCTCAGCACAGTAAAAGAGAAAAAGAGAACGAAAGATGAACGAGACACAGGAGCTGATAACTGAGATACTGATCGGGAGGCCGGAGACCTTCAGGCTGAACGGCGCGGACTATCATATCTACCCGGAGACGCTGGGGAGTTCGGTGATTATCTCCTGCATGCTTGAGAACCTTGATCTTGACGGGGAGCTTCTTGCGCTGAATCCGGCACTTGAGGCGATGCGCCAGGCGGAAGTCCACAGGGATCAGGTCTGCGACATAATCGCGACGGCTACTCTTGCGGGGCGCGACTGCCTTAGTAAGTCACTGATGCGGGAGCGGGCCGGAGATTTCGCGGGGCTGGGCCGGGAGGATCTTGCGGAGCTGCTTCTACTTGTTCTGAACCGGAGCAAGTGGGGCCGTCTGTCGGAGCTCCTGGGGCTGACGGAGGAGCAGGAGGAGACGGCGAGGATAGCGCGTCTTCGGGCTGGCTCTTCGGGGGCGCGTCATTACGGTGGCCGTTCGATCTTCGGGACACTTCTCGACCAGGCCTGCTCGCGCTACGGCTGGAGCGACAGTTACGTGATATGGGAGATCTCTCTGGACCGGCTGAGGATGATGCTTTGCGACAGCGTGAGCACTGTCTATCTGAGCGAGGACGAGAGAATGAAACTTAACATCTACGGCCGCGAGGAGATGCTCGACGGTGACACGGCGGACATCGAGGAGCTCCGGGCACTGACAAAGGGATGATATGGAGGGCAGAGTTCATTACGAAATAACGGCAGACAACAGCGGGTTCATCCGGCGTGCGAACGAGACCCGGAGCGCGATCGACCGGACAGTCACGGCCGCCCGACAGTCGGGGCTCGGTCTGGAGGGGCTTTTCTCGGAGATGGAGGGCGGTCTTCGCCGGCTTGCGAAGGCTGGCGCGGCGGCGTTCACCATGACGAAGGCCGCGCAGTTCGCGCGAGATTGCATCGACGTGAGGGCGAACATCCAGAGCCTGGAGATATCGTTCGAGACGCTTCTGAACAGCAAGGATAAGGCAGACCGGATGCTTGGGGAGATCAAGACTTTCGCAGCGACGACGCCGATGGATCTGGACACTCTGGCAAAGGGAGCCCAGACGATGCTGTCGTTCAATCTGTCGGCGGAGAAGATCATGCCAATGCTGAGGAGCATCGGGGATATCTCGATGGGCGACGCCCAGAAGTTCGAGTCGCTGACTCTTGCATTCTCACAGATGAGCTCGACGGGGAAGCTGATGGGCCAGGATCTTCTTCAGATGATCAACGCGGGGTTCAATCCGCTGGCTGAGATATCGGCGAAGACGGGGAAATCGATCTCAGATCTGAAAGAGGATATGGAGGCCGGGCGGATCACTGTGAAGGATGTCACGGAGGCATTCGTGTCAGCGACCTCGGAGGGAGGCAAATTCCACGGGATGCTCGAGAAGCAGGCGGAGGGACTTAAGGGGTCGTTCGCGTATCTGCGGGGCTCGATCTCGGGGATGATGAACGAGATCGGCGAGAGCGCCGAGGGGGCTGTGTCGAAGAGTGTCTCTCTTGCGGGTGATCTTGTGAAGAACTACAAGGAGGTCGGTGAAACGCTCGGAGTCCTTGTGGGGATGTACGGGACCTATAAGACGGCGGTGATGGTGAACGCGATCGTAGACATGGGAACAATCGGTCGGCTGCGGAAGCTTGTCGCAGCGAAGCAGGCTCTGATTGCAATTCAGGCGAAACTGAACGCGGCTATGATGGCGAATCCTTACGGAATGGCAGCTGCTGCCGTGGTCGCGCTGACCTATGCTGTCTATAAGCTTGCGACCGCGAGGTCAGATGAGGAGAAGGCCCTGGAGCAGGCTGAAAAGGCCGCGTCCGCTCATCAGGGAGAAATGATCAAGGAACTCAGTACCCTCGATGAACTTAAAAAGAAGCTTGAAAAGGCTAAAAAGGGAACTGACGAGTGGAATGAGGCCAAGAAGCAGATCGTGTCTCAGTTCGGCAAGTATAATTCGGAACTCGATAACGAGATCTCGAAGACCGGGACTCTTACAACATCCTACGAAAAGCTTACGAAGGCAATTCGAATGTCGGCCGCGGCCCGGGCGATGGATGACTTTGAACAGAACAGCGGTTTTTCAAAGGATCTTGACAAAAATCTTGAGAAAGTCAGAAAAAAACTTGCCGAAACCGAGTTTGATCAACTCGACGCCAACGGTAACAAGACCGGAAAAAGAATTGTCCTTTCCTCTAAAGGTATCGAGCAGATGATGAGGCAGTATTATACGGCTGCCGAGACCGGCAATTATTATAATATGTCCGAACAGGCCCGTGGTTATCTTACCCAGGCCGGTCTCGGAACCTGGTCCAACCTGTTAAAGCTACAGAAGAGGTTCAAGGCCGATCGTGAAGGAAAAAAGAATATCGCCCAGCGTTATGGTACGAGCCTTGAGGATTTAAATAATTTTGAGAAACCCGGATCGGATGAAACAGTCGATACCGACCGAAGCAAGGAAATTGAGGCTCTTATCGAGACAAAAAAGAAAGCGCTGAAAAAGCTTAAGAAGGATTCCAAGGAGGCGCAGGCGCTTACAGATGAAATTGATAAACTTGTAGCGGAGCAGAAGACATACGGGGACTATGACAGGGATCATAAGACTAAATCCGGACTGACTGCCGCACAGGTTGAATCCAAAGAGGCTTCCGCTCATCAGAAACTCCTTGACTTGATAAAACAGCAGACTGAGGAGCGCATGAAACTCCGTCAGGAGTATGAATATCAGGAATGGCAGAACCGGATCGACCTCATGGACGAGGGAGAGTCGAAAGTCCTTGCGCAGATGCGCCTCGATCAGAAAAGGGAACGTGATGCCCTCGAAGAGCAGAAGAAACAGGCTATCGCTGCCGAAATCGCGCGACAGAAAGCGGTCTGGGATGCCAAAGAGGATGAGAAAGCACCCGGAAACAAGAAATATGCTAAACAGGTATTCAATCCTGAGACTGATGTCAATCAGGCGGAGATCAAAGTCATTACCGACCGTTACGATGCCCTGAATTCCCAGCTTCTTGCAAAACAGACCAAGGCAGATGCCGACCGCCTGAAAGCCGCTAAAGAGGCATTTGACAATTATCTCAAGGAATTCGGCACCTATGAGGAGAAGCGTGTAGCCATTGCCGAGGAATATGACAGGAAGATTGCCGAAGCCGGGACTTTTGGCGACAAGATGCAATTGCAGGGTCAAAAGCACAAGGCATTGAGTGATGCTGATTTTGAGCAATTCAAGAACAGCGGAGATATGTCACTCGCATTTGGCGATGTCTTCGGTCTGACAAGTGAGACAATAAAAAGCCTTATCTCCGATTTGGAGAAATATCGGGAGAAAGCTATCGAAAGTTTCGATCCGGAGAAGATCCGCGAATACAACGATGCTCTTTCCGGTCTCCGTGAAGCTGATATAGAGAACTCTTTCGGCATGTTCGGAGACATGATCCCGGAATATTTCAAGCAGAGGATTTCACTCCAGGAACAGCTAAACGACAAGGAGAGTGAGGCTCTGATCACGCAGGAGAGGCAGAAGGAATTGCAGAAACAGATAACCGACCAAAGAGCCAAGGTTACCACGCTGGCGGTTGTCGCTCCCGACTCTGACGCATATAAGAAGGCAGTCAACGAGCTTACAAGAATGGAGGCAGAGGAGGATGCCGCCGTCAATCAGAGCCAAAAGCTAAATAACGAGATAAAGACTCTTGCAGAGAGAATCAAGGGTCTCGACGGTGAAGCTAAATTCCGTGCAATAGCCGAGGCTGTTGCTGATGTAGCCGGACTTGTAGGTGACCTTGCAGGAAAGGCTTCCGATATGGCAGACGCTCTCGGGGAGGAAGGTCTCGGCGAGGCTCTCGGCTATCTTGGGGACGCTATGGGAAGCGTCCAGAACATTGCCTCCGCCTTCGCACAGGGTGGTCTGATAGGTGGTATCGCCGCGGCCGCCGGTGAGGTGATGAACTGGATTACGAAGCTCGCCATGGCAGGTGACGCCCGCCACCAGAAGAATATCGAAAGGCTTCAGGAGCGCATAGATGCCTTGCAGAAGAGTTATGACAGGTTAGGCGAATCAGCCGAGAAGGCATATTCTACAGATGCCTCTAAGATGATTGACCAACAGAACACAATGCTGAAGCAACAGCAGGTTCTGATGCGTCAGCAGATTGCCGAAGAGGAAGCCAAGAAGAAGACCGACAAGGATAAAATCAAGGAATGGCAGGAGCAGATCGAAGAGATTGACCGCCTGATTGCCGACAATAAAGAGAGCGCGAAAGAAGCTATAATCGGCAGGGATATAAAATCGGCTATCAAGGAGTTTTCATCCCTTTATGCATCCTCATGGGAGGATGGAACAGACGCGGCACAGAAATCGATGGCTGCCGTCAAATCCATTATATCCGGAGCCTTGACAGAGCTTCTCAACAAGAACCTGCAACCGACAACCCAGAAGTTTTATGATTCGCTTGCAAAGGCTATGGAGGATGGCATTCTCACAGATGCCGAGCTTGCCAATCTTGACATGCTAAAAAGCGAGATGGATGCCATTGCCGCCAAAGGTGAGACTCAGTACAAGAAGATTCAGGAACGCTATAAAGACCTTGACGAACTCCGCGAGGAGCTGACCGACATAAGCTTTGATTCCGTACGCGACAACTTTAAGTCTCTGCTCTCGGATATGGAGAGCACGACGGAGGATTTCACCGGGTCGTTCACAGATATGCTCCGCAACGCCCTTATCGAAGGCTTGATGGATAACAAGTACGATAAGATGCTCAAAGAGTGGTATGACGAATTTGCGGAGGCAATGAACGACCAAAAGCTCACTGATTCTGAACGTGACGCACTCCGTCAGCAATATGACGCCATCGTTCAGCAGGGCCTTGCCGACAGGAACGCTGTCAATGCCATTGTCGGAGGCGGCGCCTACTCACAGCAGGCATCGAAAGGTGAAGCATGGGGAATGACGCAGGAGACCGGTGAGGAGCTTAATGGGCGATTCACGGCGATGGTGGAGCTTGAGGCGACGAACAACACTCTTGTCTCGGACGGGAACGCGATCGCGCGGGAGATCCTGGCGACTCTTCGCATGATGTCGGGGATTTCGGCAAGCGCCGGAGGGGACGAAAACGGAGGGAACGAGACTCTTCTTGCGATCAAGGACATGCTGTTCCTTTCGACGGGCTTTCTGGAGAATATAGAGAAGTATTCAAAACATCTGGCTTCAATGGCGGAGGATCTGTCGGAGCTTAAGAGGAAAGTAAAGGATTTATGACTATGGATGAACTGAGGAGATACATGAAGGGGCTTGGGGCCTGCGGGCTTGCCGAGGGGATAGAGAATCTCAAGGGGGCGGTGAGGATGCTTTTCACGTCCCAGGGGAGGGAATTCGCGATAAAGACGGGGTTCCCGACGCTTGCGTTCCTGCGTGAGCACAGGGAGGAGCTGAACGCCATTCGGGGAGTCTATATCGACACGGGCCTTGTAAGGGCACACGGAGAGCATGAGGTTCTTGTGGCGGGCGAGGCGGCGGTGACATTTTTCGCCGACAGTCCGGATGCCATATATAAGGTCATAGCGATGCACGGAGCGACGGCATGTATCCGAGGGTCGGGGTATGCCGTTGTAACGGCGACAGAGATCAAGGGCGATATCATGCAGCAGAACGACGGAACGGCAAAAATAACAATAGAGAGATGAGCAGAGTGAATATATATATCAACGGGAAGAACGCCCGGACGGAGTGGGGCGTGGTGACGACGGGGAACACACTTTCGGCGCTTCTGGCACCGGCGGGGCTGAAGGAGCGGGTATCGAACGAGTCGCGGCTGGAGCACGGGCGCCGCACGGACAATTCGGCGCCGAGAACAGCGGCCCGGGAGCTGAATCTGGAGATCCAGATGACGGCGCGGAACCCGGAGCAGTTCTATGCACGACACGAGGCCTTCTGCGCCGAATTGGAGAAAGGGGTCATCGACATGTATATGTCAGACCGTCCGACAGTGGTATATCACTTCGACTACAACTCATGTCCACAATATACACAGTTCCGCAGAGGCATGGCAACCCTCGCGCTGAAAGTGACAGAAACCAATCCCAAGGACAGAACGGCACACGACAATGACTAATCCGCTTAAAATATATTCCGGCTCG
>CAJTYD010000030.1 GCA_910583775.1 uncultured Muribaculaceae bacterium | reverse complement strand
TAAAGGCCAAAGGATTTTAAGTCCTTCGTGTCTACCATTCCACCATTTCTGCATCCCACGGGACAACCCCGGAGCCGCCATGCGGCTATTCAGAAGCAAAATTAGTCAGATTTTATGAATTATCCAAAATTCAACATTCAAAATTCACAAAATTCAAAAAGCGGCGATAATAATTCAAAATTAAAAATTCAACATTCAAAATTATTTTTGGTGGCGGCGTTTTAGCTCTTTTTCGATGTCGGCAATGGTCAGACCGGTGGCTTCGAGGAGCACAAGCAGATGGTAGACCAGGTCGGAGGCCTCGTAGATAAGGCCGTCGCGACGTCCCGCCACAGCTTCGATCACAGTCTCGACCGCCTCCTCTCCGACTTTCTGCGCTATTTTGTCGACCCCCTTTCTGAAGAGACTCGTGGTGTAGGATCCTTCGGGCATCTCGGCGTGTCTACCCTGAATCAGAGCGGAAAGTGCACGGATAAATCCTGTGGCGTCGGCCTTGTCTTCCTCTTCGGTTTCCTGGAAGCATGAAGTTGTGCCCTTATGGCACGCCGGGCCTTCGGGCCGGGCCGTGACTAAGAGCGTGTCGCGGTCGCAGTCAGCCTTTATATCGACAAGGTGTAGGAAATTGCCCGATGTCTCCCCCTTGGTCCATAACTCATCGCGCGAACGGCTGTGAAAAGTCACCAGCCCTGACACAATAGTTTTATCAAAAGCTTCCTTGTCCATATATCCGAGCATCAGCACTCTTAGACTGTCGGCGTCCTGGACCACCGCCGGCACAAGACCGTCGGCTCGGTCCGATTTCAATGTTTCAAACTTTATCATATTCAATTTCTGTATCTTTATATCAATTAGTTGTTTGTCCTTATTGGGATTCCTTGAGCCTTGAGGTAGTCTTTCACCTGGGGAATCGTAAGCGTGCCGAAATGGAAGATTCCGGCGGCGAGTGCCGCATCGGCTCTGCCTCGCGTGAGCACTTCCGCTATGTGGGCTGCGTTCCCGGCGCCTCCCGAGGCTATAACCGGCACCGGAAGCTCCGCGAGCCTGGCATAGACCTCGATCGGATAGCCTCCTCCCGTGCCGTCATGATCCATTGAAGTGAAAAGTATCTCTCCGGCGCCCAGGTCCACGGCACGTCTTGCCCAGCTGAAGAGCTCGAGATGGGAGCAGCGTCTCCCTCCGTGGGTGGTGGCCTGCCATTGTCCGTTTTCGTTGCGGCGTGCGTCGATGGCCACAACGACGAACTGCGAGCCGTATTTTGCCGCTAATTCCGAGATGAGGTCAGGATTGTAGACGGCGGCGGTGTTGACAGTGATCTTGTCGGCGCCGGCATCGAGCAACCGAGAGGCATCGTCTACAGAGCGAATGCCCCCGCCAACGGTGAAGGGAATGTTGATTCGGGCCGCTATGCGTCTTACGAGGTCGGTAAACGTAGCCCGGCCCTCGTGCGACGCCGAGATGTCAAGATAGACAAGTTCGTCGGCTCCCTCATCGGCATATCGCGCGCCGAGATCCACGGGATCGCCTACTTTGCGGAGATTCTCGAAATGAATGCCTTTAACGGTGCTACCTTCGCAAACGTCGAGACAGGGTATGATTCTTTTTGCAAGCATAATCTCAAAAATTGAAGGTTCTAACCCATATTGCGGTATCTCTCGGCGAGTCCGGAGAGTTGAGTGAGGCTTATCCTCCCTTCATAGAAGGCTTTGCCTACGATCACACCGTCGAGTCGCGCCTCGCCGCATTGTTCGATGTCGGCGCATGTGGAGACGCCGCCGCTTGCCGTGAAACGCACGGCAGGATACCTCCCGGCCAAAGTGCGGAAGAATGCCGCATCGATTCCGCAGAGCATTCCGTCGCGGGCTATCTCCGTGACGATCGCCCTGCTCAGTCCGTCGTCCTCGAAGCGCGAGATAAGGTCGTCGGCCGTTATGTCCGAAGCCTCCAGCCAGCCGCGGGTGGCCACATGTCCCTTTTCATCGATGTCTGCGCTGAGGATGATGCGTTCTGCTCCGAAAGTGGCGATCCATTCCTTCATGAGCTCCGGCTCTTTTACGGCGGCGCTGCCGATGGAGACCATCGCGGCTCCGGCCTCGAGGGCATCGCGAATGGCGCCACCGTTGCGGAGACCGCCGCTGTAGTCTACCACAAGGGGCGTATGGACTGCTATTCTTTCAAGAATATCCAGATTGCGGCTTTCCCCCTGCCTGGCTCCGTCGAGATCCACGAGATGCAGTCGGCGGAGTCCGGCGCCGGCGAAGGCTTTCGCCATTTCGAGGGGGTCGTCGCTGTATACTGTCTGTCGGCTGTAGTCGCCTTTTGTGAGGCGCACGCATTTGCCGCCGATTATGTCGATAGCGGGTATGATGTTCATGGTCTGGAATTAGAAAGAGGTGACTGAAAGGAAATTGGAAATTATTTTCGCTCCCGCGGAGGCGCTTTTTTCCGGATGAAACTGCACGCCGAAGAAATTGTCTTTCTGAAGAGCGGCCGAGAAGGAGCGCGTATAACGGGTCACCGCCACGGTAGAATCGCAGATGTCGGCCGCATAGCTGTGCACATAATAGACCCACGAATCATCGGCGATGCCTTCGAAGAGCGGGCCCTCTAGTCGGTAGAGGGTGTTCCAGCCGATATGCGGAATCTTCGGTTCGGCAGAGTTAGGAGTCAGTTTCCTCACATCGCAGGGGATGATTCCGAGGCAGTCGGTTTCCCCCTCCTCGCTGTGGCGGCAGAGAACCTGCATCCCGATGCATACGCCGAGCACCGGAACCGTAAGCGACGGGATGATGTCGGCCAGTCCGCGCTCGCGGATCTCATGCATCGCGGAAGCAGCCTCGCCGACACCTGGTATAATGACTCTGTCGGCGCGTTGGATTGCCGAAACGCTGTCTGTGACCTCATATTCCGCGCCGGCGCGGTTTAGCGCCTCGCGCATGGAGCGGATGTTGCCCGCTCCGTAATCAACCAATGCTATCATAAAACTCCTTTTGTTGAGGGTAATGAATAATCGAATTCCTTGCGCGCCACCGCCATCCGGAGAGATCTTGCGAAGGCCTTGAAAACAGCCTCAGCCACGTGGTGGGTGTTCTCTCCCCGCGCGCTTATATGGAGGTTGCATTTTGCGCCCTGGGCGAACGATTTGAAGAAATGCGGAAACATCTCCGTCGGGGTGTCGCCGACATATTCGCGTGAAAACTGCACGTCCCAGACCGTTTCGATGCGTCCGCCGAAATCGAGAAGCACGGTGGCTCTCGCATCGTCCATCGGCAATGCGAAGCCATACCTCCCTATGCCGAGCTTCGCTCCGAGCGCTTCGTCAACAGCTTTTCCGAGCGTGATCGCCACATCCTCGACGGTATGATGCTCGTCTACCTCCAGATCTCCTTTTGCCCGTATCATGAAGCTTGCACCGGAATGTCCGTTGAGCTGGTCGAGCATGTGGTCGAAGAATTTGAGCCCGGTATCGATTCCCTGCGGTCCGCGTCCGTCGAGATCGATGATGACCTCGACATCCGTTTCGCGCGTGGTGCGGTGAATGGAGCTGCGCCTCTCTCCGGCACGGATGAAATCGGCGATCTCATGCCACGAATCCGACACGAGCGAGAGCCATCCCTCCTCTTTCGCCTTCACCGGGTCGATGCCCGCTTCGGCGAGTGTGGCCCGGGCAACGGAGGGGTGGCAGAGCAGAATCCCTTTTGCTCCGAGATTGCGGGCGAGAAGGATGTCGGAAAGACGGTCGCCGATCACGAAACTTGACGCCAGATCGTATTCTCCGCCGAGATAATGGCCGAACATCCCGGTGCCGGGCTTGCGTGTCGGCGCGTTGTCGGCTGGAAAGGTCGGATCGATGAGGAAGTCATCGAACGTTACCCCCTCCCCCGCTAAAACACGGAGCATGAATTTATGCGGGGTCTCGAAATCGGCGGTAGGGAAGGAGGCGGTGCCGAGACCATCCTGATTCGAAGCCATTACGAGATCGACCCCATCGAGTTGCCTGAGGGCGTGCAGGGCCGAGATAGCGCCGGGAACGAACTCGAGTTTGTCGAGCGAGTCAACCTGCTCGTCATCCGGTTCCTTTATGATGGTGCCATCACGGTCGACGAATATCGCACGCCTCGGGCTTTCTTTCTCAAAATCTTTCTTATTCATCTTTTTTAGAACTCTTATTTGAAGTTACGGATAGTTTCCAGCAGGGTGTCGTTTTCTTCGGCGGTGCCGACGGTTATGCGGAGCGTGCCGGCACAGCCCGGTGTTTTCGAGCGGTTGCGCACCATGATGTGGAAATCCTTCAGATGAGCGTAAAGGTCGTCTGCCCGTCCCTCCCTCACCTTGACGAGAATGAAGTTGGCGTCCGTAGGATATACCTCCTCGATTGCATCTATCAAGGGAAGAATATTGCCTATTCGCTCTCTTTCGGCGAGAATGGATCGTATATTATCGCGGATTTTGTCTACGGAATCGAGCGTTTCGAGAGCTTTTGTCTGCGAGAGTAGATTTACGTTATAGGGATACTTCACCTTGTTCATCAGCGAGACGATGAACGGCGTGGAGAAGGCGAGCCCTACGCGGGCTCCGGCCAGACCGTATGCTTTGGAGAGCGTGTGGAGCACGACCACATTCTCTCGCCCTTTGAGTAAGTCTTTCCCTTTGCGGGAGGCGGTGTTGAATTCGGAATACGCCTCGTCGACAACGAGTATACCGCGGAATCTGTCGGCTAATTCGCAGAGCTGTTCGAAGGGGAAGGCGTTGCCTGTCGGGTTGTTTGGCGAGCAGACCCAGAGGAGTTTTGTATGCCCGTCGGTAGCGGCGAGCAGTCGCTCGACAGGGAGCGAGAAATCCGAGTTGAGTTGCACGGGGCGGTGTTCGATGTCGTTGATGTCGGCACACACACCATACATCCCGTAGGTCGGCGCTATCGCCACGGCATTGTCCTCGCCGGGCGTGCAGAATATGCGGTACATCAGGTCGATGGCCTCGTCACTGCCGTTGCCGACAAAGATGCTCTCGGCGTGGATATTCTCGATCTCCGCTATTTTTCCCTTAAGTCTTTTCTGCATCGGATCGGGGTAGCGGTTTATTCCGTCTTCGCCGTAAGGACTTTCGTTTGCATCGAGCCATACACGGATTCCCTCGGCTCCTCCCGCCTCGTCGCGGGCGGTGGAGTAGGGGCTCAGCTTAAGGATGTTCGGTCTTACAAGTTTAGCTATGTTGTTCATAATTGTGGTTTTCTGCCTGTTGGCGGACGCACGGGCCGTGCGTCCCTACATTGCGCGGAATACTCCGTATGGTTAAGGATTATTTTGGAGGCGGATGGTTACGGCGAGGGCGTGGGCGTCGAGGCCTTCGGCTCCGGCCATGGAGGTGATTGCCGGGGCGAGGCTGCGGAGTCCCTCTTTCGTCAGAGTCTGAAGCGTGACGCGGCGCAGGAAACTGTCGGTGTTGACGCCGTTCATAGAGACGGCCCATCCTCCGGTGGGAAGGGTGTGGTTGGTGCCTGAGGCATAGTCACCGGCGCTCTCGGGGGAGTGGGCTCCGATGAAGATGCTTCCTGCGGCCGAGATCCTGTCGGCTATTCCTTCCGGGTCGGCGGTGGAAATGATGAGATGTTCTGCGGCATATCTGTTGGCGAACTCTATCATTTCCTCCCTGTCGTTGACAACGATAATGCGGCAGTTGGCGAGCGATTCGGCAAGTATCTCCTTTCGAGATAGTTTCCCGGCGAGCATTTCTACCGCCGCCGCCGTCTTTTCGGCCATTTCCACGTCGTCGGTAAGGGCGATTCCCTGACTGTCGGGCCCGTGTTCGGCCTGCGAGAGAAGGTCGGCGGCGACATAGAGAGGATTGGAGTCGCGGTCGGCGAGTATCATCACTTCGGAGGGCCCGGCGGGCATGTCGATGGCCACGCAGTCGGCGGCAACAATCTGTTTTGCACGCGTCACATAGCGGTTGCCCGGCCCGAAGATCTTGTCGACGCGTGGAACGCTCTCCGTGCCGTAGGCCATGGCTGCGATCGCCTGGGCTCCGCCGACAGCGAAGATGCGGTCGACGCCCGACACCGCGGCGGCATATAGGATTTCCGACGAGATGGTCCCGTCGGCACGAGGGGGCGTACACATCACCACCTCGCGGCATCCCGCTATTCGTGCCGGTATCGCCAGCATCAGCACCGTGGAAAAGAGCGGGGCACGTCCGCCCGGAATGTATATGCCGACACGGTCGATGGGCAGTACGCGCTGCTCGCATCTTACGCCTGGCATGGTCTCGACCACCACGGGCTCTTTGCGCAGCTGGGCCGTGTGAAAGGCGGTGATGTTGCGCCGCGCGGTCTTGATGGCGGCTTTCAGTTCGGGCGATATCTTTTCGGCAGCTTTTGTGATTACAGCCTGATCGACCTCGAATTTTCCGGGAACAAAGCCTTCGATTCTTTCTACGACCTGCCTTAGAGCCTTTTCACCGTTGGCTTTTATGTCGCTGACGATGGCCTCGACACGGCGGTCGATTTCGGGGCTGTCGACGCAGCAGCGGGCGGTGAGGTCGCCCCAAAGTTTTTTGTCGGGATTATATATTATTTCCATATTATTTGATTGAAAGTTGCTGACACACGAGCCGTGTGTCCCTACAATGCTCGCAAATTCGGTTATTTGATGATATTCTCGAGGGCGAGGACGAGGATGCCTTCTGCGCCGATGGCCTTGAGCCGCTCGATGCTTTCCCATAGCTTATTTTCAGGAACCACGCTGTGTATGGAATACCAGCCTGACTGTGCGAGCTTGAGTATTGTCGGTGAACGCATCCCCGGGAGGATGGCGATGGCTTCATCGAGGCTTTCCTGCGGAATGTTCATCAGCACGTATTTCATGCCGTGGCTGTCGAGCGACGAACGGAAACGGAAAACGATCTTTTCAAGTTCCTTTCGCTTCTCTTCATTCAGTTCCGGGTATGCCACGAGTTCGGCCTCCGAAGCCATGACGGTCTCCACTTCGCGGAGTCCGTTGGAGGTAAGGGTACTTCCGGTCGACACGATGTCGAAGATTGCGTCAGCGATGCCTAAGGCGGGAGAAATCTCCACCGATCCTTCTATCACGTGTATGCCGGCGTCGATATTGTTCTCTTTCAGCCACCTGTCGAGGATCACGGGGTAGCTTGTGGCGATCTTGCGCCCTGAGAGCCAGCGGATGCCGTCGTAGCCGGAGGTGGCGGGCACCGCGAGCGAAAGACGGCACGCGCCGAAACCGAGATGCATCACTTCGGATACTTTTTCCTGTTTCTCTTCGATCACGTTGCGGCCTACGATGCCGATGTCGGCGACGCCCATGGCTACGGCCTGCGGAATGTCGTCGTCACGCAGATAGAGCACCTCCAGGTCCAGGCCGGAGGCATGCGAAATCAAAGTGCGTTTGGAGTCGGGAACCTTTATACCTGACTCCGAGAGAAGCGCGAGGCTCTGCTCGCTGAGCCTTCCCTTGCTCTGAATTGCCAGTCTTAGCATTTTATAATTATACATTTAGTGGATTGGGAAGTCAGGGTAATGCAAATTAATATAGTCTCGATGTTGCGATTCCGTTAGTAGTTGGAATCACAGTCTGTTATGGCATATTTCATAAAATCTCGTTATGACCTGTAGAAACTTTATTTATGTTGCATCATTTGCCTTCTCAGGCAGTATAACTTCGAAATCCGGGTAATTGTCGTTAAATTTTTCATTGACATTGCAAATGTATGAATAATATTTAATTATTACAAATAAAAGTTTAGACAGAAAGTGGTATATAATCTTGAATGCTGAATTTTGAATTAAGCTGACGCGGGTTGCGACGCTGTAGGGACGCACGGTTCGTGCGTCCGCCTGAAAGACAAAAGATTATTATTTAGACAGGAGTACAGTAGAACAGATTTATATACTTATTTCTTATTGGCGTCTTCGACTTTGTGGTAGCACAGGAGCGCCGCGGAAAGCGCCGGAGGGGACCAGCACGACCACCACCTCTATGTCTTTTCGAGCCGAAGGCGAGAAAATGACTGACTGTTCATAATCTTATTATGATTAAATTGTGTAATATGAAATATTAATTAACGAATCGATGCAACGAGTTTGCAGTCTAAGGCAATTATTTTGCAGTATGAAAATGGAAATGTAGAGTGATGTCGCTCCGGACCGGTTGACGGCGGTGAGTTAATTTGCTCTGAATCATCTAATATGGAAAGATTATGACTACAACTGCCACAACTGTCAATTACAGCGGGGTTACGGGAATCCTGCATTCTTATTCCGATAACCGTCGTTATCCGACACCAAGCGGCACGGGGCGCCAGATCAGCTATGGCGACCGCCTGTTTGCCAAACTCGTGATGAAGGGCCGTACGATTTTCGAATTCATGGTCTCGCAGGTGAATGATTTCACCGAGCTTCTCGGCGAACTGCGCAAGCATTGTCGGAATTTCAAGGGACTCGCAAGGCTTTATGTGAGAAATGTTTCGAGAGGGTGGAGCCTCGAGCGCCCGCTGATGCTCTATAGCGAGTCAAAGGCCGGTAATGTAAAAAAACACGACACAATGCGGAATGATTCCGCATCGCGCGTGGAGCAATATATGATCAAGGACCGCAACGGCATGGTCCGTCAGGTGGCTTTCCCCTGGGATCTCTGATAGGCCGATAAAAATCCCGTTCCTTATCCGGCGGATTTCAGGGATTGTAGAGGTCGTTGTTGCGATATTCGAGAATCTCGAGCGACGCCTTGTATGCCTCTTTGGCCCTGCTTGAGGGGTTGATGTGTATGGCGGCCAGATAATCGTTGAGTGCGAGGGCGCGTCTGCCCGCTCCCCAGTGTTTCATGCCGCGAAGGGTCAGGGCCTCGTCATCGTCGGGATATTCCGACAGATAGGCGTTGAGGACGGAGATGCTTTCCTCGTATGCCGCCGTCTTTATCCTGAGCCGTATACTTTCTATTTTTTCCATTTTTTTCCTTCCTTTCAATTATAACACAACCTTCTCCGCCTTTACCTTATCGTTCATGAAGATGGATGCGAGGGGCTCGAACTGCCGTGGACTCTCGGTGGTGAGATAGACGGTGTTGCCCCCTTTCGTGCATTTGGCGTCCATTTCAGGATGCCGGTGCAGATAATCCGCGAGACTGTCGGCAACAAGTTTACCCTGCGGCAGAATGCTGATTCCTTCGGGAGTATATTTCCTGATTTTGTCGATGAGAATCGGATAATGCGTGCAACCGAGTATCAGGGTGTCGATTTTCGCATTTTCAGCCAGAATCTCGTTGATGTATTTCTCAACAAAATAGTCGGCGCCCGGTTTTGCGGCCTCGCCGTTTTCTACGATAGGCACCCACATGGGGCATGCCTTCTCCGTTACCTTCATGTCGGGATAGAGTTTCCCGACCTCCATGGCGTAGGAATGGCTGCGGACGGTGCCTGGGGTGGCGAGCAATCCGATATTGCCGCTGGGGGAGGTCTCGCCGAGACTCTCGATTGTCGGACGGATCACGCCGAGCACCCTTCTGTGGGGATCGAGCTCAGGCAGGTCGTTCTGCTGGATCGAGCGCAGCGCCTTGGCCGAAGCCGTGTTGCAGGCGAGAATCACGAGATGGCAGCCGCGGCGGAAAAGCTCCTCCACGGCCTGACGCGTGAAATCGTAGACGATGTCGAAACTGCGTGTGCCGTAAGGGGCGCGGGCGTTGTCGCCTAAATATATGTAGTCGTATGCGGGGAGACGCTTGCGGATATCGCGCAATATCGTCAGACCGCCGTAGCCTGAGTCGAAGACTCCGATAGCTCCCGGCGCCTGGGGAAGGAGTGTATCTGTTGACATCATGATATGGATGATGCGAAGCTCCGTGGGAACTCCGCATCATGCAATATATTATAAATTAATATACTAATTTACTTAAGACCGAGTTTTGCCTTCACCTGGGGAGTGATGTCGACAGTCGGGGCTGCCCAGAAGAGCACAAGGTCGGGGGAATAGTTCTGGATGAAGCTGAAGCCTCCCTCTTTGCCTACTGATTCGATAGCCTCGCGAACCTTTGTGGTGATAGGCTGCATCAGTTCCTGCTGTTGGCGGGCGATATCATTGTCGGCGCTCTGCATGAACGACTGGATCTTCTGCTGGTAGTCGTTGATCTCGCGGGTTTTGCGCTCACGGATGGCGGGAAGCTCGTCCTCCTTCATTTTCTGGAGCTCATCGACCATCCTCTTATATTCCTCCTCAAGACGTGAAAACTCGTCCTGATATTTTTTCTGGGTTTCCTGAAGTTTGGTCTGCGCGGCTGCGGTCTCAGGCATGGCCTGGATGATGGAGCCTGTGTCGACGATACCGATTTTTGCTGTCTGGGCAGATGCGAACATGGGGAATGCGACTGCCACTGCGAGTAAAATTTTCTTTAACATTTTCGTTATTTGTTGTTTTTTTAATTTCTTTAAATATAATCAACGCGCAAAGATATACATTTTAACTTACTATACAAAATTATGATAATTAAATTGTCTTAAGCGCGTTGAAAAACGGGGAATTCGCTGTTTATTTCGAGTAGCCGAGCTTGGCGAGCACTTCGTTGCTCACGTCGATGGCCGGAGACGCGAAGACAATGCTCTGAGAGGACGCGCGGTCGAAGATGGTCATGTAGCCCTTTTCCGTGGCTACGGCCTTCACTGCGTTGTAAACCTCTTCCTGGATCGGCTGGATGAGAGCCTGACGTTTTTTGAAAAGCTCGCCCTCCGGGCCGAAATATTTGTAGCGCAGATCCGTGGCCTGTTTCTCCTTTGCCACGATAGCCTCCTCGCGCTTCTTCTTCTGTTCGTCGGTGAGGAAAACCATCTCCGACTGATAGTTCTTATACATCGACTCGGCTTCTTTCGAAACCTCGTTGACCTCGTTCTCCCAGCGTTGCGACTGCTGGTTGAGCTGCTCGTTCGCCATTTCGTAAGACGGAATGTTGCGAAGGATATATTCCATGTCGACGAGAGCGAATTTCTGGGCTGCCGCTCCCGCGATGCCTGCGGCGACAAGGCAGAGAGTCAATATGATCTTTCTCATAATATCTGCGTTTAAAGGTTTTTCCTAAAAGGTTTTATGTTTAATTTCCTTTATGACATTCAGGAAATATAAAAGTTTAACACATTTATAATCCCTAAGGTTTTTTAGGAAATATTAGAAAGGACACCAGGAAAAATCAGAACTCCTGGCCGAGAATGAAGTGGATCTGGCTTCCGCCGCGTGTTCCCCACACTTTGTCGAAACCGTATGCCCAGTCGATTCCGAGGAATCCGAGCACAGAGAGGTAGACGCGGGCACCGACGCCGGCGCTTCGCTTGAGGTTGAAGGGAGAGAAGTCTTTCACGCTATACCAGGCGTTTCCGGCTTCGGCGAAGGCGATGGCGTAGATAGTGGTCGACGGCTGAAGCAGGAACGGGAAGTGGAGCTCGAGAGTGAACTTGCCGTAGGCGTATCCTTCATAGCCTGAAGGGGTGAACTGGCCGTTCTCATATCCGCGCATCGAGATGGTTTCCGTAGCGTAGGTGTAGCTTCCTGTCATGCCGTCGCCTCCGAAGTAGAAGGTCTCGAACGGAGTCTTGAAATATTTGTTGAACGATCCGAGAAGACCGAAATCGGCGCGGGTCATCAGCACGAGAGTCCATTTTCCCTCGGGATCTGTGAGCGGAGTGAAGGTCTTGCTCTTGAAGCGCAGCTTCCAGTATTCGATCCATTTATACATCTTGCTTCTCGCTGCCTCGCGGCTCTGCTCGTCCTTGTTGAAGTAACTTGCTTCTTCGGAGAGTTTCTTCCAGTCGCGTTTCGCGAATAGGCTTGCGGGGGGAGTGACGGTGAAGTCGATCGAGAACTGCGATCCCTTGCGGGTGTAGATCGGGTTGTCGATGGAGTTACGCGACAGATTGAGACCGAGGGTAAGCGAGTTTGACGTACCGTTCCTCATATAATAGAGATAGTCCCAGTTCTTGAGGTAATACCAGCGGTAGGCGAGCGTAGCCTGGAACTGGAACATATCGTCGGGCCATGTGAGGCGAGTACCGAAACCGAGGCTCACGCCGGCGAGCTGAAGCACCTTGTTGGGGTCGTATGCGTTCTCGATTGCATAGGTCGAGTAGTTGGTGTTGTAGGAATACTGCGAATACATCGCATACTGGTATGCGTTCTGCCAGGCGTTGTTGTAGAAGCTGGAGTTGATACCGGTGGAGCGGCTGTAGTCGAGCGAGACCGACAGGGAGTTCGGGCGCTTGCCGCCGAGCCAGGGATCGAAGAACGATATGTTGTAGCTCTGGTAATATTTGGCGTTGGTCTGGGCCGAGATAGAGAAGGTCTGACCGTCGCCGCGCGGGATGATGCCGCGGTAGGCGCTCGGGTTGAAGAGGTTTTTCATCGAGAAGTTGGCGAATGAGAGAGCAACCTGTCCGGTGACGCCGGTCTGCCCCCATCCGAAGGAGAGCTGCACCTTGTCGTTTGCCTTCGACTCGAGGTCGAACTGGATGTCGACGGTTCCGTCGTTTTCATTCGGGATCGGGTTGACGCCCATTGTCTCGGGATTGAAGTGACCGCCGGCGGCGATTTCGCGAGCCGAGCGCATCAAGTCGCTCTTTGAGAAAAGGTCGCCAGGGCGCACGCGGAGCTCACGGCGGATCACCTTCTCGTAAAGCTGGTCGTTACCGTTGATTATCACTTTGTTGATTCTCGCCTGCGGGCCTTCGATCACGCGCATCTGCAGCGCGATGCTGTCGCCGTGGATTTTCTCCTCTATCGGCACAAGCTGGAAGAAGAGATATCCGTGGTCGAGATATAGACTCGAAACGGCGTCCTCGTCGTCGTTGGTGCGCTTGTTGAGCATCTTCTGGTTGTAGACATCACCGGGATACATCCCGAGGTAGGCGTTGAGGGTCTCGGTGGGATAGACCGTGTTGCCGACCCAGGATATGTCGCTGATATAGTATTTCTTGCCTTCGTCGACAGTGAGGAAGACATCTACCTCCTTGTCGTCGTAGCGGGCCACGCTGTCGTGGGTGATCTTCGCGTCGCGGTAGCCAAGTTCGTTGTATTTTTCGATGATGCGGTTGCGGTCGTCGGCAAAGTCGCTGTCGACAAACTTCTTCTGTTTGAAGAGATTGAGAATATTGCCGTTCTCGTTTGTCTTCTTCATCGTGCGCTTGATCTTGCGGTCGGAGAGCACCTCGTTGCCGTCGATGTAGATCTTATGAACCTTAACCTTGTTGTTCTTATTGACAGCGATGTTGAGGTTCACCATGTTCTCCTTCGAGAGATCCGGCTGCTGGGTGATGGTGACCTGAGCGTTCTTGAAACCCTTTTTGCCGTAATAGTTCTCGATGATTCTCTTTGCCTGGGATATGATGTTGGGTGTGAGCTGCTGGCCTTCGACCATTCCGAGACGCTGCTCGATATCCTTTTTCTCTCCGCTTTTCACGCCGGTGAATATCATCTGCGACATGCGCGGCTGCTGCTTGAGGGCGATCTCAAGCCATACCTTGTCGCCTGCGATCTTGTCGACGTTGATCTGCACTTTCGAGTATAGACCCTGGCGCCAGAAACGCTTGACGGCAGAAGATATCTCGTCGCCCGGAATCTCGACGCGGTCGCCAACCGACAGACCGGAATATCCGATGATCAGATAATCGTCGGAAGTGGGAACTCCCGAGACCCGTATGTCGGCTATTTCGTAGGTCTTTGGCAGCGGCGAATATATGATGTCGGGGTTATAGATCGTGTCGACAGGTGTCGGAGGCTTGATGTCGAGGACCTGTGCCTGCGCTCCGAGCGCCGACACTACAGCCATTGATAAAAAAAGCGTCTTTTTTAGATGTTTCATATATTCGGTGAAAGGTCGAAAATTCATCTTCTTGATAATTTATATTATTGAGTTCACCTGGTCGCTTGTTTTGCCGAAGCGGCGTTCGCGCTGCTGAAAATCGACGAGAGCGTCGATGAATGCGGCTTCATCGAAATCAGGCCATAATATGGGGGTGAAATATAATTCGCTGTATGCTATCTGCCAGAGGAGGAAATTGCTGACGCGCTGTTCGCCCCCGGTGCGGATCAGAAGATCCGGGTCGGGCATCGAGGCCGTTGCCAGAGAGCCGGCGAACAGTGTCTCGTCGATCTCATCGGGGCTTATCTCTCCGGCGGCGGCCTTCACCGCGAGCTCACGGGCGGCCCGTGTTAGCTCCCAGCGGGAGGAATAGCTCAGGCATATCTGCAGCTCCAGGCCGGTGCAGTGTTCCGTTTCTCGGCGCCCGTATTCCAGATTTTTGCGGACCTCTTCGGGAAGCCTCTCGATCTCGCCGAGAAGATTAATCTTCACGTTGTTGGCAAGAAGGTCGGGGGTTTCTTTGAGGATCGTCTCGCCGATAAGGTGCATCAGGGTGTCGACTTCCGGCCGGGGGCGGTTCCAGTTCTCTGTCGAAAACGCGTATAATGTAAGATATCTGATGCCGAGGTCGGAGGTGATGCGGGTGATGCGATTCACGCTGTTCACTCCCTCGACATGGCCGTCGCTGCGTTCCATGAGACGTTGGCGGGCCCAGCGGCCGTTGCCGTCCATGATTATGGCGACATGGCGCGGAAGACGCGACATATCGAGCAACTCTAACTTTTTCCTGATATCGTCCATAACGGGTCAGTCTTTATAATTGCATGTTGCACACCGCCTGCCGAATTCATAGCTCACGGTGAGCGACATTGTGGAATACCAGTCGGTATTCTTCATGAAAGAGCTTTTGATTCCGAGGGGATCATCGAGCTGGGCTCCGTCGAGCCTGTCGGTGAACACCTTCTTCATCAGAAACTCGAACCCGAGATTCCATCTCTCGGAGAGTTTGTATTTCACGCCGGCTCCGAAGGGGAGCGTGAAAGCGGCGCCTGTCTTGCCGTCCGTTTTCCAGAGCGTCAGGCTGACTCCGGCGGTGATATAGGGCGAAATGCGTTTCAGCTTTCGGTAGGCAGGGCCTGTTCCGAAGTTGAAGAAGTTGAATTCCGCCAGTTCTCCGAGCTCATAAAATATTGTGGAGAACTTATAAGTGTTCCCTTGCGGGAAAACGTTTGTCATTTCCGAGGAGTCTCCGCGGAGGCTGCCCGCATAGAGACTGGTCTTGAAGGCCCATCTCGGATTGTTCAGATACCTGAAATGCACTTCGGCGTCCCACCCCGGATTCTGCCAGAGGTTCGAGGTGTTTGCGTCGCCGAGATAGCCTGTCATGCCGACTCCTCCTCCGATTGAAAACCTGAAGTCGTCATCCTGGGCGAAAGCCCTCGGCAACGCGATAACTGCCAGAAGAAGAGCCATGACAAGGCGAGGCAGCCGTTCGGAGAGCGTCGGCGGCATGACTATATTATCGGCGTGAACGACAATCTTGCCAGAACGCCTCTCCAGATCGTGTTGCAGAGCGCGCCGTTTTTGTCAAGACCGCCGATAAGATAGATATACGGGCATTCCCAATATAACCTGTCTCCTACGATCTCTACCGATCCTGACACCGATCTTGTCCATGCGTCGGAAAGGTTGACCATCTTCCGGGTCGTCATCACCACGTTGTCGCATTCTGTCATCGCAGGAATGGCTTCGGGCAGCTGCAGGAATGCGTCGCCCTTGCGCCAGTTGACGCCGTTGTCATACGAGATGTAGACATCGCGGTTGAACGACCCGTCGGCCAGTTCTCCCCCAACTATCATCCAGACGGGGAATTCCGTTTTGGTTATCTGTGAGGAAGTGTATCTGAAATTGTAATACGGAATGATCGATGCTCCTTTCAGGGCCGGGATTCCGCCTTCGCTGAGTTTGATCCAGTTGGTGCCGTCGAAGGCCCAGGTGGCGTTGGAGAGGGCACCGTCTTTCTTCACACCTCCGACAAAGAACGCCACCGGAGAGGAAGTCCATTTGTTGACGAGAGTCACCAGGTTGGAATATCCTGTCACGGGGAAATCGGCGTCGGCTTTAGCGACCGACATGTTTTTTGCGGGATATTGTGCGTATGAGAGGCCGTCGCTGCCTGATTTGAGACCGACTGCCGAATCTGTGTATGAACCGAGTATCTGCGCCCAGCCCTGTGAGACGGCATCCCAGGCCGTACCGTCGGTAGAACGGTAGAGCGTTCCGCTGTCAGACAGAAGATAGATGGCTTCGGTGGTGGCGCAGAGCGATCTCACGTCTGGAACGAAGTCGAATGAAATGGCTTTCTTGGTCCACTGGTCGTCGAAAAGATTGGTGGATGTCGAGAAAGTATAGGTTCCGTCGTTCTCAAGGATCAGGCTGATGGCCCGGTCGTTGTAGGAGATACTCTTCTGCGAGCGCGGGGCGGCCATACGGGAGGGCAGTTTTCTCACTTTCAGCTCGTCCCAGATCAGGGAGTCGGCTTTCTCTTTATGGACATTCACCTTCAGACGGTAGCTCTTCTTCATGGTTCCGTAGGAGAGCTGAAGAGTAACCTTGCCCGTGAAGTCGATCGAATCGGAGGGGTTTTTAAGGTAGTCGATATCTCCGGTGCGTGTGTCTCCGTCCTCCATCGTTATCTTAGCCTCCGTGATGAGACTCGAATATGTGATGTCGGCTACGAGTTTGTTGATTTTTGTCCCCATCGGCAGGGAGTCGGCATTGAAGATCACGCCGTGGTCGAGGTCGATCGAGAAATAAACGGAATCGAGATTCTCCATTATTTCGGAATTCGACTTTAGTGCGAATTTGGTGACGGCGACGTTGGTCATCACGATGATTTCCTCATCGTCGGTGTTATTCTTTTCGTTACATGAACTCATGGCGACTGTCAGAGCCACCATGAAAACACCGGAGATAATACGGAATAGTTTATGTATCTTCACTCGTTTTATATTTTGCATGCCGATCCGTAAGCGCGACGCATCGGCGGTATTTGGATCTTGACTTATGCTTTTTCTCCACCTGTCGTCGGTGGGTTCACGCATAAGATTGTATTTCAACTTGCAAATTTAGCATTTCTTGGGGAATAAAGTGATAAATTGACGCCCGTTTTTTTATTTTAAGGTATTTTAAAGTGATTTTAAGAGATTTTAGCATGAGCTGTTGTAGTCGTTATGATAGTAAAGGATAACATTTTTTTCAGCCTTTTCCGAGCCTACAAGACGGAATCCTGCCGGAATCTTGGGCGCCGTCAGGCCGTTCATGATCTTTTTCTGAGCAATCTCCACTCTTATCTCGTCGACAATGCCGGAATCGATGAAGCTGTGTAACAATTTCTCTCCTCCTTCGGCCATCAGGGAGGTTATCCCGTATTCTTCATAAAGGAGATTCATGTTTTGCGACAGGTCTTTAAGCGGGTCGAGAATTACGGGATCCCGCAGGAGTATGTTCGTGTTTTCCGGGATTCTTTCTGACTTGAATATCACCGGACGCGGACTTTGCCCGGGCCAGAGGCGCGTGGTGAGCGAAGGGTTGTCGGCGATTATAGTCCCTGTGCCGACCATTATGGCGTCGGCGAGCGCGCGTTCCTTGTGCATCAGCCGCATTGAGAGGGGGTTGGAAAGCCTCACCGGCATCGGCCTTCCGTTTTCGAGGGCGGCGATGAAGCCGTCGGAGCTTTGCGCCCATTTCAGCTGGATATAGGGGCGCCGGAGAGTGTGCGCGGTTATGAAGCGACGGTTAAGGGCTCTGCATTCGTGTTCAAGAAAATTCTCGATTACCTCCGCTCCCGCCTCGCGGAGCATTCTGATTCCGTTTCCGCTCACTTTCGAAAACGGGTCGGTCATTCCGACCACTACGCGGGGGATACGCTTCTCGATCAGGAGCTTGCTGCATGGCGGCGTCTTCCCCCAATGGGAACAGGGCTCGAGGGTGACATAAATGGTGGATTCGGCAAGCAGAGCCTCGTCGCATGGTCTTACGGAAGCCACGGCATTGACTTCGGCGTGAGGCCCTCCGCAGCGGCGGTGCCATCCTTCGCCTATTATGCGCCCGTCGGGCGAGACGATCACGGCGCCTACATTCGGGTTAGGCGAGGAATGAAGCTCGCCGTTGAGCGCCAGCTCTATAGCGCGTCTCATATATTTTTCGTCAGGCAGGAAGGTGTTCATTGTGAGGGGATGTTTATGTAATATTTTGATTATCTTACTAAGAGCTTGTTCCTTAAAAGCGCAGCCCGATGCTGAGCTGAAGGTTTTCCACTGAAGAGAAGAAAGAGAACTGATTGGAATTATACCAGTTTCCCTCCATCTTCGCGATGGCGCAGATGAAGAAATTCTTCAGGTTGTAGGTGAGCGACGACTGGGCGGAGATATTCATCGCCAGAAGATGGGCGTCGGCCTCTACCGAATCGCCGAAAGCCCTGGAGTATCCTAATCCCGGAAAGAGCGTAAAATTCAGGAGCAGGTGAGGATTGCAGACAAGGTTGTAGCTGTAGCCTGATATTACGCTCCATGAATTGTAGTGAAATACGTATTTCATGGGATCGATCGTGAGATGGTCCTTGAGGTTCTCAGGGAGCTGAAACATATCCATCATGATGTTGACATGACTGAAATTGAGACCGATAATCGCCGATCCTGCGCTTTTCTTCTGAATTTTAGAGAAGTTATAAGCCGCGCCCATGGCGAATTTACGGTTGTTGAAGAAATAATATGCCTTGGCGGCCAAAGTGCGCTGACGGGCTCCCGGGAAAAATTCCTTTATCAGATGGCCGTTGTTATAACCTCCGAAAGTGCGGATATACGTACCCCCGTAGCTTTCCCAGAAATGCCCTTCCACGTTGAAACGCGCGCAGTTGAAGTTGAATTCTAATTTGTTGTGGGTTGACGGAGTCTGGCCGAAGAAGCGACCCAGGTCGAACGAATAACCTAAACTGACGGCCATGAACTGAATGTAGGCTCCGAGGTTGCTGTAGACGTCGCTCATCATTCTCATGGGCATCTTGCGCCCCGGGTTCAGATAATAGGAGTCGACCCAGTTATCGCTCAGTATCCTTGCCTTCCATTTCTTGCCGGTGCCCACCACATAGGTGGTGTCGTAGGAATTGAACACCCGGTCGGCCCAGTTGTAGACCTTGACGCAGAACCCCAGAAACTTCGGATAGACCACGGTGGTGTCCTTGGGGTCCAGCTTTCTCTCTTTAAGAAGCGTTTTCCAGTTATGCGAGCGGGCAATCGAATCCGCAACCTGATTAAGGACCTGTCTGTCAGAATGCGAGAGAGAATCCCTCTCTCCGGATGCGAAAGCAGGAAAGGAGATAAGAATAAACAGGGTCAGGAAGAGTCTTAAGATTCTTTTACGCATTTTTTTATCAGTTCTCGATTTCTTCCTGCCTTGGCCGGGAGGCAAGCAGTTTCTGTGCTTTTCCGGCATACTGATCGGGCACTGCAAGCGAAATCATGCCTAAGCCGCCGATGCCGGGATATATCTGCGCCAGCGCGTCAGATTCCACTTCGGCGGGTATGCCGTTAGCCACGAGAAAACCTTTGTCGATATATGCTCTCTCGATGCTCGTATATTGATTGATGACAGCCATAGTAAATCTGGTGTATTGGAGGAAACGTCGGTAATATGAGGATTATTGGATTCCACGGGCATTGAGCGCATGCCGGTAACGCTCGGCGTTGCGCGAATGCTCCGCGAAAGTGGAGGCGAAGTTATGCGACCCGGAGAAATCCTCTTTAGCACACATGAAAAGATAATCGTGCGGCTCGCTGTCGAGCAGCCGGTCTACGGTGGAGCGGCCGGTGGTCCGGATCGGACCCGGCGGCAACCCGTTGTGGGTATAGGTGTTATAGGGCGAATTCACCTTCAGATGGTTCCCTTTCACACGCCTGATGGTGAAGTCGTTGAGGGCGAAGCGGATTGTTGGATCGGCCTGGAGTCTCATTCCTTTTTTCAGACGGTTGATGTAAAGGCGTGCCACTTTCCCTTTTTCATCCGGGTCGTTTGTCTCTTCATCGGCAATCGAGGCGACGGTCATTACCTCGGCAGGAGAAAGGCCGAGGGCAGCCGCCTTGTCGCGTCTTTCCTGATTCCACAGCGAGAGATAGTTTTTGCCGATCTTGTCGATCACTTCGCGGGGGGAGGAGGTCCAGTATACCTCGTATGTGTCATCGACGAAGAGGGCGAGCGCCTGTTCCGGCCTCAGTCCGTATCGGCTCATAACCTCCCGATCATTCAGCAGCAGGAGCAGCGAGTCGGCCGGGAATTCGAGTTTTGCGCTGATTCTGGAGGCCAGAAGGTCAAGACTGCGGAAGCCGTTAACCGTGAGACGTACCGGTGTCTGGCCGCCGGCGCCGATCTTGCGGGCTACGGCTATGGCGTTCGATCCCTGCGGCACTTCATACATTCCGTGGCGCTTAGAATAGTCGACACGACGCATATTCATGAGTCTCATCACAGATTTCGCCATTCCCGGGCCGTAATGTTTCGTAAGGCTGTCGCTCACCATCGCGGCCGTGGCGCCACGCGGAATCCGGAACACGACGGTCTGCTGCGTCTTGCGCATCACCACCGGATAGAAGAGAAGCAACATGGCTATTATTATAATAGTCAGCCCCAAAAGGATGTATGAGGTCATCCTTTTGGGGGCGTGCTTATTATTTCCTTTTATAGAAACCACTTAATCCGTAAGATTAAATATAAAATGAAACTATCTGGAGATTCTGTATTTGTCAGTGAAGTTTATTTGCGGCCTTTCACCTTCTCGAGCTGCGGCTCGAGAGCCTGGATGCAAAGGTCGATGGCCTCTTCGAAAGTATCGGCGGTCTTCGACGCGAAAAGATCGGCTGCCGGGGGGACTGTCAGGCGGATCTGGGCCTCTTTGTTCATGGCAGCTTCCGGCTTGATAAGACGCATATTTATCTCTGCTCCGGTGATTGCGTCGAATCTGCGGCAAAGTTTGTCGATTTTTTTATTCACGAATGCGGTCAGTTTATCGCTGATGTCGAAATGAATCGCTTTGATTGTTGCTTCCATAATGCAAAGATTTTAAGAATTAATACTCGACAATGAATCCCGTGTCCCGGTGCTTTCCGTAAGTCTGAATGCGTTTTCGGTGCCGCGGGGGGAACTCTGTTTACAAAGATAAACAAAAATAATTGAAATTTGCTTATTTTTCCTTCTTTTTTTCTGCGGAACGGGGATGAGCGCCCGAATAGTTTCTGCGTAGTTCGGCGAAAGAGAGGTGGGTGTAGATCTGGGTGGTGGCTATGGAGTTGTGCCCGAGGAATTCCTTCACGGAATCGAGGTTTGAACCTGCGTTGAGCATCGATGTGGCGAATGTATGGCGAAGCACGTGCGGACTCTTTTTTGAAGCTGATGTCGAGGCGAGCGCTTTCTTTACGATGTTATAGAGCGTGGATTTTGATATGGGATGTCCGTTGTGCCCCGGAATAAGGGGAGCGTCGGAGGAGAGGCTGCCGAATTCGCAGTTCCGCAGTCTCTGCCAGCGTCTTATTTCCTCCATCAGCGTGTCGGCTATGGGTATAACCCTCTGTTTGGAGCGTTTCCCCAACACCTTTATCTCGCGCAGGGAGAAATCGACGTCAGTGTCTCTGAGGGTGCGCAACTCTTCCTGACGGATGCCTGTGGAATATAGGATAAGGAGGATTATGTGTTCGCGCGCGTTGAAGAAATCTTCTTTTTGAGTCGCTCCCTCTTCATCTGCCGGGCGCCGTTCGGTCTCTTCAAGAATCTCCTCTATCTCGTTTTCCCTCACAAAGGTGGGCAGGCGTTTGGGAAGTTTGGCCAGAACGATGTCGGCGGCCGGATTAGACGGAGCTATGCCGGTTTTCATCATCCAATGGTAGAAGGCGCGGAGACTCTGGGCCTTGCGCCGCAAAGAAGCCGGCGACAGAAGGGGGGCCAGCCCTCCCAGCCAGGAGCGGACGTCGGAAGATGTGACGCCGTCAGGAGTAAAATTCTGCTTATTCCCTGTTAACCAGTCGATAAACTGGGAAATGTCGCGGCAATACGCCTCGGAGGTGTTCCGGCTGCGGTTAAGCTCCAGAACGAGGTAATCGCGGAATCTGTCGGTCAGCTGTCTTGCATCCATTCAGTGTGGTAGATATACGACAATTCGGTATAAGCCGAAGCGGCCTATACCGAAAAGTTATTTCGATGATAAAAGAGGCTATTACTGCTCTGCCTGACGAAGCTTCTGAACGTAAATGGCCTTGATCATCTTCTTGCGGTTTGTCACAGAAGGTTTTTCGAAAGCCTGACGGGCACGAAGTTCCTTAACAATGCCTGTTCTTTCAAATTTACGTTTGAACTTTTTAAGCGCTTTCTCGATGTTTTCGCCTTCTTTTACTGGTACAATAATCATGTTTTGTTCTTGTTAATTTTTAATTCAAAAAACTTTCTCGCTTTTCTGTCGGGCAACATGGAGGCCTGACAGCTCCAAAAGCGTTGCAAAATTATATAATCTTCTATAACTGACAAAATTTTTTCGACTTTTTTGTTGCGGAAATCTTGATTTATGACCTCTTTCCGTCAGAAAACGACTTCAGAAGGCTATAAAAACAATGGCGGCAGGTAATTTCACAATCACCTGCCGTCTTGTGATTTTTTAGACCTGTCGACCTTCACAGGCCAAACTGCAATCTTACTCAACCACTAACTTACAATTTTATATCACTATTACTTAAAAGATTTTTGACTTGCCATCTTTATCTTTTGCCGGACTTACCCGGCGAATTATGGTGCAAAGTTAAATAAATTTTTCTAAATAATTCAAACTTTTATTTCTAAAAATGTTAAAAATACACCAAAAATGCCAAAAAATATCGAATTTATACCCATTTTTTTGAATAATCCCCCACCGGACGGCATATTTTCGGGGGTCTTTGTTCTGATTGCGCCATGCTCCACTGCGGCAACCAAAGACCCCTCGGGCGTGTTTATTTCATGAAAAGTTACTGATTCCACATTCAGACAGACCTTATGACAGATTCATTACACATTAATTCGAGAAGACAGTCTGCCCTCCGTCGTATGACCATGGCCGGGATTCTTGTGTCGCTCGGCATCGTGTTCGGCGATATAGGAACCTCTCCTCTTTATGTGATGAAGGCCATAGCCGGCGTCAATCCCGCCTATGATGCCGATTACATCCTGGGAGCCGTGTCTTGCGTGATATGGACTCTCACTTTGCAGACCACCGTCAAATATGTCCTGATAGCCCTTCATGCCGATAACAGGGGTGAGGGCGGAATCATGGCTCTCTACGCTCTTTTGCGTGGTGGAAAACACAGATGGATTTATATCGGGTGTGCTGTCGGGGCGGCAGCGCTTATCGCCGACGGCGTCATAACTCCGGCGATAACCGTCACTTCTGCTGTGGAGGGCCTGCGGATGATTTCTCCCGATATCCCGGTCCTTCCTATTGTGGTGGTCATAATCCTCCTTGTCTTTATAATGCAGCAGGCGGGAACTCACCGGATAGGCCGTTGTTTCGGACCGTTCATGCTTCTGTGGTATCTTGCGCTCGGGGTGGTCGGAGCGTTGAATATCCCTCTGTTTCCCTCGATTCTGAAGGCTTTCAATCCTTGGTATGCGGTAATGCTGTTGACGCATTATCCCGGATGGTTTCTTATCTTGGGCGCGGTCTTCCTTTGCACCACCGGCGCCGAGGCGCTTTATTCCGATCTTGGCCATTGTGGGCGTAGGAACATAAGTGTCAGCTGGCTGTTTGTCAAGATAATGCTTATTCTTACCTATCTCGGACAGGGAGCGTGGCTGCTTGCAAATCAGGGAGGCCTTGACGGAAGAAACCCTTTCTACGCGGTGTTGCCCTCTTCCATGATATGGCTGGCGGTACTGATGTCGACCGGAGCGGCAATCATTGCGAGCCAGGCGTTGCTGAGCGGGTCTTTTACGATTTTCTCGGAGGCGATGGGACTGGATTTCTGGCCGAGGATGAGAATAAAATATCCCAGCGTGGAAAAAGGACAGCTTTATATTCCGGCGGTGAACTGGGCTTTGCTTGCCGGGTGTCTTCTAACGGTCTTGATATTCAGGGATTCTTCGCGTATGGAAGCTGCCTACGGACTCGCAATAACCATAACGATGATCATGACCACGATATTGCTTGCTTTCTGGATGCGTTCGAGAAACGTCTCCCGGGTATGGTGCGTGTTGTTTATCGCTGGTTTCGGGCTGCTTGAAACGATCTTTTTTGTGGCTAATGCCTTCAAGTTCATGCATGGCGGATGGTACAGCCTGCTGATTGCCGGAGGTGTGCTGGCGGTGATGGTGATATGGAGGAACGCGTCGCTGATGAAGGCGAGATTTGTGGAGTTCAGGCCGCTTGAAGATTATCTTCCAGTGGTGAAGGGGATAAAAGAAGATACCTCCATCCCTAAGTATGCGTCGAATCTCGTATATCTGAGCCGTTCGAGAGATCCCGACATGATCGAGACAAAGCTGATGTATTCCATCATAAACAAGCACCCCAAGCGCGCCGACCACTATTGGTTTGTGCATGTGGAGCCGGTCGATGCTCCCGATGCGCTCGAATATTCGGTTAAAATAGTTGTTCCCCAGACGGTCTATGTGATCAATATGCGTATAGGGTTCAGGGTGGATCCTACTGTCACGCTTTATCTGCGTCAGATTGTAGAGGATCTCTCTGCCGACGGCAGGCTTGATCTTACAAGCACTTATCCGTCTTTGAGAAAGCATGGCATCCCCGGGGATTTCCGTTTCGTGATCATCCATCGTCTTTTCTCCACTTCAAGCAACTGCCGCAAACTTGAAAGGTCGATGATGAAGATACACGGGCGGCTCTCCCGTATCTGTCAGAGCGACAAGGCTGCCTACGGCCTCGAGACCAGTACGGTGACGCTTGAATATGTTCCTTTGATAATCAACACCTCTCCAAGGCGCAGAATAACTCCTTCCGGCGATTGAGGCGCAATAAAATTTGAACTTACAGCTAAAATTTATAACTTTACGGTCGAATGCATTCCCGGAGGGGCCCCTTCGGAGATGCATGGGGCTGACGCGGTGTTTCCGATCGGCCTAAGAGTGTGTTTGGTTTAAATTCAAACACACTCTAAGCTCTAATACCTTTATATTATGAAAAAGAATATGGAATATCTTTCATCGCTCAGAGAGGTGATGAAACAGAAAGGGATTGATTGCGCGATAATATCCGGCACGGATCCGCATCAGAGTGAATTGCCCCCCGCTCATTGGCGCGGAAGGGAATGGCTAACCGGTTTTGAATCGGTCAACGGCACCAACGGCACCGCCGTCGTGCTCCCCGATGCCGCTTATTGCTGGACCGACTCAAGGTATTTCATTCAGGCAGAAGACCAGCTCGCCGGTACCGGCTTCAAGATGATGAAGGAGGATGGGCCGGAGGCTGTCAGCCTGATCGACTGGGTGGCCGAAAACGTAGCCTCCGGAAAGACCGTTGGCATCGACGGGATGACCTTCTCCATCGCATGGTGCCAGCGTCTCGAGCAGGAGCTCACCGACAACGGCATCAAGCTCGACGTCAACTTCCCGCTTTTCGATTATATATATAAGGAGCGTCCCGAACGTCCCAAGAACAAACTCTTCGTCCATGACGAGGAGATAGTGGGCGAAACTGTGGAAAGCAAGGTGGAAAGAGTGATGACCGCCGTTAAATCGGAGCTCGCAAACGCCGTGCTCCTTTCGGCGCTTGACGACATCGCATGGGTGACTAACCTCCGTACGGCCGGCGATATCGCTTTCTCGCCTATTTTTGTCGCTTTCCTCTATCTTGACGAGAAGGGGAGCAGGATCCTCTTTGTAGATAAGGAGAAGCTCACCGATGAAGTGGAGGCCCACCTCGCGAAATATAATTTCGAGGTCAGACCGTATGAATCGGTTACCGACTTTGTAGGCAAACTCCCCAAGGAGAGCCGCCTTCTCCTGGACCCCGTCAAGACCTGTCGCGGAATATACGACCATGTCGGCTGCACCCCCGTTTTCGGCGGCGATGCCCTTGCCAAGCTCAAGAGTGTGAAGAACGACACGATGATCTCGCATCTCGAGACAGCGATGGAGAAGGATGGCGTGGCGCTGACGCGTTTCTTCATGGCGGTCGAGAAGGAATATCCCACAGGCAAACTCACCGAGATGAGTCTCGCCCGCCTTATCCGCGAGATCCGTCTCTCGGATCCCAGCTGCGTCGACGAGAGCTTTGCCCCGATTCTCGGCTGGAACGCCCACGGCGCCATCGTGCATTATGAGCCTACCGAGGAATCCGATGTGCCGATTGTCGGCGACGGTCTGCTTCTTGTAGACTCCGGCGGCCAGTATATATACGGAACCACAGATATCACCCGCACGGTCGCCCTCGGAACCCCGACTAAGGAGATGAAGCATGACTTCAGTCTCGTGCTCAAGGGAAACATCGCCCTGTCGCGCGCCATCTTCCCGAAGGGAACCCGCGGAACGCAGCTTGACGTGCTCGCCCGCCAGTTCCTCTGGGCCGAGGGAAAGGCCTATTATCACGGCACGGGTCACGGCGTCGGTTTCTTCATCAACTGCCACGAAGGCCCGCAGGCAATCCGTCTCAATGACGTGCCGGCGCCTCTCGAGCCCGGCATGATCACCAGCAACGAGCCCGGACTCTATCTCGAAGGCAAATACGGTATCCGGACGGAGAACCTTATCGTCTGCGAGACCTGGAAGACAACCGAATTCGGCGAGTTCTACCATTTCGAGACCATGACTCTCTTCCCGATCGACACCGACCTTATCGATTACAGCATAATGACCGACGAGGAACTCGACTGGCTCAACGAATACCACGCCAAGGTGTTCGCGCGCCTCTCGCCGCTGCTCGCTCCCGAGGAAGTGAAATGGCTCGAAAAGAAATGTGCTCCTGTTTATAATTTTTAATTTCATATAGCGAGGCTGTCTGAGCGGTTTACGAAAATCGGTTCAGACAGCCTCAATGTTTAAGAATAAAAATATATCTGATATGGCATTAATTATGTCGGTTAGGGGATTCACCCCCAAGATAGGGAAGGACTGCTTCCTGGCTCCGAATGCCGCCATCGTGGGCGATGTGGTTCTCGGCGACGAATGCAGCGTCTGGTTCAACACAACGCTTCGCGGCGACGTAAACTCCATCCGTGTCGGCGACCGCGTAAACATCCAGGACGGCAGCGTGCTCCACACGCTCTACCAGAAGTCGACCATCGAGATCGGAAACGACGTCTCGATAGGCCATAACGTGGTTATCCATGGTGCGAAGATTCATGACTATGCCCTCATAGGAATGGGAGCCATCGTCATGGATGATGCGGAAGTCGGCGAAGGCGCTCTGGTGGCTGCTGGCTCGGTGGTGCTCAGCCGCACGAAGATCGGCCCCCATGAGATGTGGGCCGGAGCTCCTGCAAAATTCGTTAAGATGGTCGAGCCTGAGAAGGCAAAGGAGATGAACGTCAAGATTGCCCGCAATTATCTGATGTATTCCAAATGGTATGAAAACGAGGTGGACCGGACACTTTCCGAGGATCCTTCCTCAGATGTGCTTTGAGGCGCCCGGTAAAAAAGATTGTTATGGAGCAGAAACAGAAAGTGGTGCTTTTCGATTCCCATAAGAGTTATGAGAATCTTCTTCCCCTGTCGTATACGAGGCCTGTGGCGAATTTCCGTGTCGGTATCGTCACTCTTCGGGAGAAATGGGAATATTATATTCCCGGAGAATATTCATTCCTTACGGAAGGATATTTAGGAGAGAAATTCCCGATCCGCGTCGATGAGGATGAAGAAGCGCTTTTCATTTCCGGCGACGTCATCGCCGACGGGGAGATAGCTGAAAGCGTGAAGTCGCTAAGCGCCGGTGAATATCTCGCCGACACTTACGGCCTTGTGGCCTGGCGCGGCAGCCTCTCGGAATTGCGCGTGCGCAAGGATGATGTCGCGGCAAATATGGGGTCGGACGTGAGACGAATAAAGTATGTATTCGACATATTTCTGAAGAACCCGGAGGCTATCGCCGAAGATTACCGGAGGCTTGTCAGACCGGGCGCGGGGCGGCGCCCGGATTCCACAGTGACGGTGATCGGCCCTGAGACGACTCCCGACGGGCTGCCGTCGGTATATATCGAGGATGGGGCGTCGGTTGAATGCGCCGTGCTCAATGTCAAGGACGGCCCCATCTATATTGGGAAAGACGCCACTGTCATGGAAGGAGCGTGTCTGCGCGGACCTCTCGCTCTGTGCGAGCATTCGTTCATAAGAATGGGAGCGAGGATCTATGGGGGCACCACATTCGGACCCTTCTGCAAGATCGGAGGCGAGGTCGACAACAGCGTTGTCTTCGGTTACAGCAACAAGGCTCATGACGGTTATCTGGGCAACGCCGTGCTTGGAGAATGGTGCAACATCGGAGCGGGTGCCAACTCTTCGAATCTTAAGAACGACTACAGCAAGATACGGATATGGAATTACGCCCTCAAGTCGTTCATGCGTACCGACCTGCAGTTCTGCGGCCTGATAATGGGCGACCATTCGAAGGCCGGTATCAACACCACGTTCAACACAGCTACCGTTGTCGGGGTGGGAGTGAATCTTCACGGGACCGGGTTTCCTCGTCCGTTCATCCCGAGTTTCAGCAACGGTTCTCCCGAGGGGGGATTCGTCGACGTGCAGATCGACAAGTTCATGCTTACGGCCGGCACGGTGATGGTGCGCCGCGGCCTTGTGCTCACGGATGTCGACCGTCATATCTTCGAGCGTATCTACGCGTCGGCCTCGCGTTTTAAATAATTGTTAAAACAGTTAAAAATATAAAAAATGACAAAGTGCCGCTTCCGTCTGTAACGGAGGCGGTTCTTTGTTATATGCGTATCGGATATGGCGATAATGTGTTAAAACTACACTTTTTAGATGCCAAATGTGGCTCCGGGGAGGCTTCCCGGTGTTAAATAAAGGAATCACATAATAAAAAGTGATAAAAAATATTTGAGAAAGCTTGCGTAAGACGTTAATTTTTAGTAACTTTGCAACGCTTTTAAGGCTAAAGGCATCGCCGGTGCGGCTAAGTTATTGCAGGTCAATTTCTTAGTTTGCATTTTGGCGTATGGTCCTTATGTGTCTGAGAGTCGAAAAATAGAAAACAAACCAATAAAAATAACAAAAGAGACTAAGAATGCCAACAATTCAGCAATTAGTAAGAAAGGGACGCAGTGTTCTTAAAGACAAGAGCAAGTCTCCCGCATTGGATTCCTGTCCTCAGCGCCGCGGCGTGTGTGTGCGTGTATACACCACCACTCCCAAGAAGCCTAACTCGGCGATGAGAAAAGTGGCTCGTGTGCGCCTCACGAACGGCAAGGAAGTGAACAGCTACATCCCCGGAGAGGGTCATAACCTTCAGGAGCACTCCATCGTGATGGTGAGAGGCGGCCGTGTGAAGGATCTTCCGGGCGTGCGTTATCACATCGTTCGCGGAACGCTCGATACAGCAGGAGTTCAGGGTCGTACGCAGCGTCGTTCCAAATACGGAGCGAAGCGTCCCAAGGCAGCTAAGAAATAATAGAAGCTGTCGCTTACAGACAATCAAATCGTAAACCAATCGTTTTTGATTTATTGGATGGCTAAGGTTGAGTAAACCCGGCAAGAGAGCCGAGTTGAAGATTGCAAAAGCAGCCAAAAACAAAAACATTAAACAGACAACAATGAGAAAAGCAAAACCCAAGAAAAGGGTAATCCTTCCCGATCCCGTGTTCGGGGAAGTGAGAGTGACAAAATTCGTGAATCACCTCATGTATGACGGAAAGAAAAATACCGCCTTTACAATTTTCTACAACGCATTGGAGACTGTGAAGTCAAAGATGCCCAACGAGGAGAAGAGCGCGCTTGAGATCTGGAAAAAAGCGCTTGAGAACGTAACTCCTCAGGTTGAGGTCAAATCACGCCGTGTCGGAGGCGCAACCTTCCAGGTTCCTACAGAGATCCGCGCCGACCGCAAGGAATCGATATCGATGAAGAATCTCATTATCTTCGCGCGTAAACGCGGCGGCAAGACGATGGCAGAAAAACTTGCAGCTGAAATCGTAGACGCCTTCAACGACCAGGGCGGCGCATACAAGAGAAAAGAGGATATGCACCGTATGGCTGAGGCTAACCGCGCGTTCGCTCATTTCAGATTTTAATTCGCTTTAAGGAAAAATGGCAAAACACGACGATCTTAAATATACCCGCAACATCGGTATCATGGCTCACATCGATGCCGGTAAAACCACCACTTCTGAACGTATTCTCTTCTATACCGGTCTTACCCACAAGATCGGCGAGGTGCATGACGGCGCTGCCACCATGGACTGGATGGAGCAGGA
>CAJTYD010000029.1 GCA_910583775.1 uncultured Muribaculaceae bacterium | reverse complement strand
ACAAAATAACCATTTAGGGCTGACTCTTGCAAATGGAGTCAGCTCTATTTTTTTTTCGACCTCAAAAATTTTTAGCGGACAGTAATAAAAGCATAAGGGAAATGGGTTGTCTCGTAACCTTCGCTGACGGCTTCTATTACATAATTGCCTTCAACTTTTGGCACATTCAGAAAATATGAAGCTCTTTCTCCGAATATCTCACGGTCTCCCTCCATCCGCTCTACATAGTATTGCACCGTAACCTTTGTTGAGTCCAGGGTCTTGCCGGAGCTGTCGAGCATTCTGACTTTTACATCCCTGAGTTCTCGAGATGTAAGAGCGTCATATATATGGCCGTTCAGACGCATCCTGCCCTGCGACCACATTTCCGGCGCAAACATCATGAATGCCAATGCTACAAACACCACCGACCATCCCCGCAATGGATACCAAAGAAATCGTTTCATATATTTATCATTGAGTTTATTCTGTGTGTTTTTATTTAGGTTTCGATATGAGTAGTCGGTATTATTAAATCTAAACAGTGTGTGTTTAAAATCACAGTCCCAAAAACATAAGAAGCCTTCAATATTTCCCAAAGTTAATTATTTTTATTTAAGAAAAAAGAATTTAACAATAAAATGCTAAAAAATTACATATATTAATCTTGCGTCAATCTTACAACTCCATTGAAGTTAATACCATATATTGCTGGATGACAATTAAATAAATATAATCGCCCAAAGCTTTCTCCAAGCCTCCCGATTACATAATGGATTATTTATCTGTATTTAAGAGTGTGTTTATTTTTAACACGAACTTAAAGTTAGAGTGTATTTGCAAATTCTATTGGCTCCCATAAAGGATCTTTTTGGTGATTTTATCCAAGTCTCATCAGTCGCATAGCCCGCTATGCTTCTTCTTCAACTTGATAAAATACCTCAAAAATATCTCTTTACGTGAACCAATGTTAAAAAAACACACTCTAACTGTGTAAGATCATTAGTGATGCGTTAGGCATTCTGTTTAGAGCAATCTATTTATACTCGGATATTTGAAATACCTAATATCAATAGTATATAAGCCAGTGATATTATTGTAATCTTAATGTGCCACTAAGGATAAATGGTACTGCATGAGAAACTCGAATTGTTAATTTATTATGAAATATTCATCTTTTGTGGTAAAAGATTTTGATATAATTATTGTTTGTGCTAAATTTGAAAAAGAACTAATATAAAGAACAAAAAAGAACTGATATAACGCCCCGATGAGAATTTACAGGGTTATGCGTTAGCCTTGAAATAATTTTGGAAAGGAGGTTTTTATGAAACGGATTTTTTTATTTGCTGTTGTTGTCGTGATAGCCGCTTCTCAGGGTTTTGCGAAAGACCTTGAGAAAGAATTCCGCAAAATCGTGGAAAAGTATGACGTGCCGACAGAAGTCAGAGACCTGAAGGGAAACAGTGCGGCTCCATTCTGGGAGACGCTCATGAAATATGATATGTCCTACAGGAAATTGTGTATGGACATGGAGAAGAATAAAGGCGCCGAGAAGGAGGCTGAAAGATGTATCGAACTTCTTCCGCGCTTTAACGCGCAATATGTCGACTGGGTCGACAGCACGGCTCAGAACTATTGCGATTCCATCAGCCGGGTTCTCGGGCTCAATGAGGAGACGCCGGATTTCAAATTGTATTTTACCAATCTTTCAGAGCCTTATTCATGCTCCGCTCTTGGCGATGATTCGTTTTCAGTGATCGTCGACAGGGGACTGCTCGACTGCAAGGGCTTTAACGAAGGAATGCTGATGGGAATCATAGCCCATGAATACAGCCACGGGCTGCTTAACCACCGGTTGCACAATGAATATGACATGGCGAAGAAGAAAAGAAGAAACCGTCTCACCAACAGCCTTATCGCCGGAGCTGTAGGCGTGGCCACAATCGCGGCGGCAGCGACGCTCGATGACGGCACGAGAGGCATCCAAGGAGGAAGTTTATATTATGTGGATAATTCCGTGAACATCAATGCGGGCCAGGAGAATGCCGTCAGGGAGATCACTCCTTATAATTATATCTTCCAGAAAGGACAGATGCTTCAGGCCGACCTCATCGCATTCCGTCTGCTCGAGCATTTAGGATATGGAGGCAAGGAATACATCAACCTGCTGAAACTGCTTGAAAACAGCCAGAGCCAGCCTGACGCATACGAGGATTATATCCTTGAGTCGGGTGTGAAGGGATATCCTTCGCTGCGCTACCGCATCCGGTTTCTGGAATATGTGGCTTCGCATCCGGAGCTCGGAAACAAAATGAACGAAAAGATAGAGAAAAAACTTATCGAAAAGGAACTTCGCAAAAAGGAGGCAAAGGTAAAGGACGCCTCCCTTTGAAAACGTTAGAGCAGATAATTTTAACAGTTACCTCCTTTTAAATCCTTAATATGGATACTTAAACCGTTAATGAGTGTTTTCTAAATTTAAACTGTTGTAAATTAACACTTGAGAGGGCAACTATCCTTATAAAATAGCGTTTTAAAGGTACAAAGCAATATGGATAAGACTTTCAAGGTTTCGTGAGAAAGTTTGAAAGGCGAAGTTTAGTTAGATATAGTTTATAGTGGAATCGGGAAAGGGCGGCCGGATGGCCGCCCTTTCTTTTTGGGGTTATTCTGATTTTGCAGTTATTCTATTTTGCTGAGATTACTTCCGGGTAACAATGGTTTCCTGGTATCGGAAACCCTGTTCCGAGGAGGAGGGGTCAGGAGAGGTGGGCGCGGAGGGCTGTGGCGGCGAGGGTGTTGCCGGCGGCCTCGAGCTCGGAGAGGAGCTCCTCGCGATAGGGGAGGCGCTTGAAGAGGCGGAAGGCAAGCATGTCGGCTTCCTCACGCGTGCGGATGTCGGCGGCGAGTTCCTTCGCCTTGTCGATGGCTACCGACGCGGATTCATATATATAAGGAGCCAAAAGCCTTGATTCGCGCACTTCCCTGTCTTTCCAGAGCATATCGGCCACAGTCGTCAGCTCTGCGTTGTCCATACCGTTCAGCTGCTCGTTGTGAAGCATTCGTGAAATCGAGGCAAGCTGCGGAACCTGCAAGCCGAAGATCACTTTATAAGGCATCCCGGCCTTCCGCAACGTATCTGAGATAATGCCGTTGCGGAAGACAAGGAAGCTTTTTTTGACGTCTTTCAGAATCTCGTTTCCGTCCATATCAATTAAAATATAGGAATAAGGGTTCTTTTATTCAATGACAGAGGCCGGATCAAAGAGAGCAGGAAGATTTTCCTTTCTTGGGAGTGAGGGTGGAGAAATCGCGGCTGAGACGCATCATCTGCTCTACATAATTCTCAGGGTAGGAGATCGTGATGTCAGTGATCTCACCCTTGTCGTCATATACCGGAGTATAAACGGGATTGATGAAGCCGCGATAGGGCGGGATGTCGAGCTTCGAGAAACGCTCGATCACCTCTTTGTGGAGCTTCGGATCGATCTTGACGGCATATTTCTGAATGAGGGCGTTTCCCGCGGCATAGTCGCCTTCGCTCGTGATTCTCTGTATCTCGGCAAGAAGGTCGCCGATGAGTTCGCGCATCTTCGGATAATCGTTGATCCTGACGAACGTCTTGCCTTTCTTCTTAGTAAGCTCTACGACGTCTTTACCGCCTTTGTCTTTTTTCTTGCCGTTTTCGAGAATCCATTTGGCGATAAGCTGGCGGTTTCTCATGTGGGCCTCCTCGACGTCCTTGCCGAGCTCGATGCGATTGAGCTGGGTCATGAGGCCGTTGAGCATATACTTGTAATATTCGGCCTGATAGGCGTCGGGATTGTCAAGAATACCGAGCTCGATGAGTTTGGAATCAGGGAGGTAATAGAGGGCGAAGAGGTCGGCGCGGGCTTCCTCGATGGTCGAGCCGTTTTCCTTCAGCGCGTCGGGATCGACACCCGGCAGCAGACGTCCCGAACCGTGGCCGAGACATTCATGAAGGTCGGTGTGAAGCATATCCGTTATGTAGAGATAGTTGTCCATCATCTTTGATGTCGGGGCGTCGATCACGAATTCCTCGTTATATCCGTTTCCGTGAGAAGCCATTTCGTAAGCCTCGGTGATATTCTCGAGCGTCACTGATTTCGAGCCGTGGGCGGCGCGGATCCAGTTGGCGTTGGGGAGGTTGATCCCTATGGCGGTGGCCGGGAAGGCATCTCCGGCGAGCATGGCAGCTGTGATCACCTTTGCCGAAACTCCCTTCACATTCGTTTTCTTGAAGCGCTTGTCGACCGGCGAATGGTCTTCAAACCACTGCGCGTTACTGGATATTTTCTCGGTTCTTTCCGATGATTTGCCGTTTTTGAAATTCACGTATGATTCCCATGACCCCGTCATGCCTAAGGGGTCGTTGTAGCTCTCTATGAAACCGTTCACGAAATCGATATCCGATTTAGTGTCCTGGGCCCAAAGAATCGAATATTCGTCGAAGAGACGGAGGTCGCCTGTGATGTAATAGTCGATCAGTTTGGTGATATAAGCCTTCTGTGCGTCGTTCTCAGCCACCTGTTTGGCTTTGTCGAGCCAATAGATGATCTGCGCTATGGCCGGACCGTAAAGCCCGGTGAGATGGTATTTCTCCTCCTTGAGCTTGCCGTTCTCCTTCACTACTTTCGCGTTAAGGCCGTATGATATGGGAGTGGTGTCTTTGGGATCCTTCATCTTGGCGTAGAAAGCCTCCACCTCGGCCTGAGTGACACCGTCACCGTAGAGGTTTACGGCAGATGTGGCCACGACATCCTGCTTTCCGTCCTGATTCACCTTCTTCGGAAGAACGGCAGGATCGAAAATCACAGGAAGTATCTCCTTGACGAACTGCTCGCGCGTCTGTCCCGGGGCGAGCGGGAGGCAGCAGTCGTGGATGTTGGCTATCTGCTCCTCGAGGAAAGTCTGCGAGAAGCCGGGCACGAACTTGTCGTTCGAATAATGATGGTAGATGCCGTTGCCGAACCACACTCTCTTCAGATATTCCTCGAACGCCTTGAAATCCTTGGAGTTGCGGTCGCCGTTGTATTTGGTATAGATCTTTTCGAGAAGCTGACGGATGGCCAGGTTGTATTTCCCGTTCTGATCCCAGATGATGTCGCGGCCAGACTGAGCTGCCTGCGAAAGGTAATATAACATCTTTTTCTGATTGAGGGTCAGACGGTTGTATTCGGGAACCTCATAACGGAGCACCTCGATGTCGGCGAAACGGTCGACATGATAGTTGAAATCCTTGTTCTCCGCTGCATGAACGCTGATTGCTGTCATTGTTCCGATGATTAAAGTGGGGAAGAGTTTATTCATATTATTGTTGTTTAAGCTGTGATTCATTCTACATAAAGGACGAGCCCCTTGAGATATTCTCCTTCGGGATGCGAGATATCCACCGGATGGTCGGCCGGCTGGGTGAGCTGATGGAGGATTCTGACCTTCCTGCCGCTCTTTGCGGCGGCCGAGAACACGGCGAGACGGAACATCTCCTTTGTTATGGCCTGCGAGCAGGAGAAAGTGAAGATGATGCCGCCGCTCTTGATTTTTTCGAAAGCCTTTGTGTTCAGCTTCCTGTATCCTATGAGACCGTTCTTGATGGCTCCGCGATGTTTGGCGAAGGCAGGAGGGTCGAGGATTATTAGATCATATTTGTCGGCCTCCATTTCGTTGAGGAACTTGAAGGCATCCTCATCGTGGGTGGTATGGCGCGGGTCGCCGGGGAAGTTAAGGGCGATGTTGGCGTCGGTGAGGGCTACGGCCTTCAAGGAGGAATCGACCGACTCCACCGACAACGCTCCGCCTCTAATCGCATAGACGGAAAAACCGCCGGTATAGCAGAACATGTTCAGCACCTTGCGGCCGCGTGAGAATTTCTCAAGCAGAGCCCGGTTCTCACGCTGGTCGACAAAGAAACCGGTTTTCTGTCCCTTCAGCCAGTCTATGTTGAACTGCAGGCCATTCTCAATTGCTATGTTGCCGTCGTAATTGCCGACAAGATATTCATTCTCCGGGTCAAGGTGGGCCTTGTATGGGAGAGTGGTCTCGCTCTTATAATAGACATTGCGGATTCTTGCCTCAGGGAGAAGCGTGAGCGCCTCGGCTATCCTGTGACGGGCGAAATGCATGCCGGGGGAATGGGCCTGCATCACGGCGGTGTTGCCGTAGATGTCGATCACGAGGCCGGGAAGGAAGTCTCCCTCGCCGTGAACAAGACGGAAGCAGTTGTTGTCTTCGCGGATCAGACCGAGCGTCTGACGTAGTCTGAAGGCATTCTCGAGACGACGGAGAAAGAAGTCCTCCGGAATGCGGTCGGCGCCGAATTCCAGGATCCGTACCACGATGCTGCCTATCTGGTAATGGCCTGTGCCGAGAACATTCCCCTTTGAATCCGTGACGGTGACGATGTCACCCTCCTCGAGATCCTTGGGCAGCGATGCCACGGCTCCTGAGAACACCCAGGGATGGTGGCGGAGGAGAGATTCCTCCTTACCGGGTTTCAGTCGTATATATTTCATATTCTGACAGTGTCTATTTGAATAGTCTGACTATGTCCATGCCGTTGGCATAGACGAGAAGAAGGATAAGCAGAGCCATGCCTACGAGCTGGGCGCGTTCCATGAATTTCTCGCTCGGTTTCCTCCGGAAGATCACCTCATAGAGCAGGAACATCACGTGGCCGCCGTCGAGAGCCGGAATCGGGAGGATATTCATGAACGCGAGCGCCACTGAAAGGAAGGCGGCGATATTCCAGAACGCCAGCCAGTCCCATTTCTCGGGGAAGATCGAGCCGATCGACCCGAAACCGCCGATGCTGTTGGCTCCCTCTTTGGTGAATACCATTTTCATCGACTTGGCGTAGGTGGTGAGCTTGTCGGTTCCCATCTCGATGCCTCTTGGAATTGATTCGAGGAGGTTGTATCTGATCTCACGGCTTTTGAAGAATGCCGAGGGATCTACCTCCAGCCCGACTCCCATCTTTGACGTCCCCGACAGGGGCACCGAAGCGATGATTGTGTCGCGCTTCTGGCCTTCGCCGCGGACAATAGTCATCCTGACGGTCTCGTTCTCATGTCCGCGCAGCGCCACAAGGAATTCATCGAGCGAAGGCGTCGGGACGCTGTCGATGGCAATCACTTCATCGCCGGCCTTGATCCCGGCTTTGGCGGCTCCCTCGCCCATAGTGACCTGGGTGATGCGTGTGGGAATGCGGTAGGCCATGAAGGAGATGGTGGCGGTGTCGCTCTTGGCCTCTTCATCGAGGGCGAATATGAATTTCTCCGGAATCCTGATTCCAACGGTGTCTTTCCCGTTTCTGAGAACCTTTACCTCCTTGGCCTGAACCATCTTCATGCGGGCCTCGCCCGGATTGTCGAGCGGCTCCGAATCGGCAAACAGCGGTATGTCTCCGTTATGAAACCCGATTTTCCGGGCCTCCCCGGAGAATGACATACCCATCCTTGCCTCGTTTACAGGCACATATTTCTCACCTGTGGCATAAACGATGCCGGCATAGATGATAATGGCGAGCAGAAAATTGAACAAAACTCCGGCAATCATAACCAGAAGACGCTGCCAGGCCGGCTTCGACCGGAATTCCCAGGGCTGAGCCGGCTTTTTCATCTGCTCGGTGTCCATAGATTCGTCGATCATTCCGGCGATCTTGCAATAACCTCCGAGCGGGAGCCAGCCGATGCCGTATTCTGTATCGCCCCAGAACGATTTCTTCTTTTTCTTGGCTTTTTCTCCTGTTTCGTAAGCCGAATCCTTTATTTCGGTATAGTCTACTTCTACCGGACCGGCCTCCCCGGTTTCAACCTCGTTGTCGGCGGGTGCGTTCTTCAGCCTTTTTGTCTTGCCGAAGCCTCCGATATATCTTTTGGGTTTCCATTTGAACAGTTCGGTCCAGGGATCGAAGAAAATATAGAATTTCTCTACTCTCACGCCAAAGATGCGTGCGAAAAGGAAATGACCGAATTCATGAATTATCACAAGAATGGCGAATGCCAGGATAAGCTGTGTTGCTTTTATCAGAAATATGTCCACTTCTTATAGTCTTAATGTTTGTATCGGTTAAAAGCTTTTTCTTAAAAAAATCAGCGTCTGAGAATCTCTTCGCTGACAGCGATCGCCTCTGAATTGGTACGAACAAGAGTGTCGAGATCGATGTCTTTTACAAAAGGCACCCTCTCCATCACCTTTTGGACAAACGGCGGCATATCGACAAACCTTAACTTCCCGCTGAGAAAAGCCTCGACAGCCTTTTCGTTGGCCGCATTCAGGATGCAGGGCATATTTCCGCCCTTCCTTATGGCCTCGAAGGCGAATGAGAGCAGAGGAAATTTATTGTAATCAGGGGCTTCGAAATCAAGATGCCGATAGCGAGAGAGAGGCAGCGCGGGTCTCGGGCTCGTCAGCCTGTCGGGATAGCCGAGGGCATAGCTGATGGGGATATGCATGTCGGGCATTCCGAGCTGAGCCTTTATCGAGCCGTCGATGAATTCCACCATCGAGTGGACTATCGACTGAGGATGAACCACGATCTCGATCTTTTCCGGCGGGCAGTCGAAGAGCCATCTCGCCTCTATCATCTCGAAGCCTTTGTTCATCATCGAGGCCGAGTCGACGGTTACTTTCGCGCCCATGCTCCAGTTGGGGTGGTGGAGGGCGTCGGCTACGGTGACCTTCTCAAGCTCCTCGAGAGTTTTGTCGCGGAAGGGGCCTCCGCTTGCCGTAAGAATGATTTTCGAGAGATTCTCTCTCTTTTCTCCTACAAGACACTGGAAGATTGCGGAGTGCTCGCTGTCTACAGGTACAATCTCGGCATCATTGCCGCGGATCATTCCGGATATAATCTCGCCTGCGACCACGAGAGTCTCCTTGTTGGCGAGAGCTATACGTTTTTTCCCGGCTTTTATCGCGGCCACGGTAGGAATAAGTCCGCTGTATCCGACCATCGCCGTCACCACGGTATTGACCGAAGGCAACGAAGCGGCCTCAGCGATGGCTTCGGCTCCGGCTTCGACGCGGATGTCGTAATCTTTCAGGGCTTCCTTAAGACTTGGATATGCCGTCTTGTCGGCGATGACGGCAAGCGAAGGCCTGAACCTCATCGCCTGCTCGGCGAGTAGCTCCCAGTTATGGCCTGCGGTGAGCGTTTCGGCTCTGAACATGTCGGGATGCTCCGCGATTATATCGAGCGTCTGAGTGCCGATACTCCCGGTGCTTCCAAGCACTGCGATATTCTTTTTTTCTATACTCATATTTATATATAAGGGGAGGATGGGAGGATTTTTATCTGCCTCTCGGGTCCTCGAAAGCCGGCTCCGCTATTTTAGGAACGCCTGAGTCACCGAGGTATTCGTAAGGCACGAGCGGCTGGCTGTTATGCCACATCATAATCTCTATAGACCGTTTCCCTGATTTATCGGGGCGCGGAGGCAAAGCTATCATCTGGCCTCCGAGCACACTCTGTCCGGCATCTGACAGCGGCAGCCCCAGGTGATCGTAGCGTGTGATGAAGCCGCGGGCATGCTGCACGATAACGGTGTAGCTGTTGTCGGTGGTAGAATAATAGGAGGCGAGCACCGATCCGTCGGCAACGCTTCTTACCGCCTGGTCGCTTCCGAGGATGAAAACGCCTCTGTTATCGGTTCGGGAGGCCATGGTGAAAATGCCGTCGTCGCTTACAGGACAGAACATCATGCCGTCGGCGGCGAGAGGGGCGAGAACAGAGATATTGAATTTTTCCCTCTCCTCCATGGTGCTCACGAATTTCTGCTCCAGTGCCGAGGCCGGGAGCAGCGAATCGGGCGACATGATACGGTTGATCTCGTTGAGCGCGGTGTCTGAAGGAATCCTGTCGATGTCGAAAGCGCGCAGAGTATTGTCGAGGAAAGTCTGGTTTCTTTCGTAAACACCCAGCAGGGAATCGAGCCGCATGAGGTTGTCTTCGGAGGCAGCGCGCTCCGTCTGCTTGAGGTATCCCGGCAGAAGAGTGCGTAACGGAGTGAGCATCACCAGGATGCCGGCGATCAGGATCATGACGGCGAAAGAACCCAGGCATATAAGGGCGATCGAGGCGGGAGAAAGCGTAATGTCTGCCACTCTCTGCAACCTTGATTCGTCTTCTATCTGAATTCTGTATTTCCTGATGCGTTTCATGCCAAAGACGCTAAATTCATCCCAACATAGATGCGAAATTAGCTAAAATATATGAGATAATAAAATCAAAAAGTGGCATAAAATGCTAAAAATAGAGAAAAAGGAGAAAAAATATTCATCGGCTAACATATCGAAAAATGCGAAGATTAGAGAAAAAATTGAAATATTTGTGTAAAAAAAAAGGGTTGATATAAAACATTAAAAAACATTTCTACGTTAAATATATAAAAAATGTAAAAAAGCATTTGAGAGAAATTAAAATCAATCTATTCTTAAAATTATAAATTTATGAAAGCTAAGAATCTCTACTACGCTTTTGCGGTTGTTGCCGGCTCAGCAGCTCTCTGCACACCCGCTTATGCACAGGATGTCTTTGTAGATGAGGCTACTACAGTAACTGAATTTACATGCGACAACACAACCCATTATTTCTCCAATTGGCGTAACAATTGGTTTATCGAGGTAAATGCCGGTATCAACCAGCCTTTCGTTGAAAGAGGTGCTGTTAAGACAGCCGGTGAGAATGTGAACCGTAAGAAAATGACAGCAACCTACGGTATCGGTTTCGGCCGTTGGGTTTCTCCTTATATCGGTTTCCGCATCAAGGCTCTGGGCGGTGCTCTTCACTGGAACAATCCTTCCGCAGCACAGCCTACCAACGGATGGACATTCGCAAAGCATGTCAATCTTCAGGCAGAGTTCATGTGGGATATGTTTAACTCACTTGGCGGCGTAAACGACAACCGTGTGTTCTCGATCATCCCGTTCGCAGGTTTTGGTGGTGACGCTACATGGGGTTACAAAGACGCAGCAGGTCGCACACCGGCCGGAACAAATGTCTTCAGAAAAGACGGTCGTGCAAAGAGCGTTGTATGGACTCTCCCTGTATCGGCAGGTATTCAGTTCCGTTTCCGTCTTTGCGAGTATGTTGACTTCTTCGCAGAGGCACGCGCAACATTCTATGGCGACAACTGGAACAGCAGCGTAAGCGGCAACTCTATCGACGGTGATGTAGCCGTTCTCGGTGGTTTCAACTTCAATATCGGCGGCCGCAGCTGGGGTAAGTTCAACCAGTGCGAGTATGTATCTCAGATCGCCGCTCTCAACGGTCAGGTTAACGACCTCCGCGCTCAGCTCCTTGCTTGCGGTCAGGAAGTGGCTGCCCTCCAGGCTCAGCTCCCGTGCCCCGAACCGGTTCAGAAAGACTGCGTGAACGCTCCTCTTATGACAACCGTTCGCTTCCTCATCAACTCTTACAAGATCATGCCTACAGAGGAAGTAAATGTTTACAACATGGCTGAGTGGCTTAAGGCTAACCCCAACGAGAAGATCGTCGTAGCCGGTTATGCTGACAAGGATACAGGTACAGCTGAATACAACATGCAGCTCTCCGAGAAACGTGCCAACGCAGTTGCCGACGCTCTCGTAAACCAGTACGGTATCTCACGTGATCGTCTCACAATCAAGTTCTTCGGTTCTGACACTCAGGAATATCAGCAGAACGACTGGAACCGTATCGTAATCTTCACACAGAAGTAAGACGGACGATCCGGATAAGGATTAAACGAAATTAATTAAAAAACACCGGGTGCCTTCCTTCGCGGGAAGGCACTCTTTTTTTGTCCTCGCTTCCCGGGGCCGGGTGTCAATTCTCCGCGGGAGCAGCCCCTGAATGCACAGCCGAAAATAGGTTGTTGCAAAACATATAAAATAATTCAAATAATTCTTTGCCGTGTGAAATAAAGTTTGTAAGTTTGCGTCAAAGAAACGATAGAGGCGTTCCGGACAAGACAGATAAAAAACAAACGCTTTATCCGATCGCCGGTTTCTTTCTTATTAGAATGCATATAACCGTAAATCTAAACTGATTAACATGAACATTAATGAAGTGATGGCCAATCTTGAGGCCAAACATCCCGGAGAGAAAGAGTATCTCCAGGCAGTAAGAGAGGTTCTTCTCTCAGTAGAGGACGTTTACAACCAGCATCCTGAATACGAGAAAGCCAAGATCATCGAGCGTATGGTAGAGCCCGACCGTATCTTCACATTCCGTGTATCCTGGGTTGACGACAAAGGCGAGGTTCAGAACAACATCGGCTACCGCGTGCAGTTCAACAACGCTATCGGCCCCTACAAGGGAGGTATCCGTTTCCATGCATCAGTAAACCTTTCAATCCTTAAGTTCCTCGGATTCGAGCAGACATTCAAAAACGCTCTCACAACCCTTCCGATGGGTGGTGGCAAAGGCGGTTCCGACTTCAGCCCGCGCGGCAAGAGCGACGCAGAGATCATGCGTTTCTGCCAGGCATTCGTTATGGAGCTCTGGCGTAACCTTGGTCCGGACCGTGACGTTCCGGCAGGCGATATAGGTGTAGGCGGCCGTGAGGTGGGCTACATGTACGGAATGTATAAGAAACTCGCCCGCGAGAACACCGGTACATTCACAGGCAAAGGCCTTTCGTTCGGCGGCAGCCGTATCCGTCCGGAGGCAACAGGTTTCGGCGCTCTCTATTACACACAGCAGATGCTCGCAGACCTCGGCACAGACATCAAGGGCAAGACAATCGCTATCTCAGGCTTCGGTAACGTAGCATGGGGCGCAGCCACAAAGGCTACCGAACTCGGCGGTAAGGTCGTTACGATCTCCGGTCCTGACGGATATATCTACGATCCCGCAGGTCTCGATGCAGAGAAGATCGAATATATGCTTGAGCTCCGCGCAAGCGGTAACGATATTGTCGCTCCTTATGCCGACAAATTCGCAGGCTCGACATTCTATGCAGGCAAGAAACCCTGGGAGCAGAAGGTGGACATCGCTCTTCCTTGCGCAACCCAGAACGAGCTCAACGGCGAGGATGCAAAACAGCTTGTCGCAAACAAGGTTCTTCTCGTAGCAGAGGTTTCCAACATGGGATGTACTCCCGAGGCTATCGACACATTCATCGCAAACCGTATTCCTTATGGCCCGGGCAAGGCTGTGAACGCCGGTGGTGTCGCTGTTTCCGGTCTTGAGATGACACAGGATGCAGAGCATCTCCAGTGGAGCGCCGCTAAGGTTGACGAGATGCTTCACACAATCATGCATGACATCCATGCAGCTTGCGTAGAGCACGGCAAACAGGCTGACGGCTACATCAACTACATGAAGGGTGCCAACATCGCAGGCTTCCTCAAGGTAGCTGACGCCATGATGGCTCAGGGCATCATCTAATCGATAAAAACACTATCCAATATTGAAGAGGTCGGACATCAGGTGTCTGGCCTCTTCTTTTTTCTCTTGAAGAAAACGGGAAGGCGGAGATAATGCTCCATTGATGATTCAGATTGTAAATTGGACTTTTATTCATGATTTTGGAGAAAGTCGGGGTTAGACTTCCCTATAACCGCCGGCGGAAAATGCCGGCGGTTTTTTTGTTATAAATAAGAAAAGCGTTAATTTTACAAAAATATTTCACGTATAGAATGAAGAAATTAGTTATTTTCGACCTCGACGGGACATTGCTCAACACAATAGCCGACCTTGGTAACGCCTGCAACTATGCCTTGCGCACAATGGGCTTTTCCGAGCATGCGCTCTCTACATATAATTATATGGTTGGAAACGGAGTAAGAAAGCTTATCGAGCGCGCCGAACCGGATGCTGATCCGTCGGTGACGGAAGAACTTCTTAAACTGTTTCGTGAATATTATGACGTGCATTGCACGGATCTCACTGCCCCTTACAATGGCATTCACGAACTGCTTCACGAATTGCGCAAAAGGGATGTGAAAGTAGCTGTCACGTCAAACAAATATCAGGCGGCTGTCGAGAAAATAATCGGGCATTATTTCCCTGACATCGATTTTGCCGCATTGCTCGGGCAGGTGGAGGACCGCCCGGTGAAACCGGATCCGTCGATCGTTTTCGCTGCATTGAACGAATCGCCAACTCCCAAGGCGGAGGTTCTTTATGTAGGCGATTCCGCCGTGGATATGGAGACGGCACGCCGTGCATGCGTGGAGTCTGTCGGGGTGACATGGGGCTTCCGTCCTGTCTCGGAACTGCGCGCAGCATACGCCGACCACATCGTCTATACTCCCGAGGAGATACTGAAATTGGTTGAGTCGCAGGAATGATTCTTTTCGACCTAAATTTTTAATGCTATGGAAGAATATAGTTCTTTATTTTTTATTTCCGCAAACGAGTCGAATCCGGAGGGAGAGCTTGCCCTCAATATTCTCGTAAGTAATATAATAGAGGTTGCTACCGCGCATGCCAATTCTCTTGGAATCGGCAATCCTTCGATGGCTCACCTCGGAGCGGGATGGGTACTTTCGCGTCTGACGGTGGAGATGAAACGTTATCCGAAATGTAATACCAACTATCGGCTGCGTACCTGGGTGGAGGGTTGGAATCATCATTTCTCAATACGCGATTTTTCTGTCGAGACCGAAGAGGGAGAGATTATAGGGTATGCCCGCTCTATATGGATGGTGTTGAACATGAAGACGCATGAGAATTTCGGACTCTCTCATCTGCAACTTCCCGAGGAGAGTGTGGACGCCGACAGGGAATGCCCCATAGCTCGTCAGGGGAAACACCCGATGATCCTGCCTTTCGGAACCGAGCCCGAGGCAGGGACCCGCAATCTTGTGGCCACATCCCCCGATACGCTTTATCGTTTCCAGTATAACGACATAGATTTTTACCGCCATGTGAATACCGTGAGGTATCTCACTTTGCTTTTAAACCGATACTCGCTTGAGGATTTCGACCGCTGTTTCGTGTCGAGACTCGAGCTGAGTTTCCTGCATGAGGGCAGTTTCGGCATGGAGGTAGCCATCCGCCGCCACTATGACCCGGAGAATCAAGACACCGCCTCACAAAACCACGATTCCTCCTCACAAAGCCAAGATGTCGGCGAGCCGGAAGGCATTACCTCCTTCTCCATCATAGACACGGTTGCCTCCCGCCCGATCCTCTTCTCCCGCTTCCGCCTCACCGCCAGATAAAAGCATTCTCCAGCTTGTTGCCGGCTCCCGATGCGACCTTGCACAGGAACTGACAAAAGACCCATATATTCGACTTTACTGAAATGACCGAGCCTTATAAAGAACGTGAACTGAAAAAGGCTCTAATGTCCAATATATCTCGGTTCCTTCTTGAGCTTGGATAGGGTTTTGCTTACGTCAGAGAAGAATATCGTCTCAAAGTAGGGCACACTGAGCAATTCATTGACTTACTATTTTATAACATAAAAATGCACGCATATTGTGTTATAGAAGTCAAGACGGGTACATTCGGAGTCGGAAACATTGGGCAACTCGGCACATACATGACAGCAGTAAATCATATATTGAAAACTGAGCAGGACAGCCCCACTATCGGTTTGCTGATATGCAAGGATAAAGACAATATGCTTGCCCAATATGCGCTCGAATCATCATCGCAACCTATCGGAGTGGCGGAATTTCAGTTAATAAAATTCATCCCCGACGAATTCAAGAGTTCCGTGCCTTCAATAGAGGATACTGAGCTGGGGGAGAAATAACCTGCCTTATCTACATTTACAGTGCCAAATTTTACAAGGCAAGGCACCGTCGCAGGCGACAATGAGAAATCATGTTTTAAAGAACAGTCTTAAGCCGAGAATAAAAAGTGCGGATGCAATGGATCGGGATGGGTCAGAAGGGGTAGCCGATGGAGAAGTGGAAGGAGGAGTCGCGGCCCCATTTGGGATGGATGATCGGCCAGGGCTCGGCGTTGATGGCGGGGTTGTGGGCTTTCATACCGAGGTCGAAGCGCAGAAGGAAGTAAGTGAAGTCGAGACGGAGGCCGATTCCGTAGGCAGCGGCGAGCTCTTTGTAGAAATTCTTGAATTTGAAAACCCCGTTCGGCTGATTCTCATAGCTGCGGATGGTCCAGATGTTTCCGGCATCCACAAACAGAGCCCCCTCAAGGATCCAGAAAAGTTTCGCGCGATATTCCACGCTAAGGTCGAGGCGAATGTCGCCGCACTGGTTGATGAAGTCGCTCACTGAGTTCGTTCCCGGGAAGCGTCCGGGACCGAGTGTGCGCACGTCCCAGCCCCTGACGCCGTTGGCTCCGCCTCCGTAGAAACGTTTTTCAAACGGAAGTATCGAGGAGTTGCCATACGGCACTCCGACGCCCGCACCCGCATGGAAGGCGATGGAGTTTCTCTGGTCGAAGATATGGAGATAGGAGAAATCGCTGTCAATCTTGAAATACTGCGAGTAGTGGATGCCGAAAACCTTGTATGGCCTGGTATGGAACGTAGAGCGGTGATTGAAGATGCTGCTGAGCGCGAAGAGAAGGTTTCCGGCGACTTCGGTGTTCACGCGGATAGTGTAGATGTCACGCTGTATCGACCGCATCCATGGAAGGTCGGGGCGCTTGTTGGTATGATAGTAGCTGTATCCGAGCCGCATGATGAAATGGTCCTCGTAACTATAGCGGAGCAGCGGGTTGTCGGGTGCGATCTCGTCGAGGAAATTATTGGTGCTTTCCGGCAGATAGACGTAGTTTATATCTAAGGGCGTAAAGATATGGCGCGTGCGGTTGAAACGCTCGCTCCAGCGGTAGCTCCAGCCGGCCGTGGAAATGATGCGGGTATATTCAGGACGCTCCTGATAGTTCATCGATACATTGAACTCTGTAGAAGCCTTGATTCTACGCTTGAAGCTTTCGCGAAGGAAGGGGGCCTTGAATTTCGGGAAATTCACGCCGAGTTCGGCGCTCAGCTCAAGATATCTGTCATGGATGAAACCTCCGAGATTGCCGCTCAGCGATTCGTATGCCCCCCGGGTCTTTACTGACAGGGTTTCTGAACCATTGCCGACGTTTCTGTGGGTATATGTAAGTCCTACTGCAACTCCAAGGTCTCCTTCGGAATTCGTTCCCTCAAGTTCTGCCGAGAAGCTCTGGCTTTTGCCGGGGGTGAGAAGTATGTAGGCGTCGATGAAGCCGAGATCTCCCGCGGAACCTACAGGGAGAAACCGGATGTTGGTGAACTTCAGGATACTCAGACGTCCTAATGCGGCGTATGTATTGTTTACGTCATTCAGTCGATATGGCTGTCCCTTTCTAATGAAGCAGTTTTCATAAAGGACACTCGGCCTGAGATATCTTTTCGCTCCATAAAGAATCGTGATGTCCTTATAGTTTACCGTGTCCTTACATTGATAGGATGTCAGCTCGCCAGTCACCCCCGGGTCGTAGTCCATCAGATAATATATGTTTCTGACGATATACTCGCGATGGGTCTCGATCAGCACATTTGGCGTTCCCTGCGGATAAGGGGGATTGAGGGTCATCGTCAGGTCGACATCGGTGCTCCCCGATGTGGTGTCGGCATTGAAGGTGATGAACTCTTTTCCGAAAGCATAATATCCTTTGTTGCGCAGACGCGACGTAATCAGCTCGCGTTCGGTCTCGAGCATATTGCGGTCGAGTGGGTCGCCGGGACGTATGGTGAAATGAAGGGAATCCTCGAGCACAAGCTCCTTCAGGGTGTCGTTGGGGAAGACATATTCTATATTCTTCACCGTGTAGGAAGCACCGGGGGTGAGATTATAGTTGACCTTCATCTTTTTATGCCGGGCGTCAGGCAGAGTGTCTATGTCTACCTTCGCATGGAGGAATCCGCTGTTCACCATCGCCTTCTGAAGCTGCTCGGCATCCGAGAAAGTAGCGGTCGAATCGAATATAACTGGAGCCTCCCCGAGTTTACGGATCCATTTGTTCCACCATTTGGTGGAGTCCTTGCCGCTGATATTGTAGATCCCGAGGCGGAATTTCGTTGCCCATAGCATCTTGTGGTTGGGCTGGTTGCGCACGTAGGTCATCAGATCCTGACTGTTGAGGCGTCCGGTGGTGTCGTCGAGATGAATCTTTACTTCATCGAGAAGATAGGATCCTTTCGGAACATGACGCGTCGAGGAGCATCCCGCCAGCAACGCTGTCAGCATGATTGTGAGGAAATATAATGCTCCGGATCGTTTCACGTTACAAATTTAATTCTTTTTTCCGAATTCAGGGTCAATCTTCACTTTGAGGCATACGGCGAACGTGGCGAGACAGCAGATCATCACCCACCAGAAGAAGTTCACGTATCCCTGCGGACCGTCCATTCCGAAGAGATTGTATTTCTCGAGCACATCATGAATCCAGCCTGCCGCCATGCCGGGAAGCATCATGCCGAGCGCCATGAAGGCGGTGCAGAAGGCATAATGGGAGGTGCTGCTTTCGCCTCGGCTGAAATAGATGAGGTAGAGCATGAATGCGGTGAAGCCGAAGCCGTATCCGAACTGCTCGATGAAAATCGCCGATGAAATGAGAACGAAATTCTGAGGCTGCCACATTGCCAGCCCGCAATAGAAGATACAGGGAAGCGTAAGACTTAACGCCATCGGCCAGAGCCATTTCTTAAGGCCGCCGCGCGATATGGCTATACCGCCCAGGATTCCTCCGGCAAGGAGCGCCACCACTCCGACGGTCCCGTTTACGAAACCTACCTGGGCTGTGGTAAGGGCGAGTCCACCCTTATCAAGAGGGGAGACAAGGAAAGGCTGCACGAGCTTTATGCAGAGGGCTTCAGGCAGACGGTAAAGCAGCATGAAGCAAAGGGCTGTGACGATATGCGGCTTGCGGAAGAAAGTGACGAAGGTCATTCCGAAATCGTTGAGGATGGTGTGGACGGTTACCCCCTCGATAGGCCGGTCTTTCGGTGTCCGCGGCATCCAGCGGGTGTGGTAAAGGGCGATCAGAAGGAAGAAGAGGGAGAGCGAAAGGAAGACTATCGACCAGGCGGTGGATACGGATTCGCATCTTTTCTCGAGACTGCCGGCGAGCATCACGAGTACACCCTGGCCGATCACACTCGCGATGCGATAGAACGTGGAGCGGACACCGACGTAGGCAGCCTGCTGGTGTGGGGAAAGCTCGAGCATATAGTAGCCGTCGGCCGCGATGTCGTGGGTGGCCGAGAAAAATGCCATGAGCCAGAAAAACACTAAAGTAGAGCTGAAAAAGAATGAGAAGGGAAGAAGGAAGCCCACAGCGGCCATAGCCAGGGCTATGAGCCATTGCATGGCGACGGTCCATTTGCGTTTTGTGCCGATAAGGTCGACAAACGGGCTCCAGAAGGGCTTTATCACCCACGGGAGGTAGAGCCAGCCGGTATAGAAAGCCATGTCGGAAAGACTTACACCGAGGTTGTGATACATTATGACCGTCAAAGTATTGACAGCGAAGTAGGGCAACCCTTCGGCCACATACAGTGTCGGAATCCAGGACCAGGGACTTCGGCTTTTTCCGGTGTTTCTGATATTTTCACTCATTCTGTGAATATTTTTCTGATTTCTTCCGGTAGTCTATCCGGGAATGCCACGGCCGAATATATTTCGCGGGCAACGACCCGGTCGATTCTTTCAAAATCTTCTTTGCGGGGAATTACGAGCAGTCCGGCCATATCGAGGGCTCCGGGGCTGATCACATATCGTTCGGTTTCTTCTCTGAAATAATGGGGTGGACGATGCGCCCGGCGCGGAATCACTACGATTCGAAGCAAACCGTTGTCGCCGATCCAGAAGAATGCGTTCACCAGACCTTTGTCGGGCAATCCTGTTTCTGCGTCAATTCCCAATGCTTTGGCGGATTTGGCAAGGGCACTCATACCCTCAAGGTCCGGAGTTATCACCGCGGAAAGGAATTGGAAAGGGAGATCGTGGCCGAATTCTTCGGAAGAGATCCACCCTTTTCTCGAAGATGGATGGCATTCTTCCACAAGACGTATGAGTGGAAGTTCCGATTTCAGGACGGCCTGGCAATGGAGATGGTCGGGAGCCGACGCGCCTGCACGGGCGCCGTTGAAGAAAATGGCCAGCGAAGGAGCGGACTCCGCCATTTCCGCCATATCGAAAGGTATCTCTTCCTGCGGCTCATGGCGCGAGGAGACGATTGTGAAATGAACAGGCAGGATGGGATACGGATTGATGAGAAGTTCCCAGCCTTCGGATGGCCAGGGAGCCGACATCTGTTCTGCCGGGCGGTTTGCGGAGCAAAGGAAACACTCCCTTTTGCTCAAGGCTTCCTTGCTGACGTCGGCGCCGGTAGATCTGATTCTTGCCGGGTTAAGCTGTGCCGTCAGCGGAAAATCGCCTAACTGCAGCGTCTTCCTGGCGATCTGACGCAGGTTGTCGAAATTCGTTTTCGCAAGAGGCCAGAGGTCAAGCTGTTGCTCGATGATGCCGGCTATATGTTCGTCTGTCAGTTTCATTGGTAGCGATTGTCGTTGGTGAGTTCGTTTTTAGAACGGGAGGTCCTCGTCGTCCATATCGTCGAAATCGTCGTCGAAGTCATCGAAATCATCATCATCGAACACTCCGGGTTTGTTGCCGTATCCGGGTATGTCATCGGGAGTACCGAAAATTTCGGCAGGACTTCTCATTCCCTCCGGCCGGTTTCTCATGTTCTGACGCACGCGTGCCATCAGCTCGATGGAGCGTAGGCAATCCTTGTAGTTGTTGTTGGCGTTGACCTTTTCGATCGACAGGGCGGCATCGGAGTTGCCCTCCCAGCGGCGGCAGAGGTAGAGGGGCTGGAAAATACGGCCGATGTTGTAGTCGCGGCTTATGCGCAGGCACATGGCGTAGTCTTCGCCGTAGCTGACGTTGGGAAAGAGGAATTTGCGGGCCACGGGGGTAAAGAAGGCGCGGGGAGCCCCGAAGCCATTCACGCGCAGGGCGTTGTTGGCTCCGTTATGGTCTGTCCATTCCTGATGGGAGATAAGACCCGGTGGAATGGGATTACCGTCGAAATCCACCATCATATAGCTTCCTACAACCATCGCACAGTTCTCAGAGCGGAACTTCTTCACGATCGTCTGCAGGACGTTGGAGGCATTGTAGAGGTCGTCGGAGTCGAGCTGCACTGCGAACCGCCCGCAGTGTTCCGAAAGAAGGGCGCGGTTCCAGCATCCTCCGATTCCGAGATTCTCGTCTGAAGAAACCTTGATCAGTTTCAGACGCGAGTCTTCTACGGCCTCCAGGAGCGCGCGGGTGCCGTCGGTGGAATCATTGTCGACGACAATGACGTTGAACGGGAAGTCCGTCTCCTGCGAGAGAGCGGAGTTCACTGCGTCCATGATGGTGCGGACGCGGTTCCTGACCGGAATCACGACGGAAGCCTCGACGGGAAACTCTCCCTCCGAATAGTCGACTTCCTCTTTCTCGCGGGGCACCATCGCTCCGATGTCACGGAGATGATATGTGAGCACCTCCTCCATCTCTTTCTGATAGGCACTGTTGCGGGGATCTACATAGTCGTGTTGCTTCTCCCCGCTCTTGCGGTAGTCGCGGCGTTCGACTGTATAAAGATATTCCGGCACCATCGCCATCATTTTCCCCATCGTTATTCTGAGGCGCATGGCATACCAGCCGCCGTCGATATATCGCGATTCATGTTTGCCGAAGTCTTCGGTAGCCGAAAGCACATCGGCGGCATTGAGCAGCACGAGCGATCCGAAATCGAAGTCATCCCTTACCGACCCCGGCTGATAATCGTTTACTGGATGGTTGGTGATGGTGCCGTCGGCGTTCCTTTCGCGGAAATAGCAATAGGTGAACGTCGAGTCTATGTCGGAAGCGATTTCCGTGAGGCGGTGAATGCAGTGAGGGTCGAGCTCTATCTTCCTGTCATCGATCTGGACGAGAACGTATTGCTCGAGAGGGCTGCGGAAAATCTCTTCGCGGAGGTCGTTTACGGTGGTGAATCTTATGATATTCATAGATATTCTTTATATGCTGCCCCGGGAATCATCTCCCCGAAGCCGGTAACTTACAATTTGGATAATATTTCGGCGATTATCCTGTCGCGTGAGGCCTGCTCCGAAATAGCTTCCAGAGGGATCGACATGACGAAGACGCGGCTTCGTCCGCGGTTCACGAGGTAACCTGCCGGCATGTCGTTGTCGGAGAAAGAGAGTATTTTGTCGACGTTACCGCCATGAGCGGGGGCAAGTACGTCGGGATTCTCAACTATGTAAATGTTTTCGTTCAAAGTCGATGAGTAATCGAGGCGACGGCCGTCGGAGGCGCGCAGGCTTCCGGAATGAGAGGGCGAGGGCACGCTGTCTGCCGGAACCACACCGAGTACTACCTGGGCGAACTCGCGGTCTTCGGGGTTGGAGCGCATGCTGAACAGATCGGACACCACATACTGGCCGCTGACGATCAGGTGGCCGCCGTGGTCGGAGAACCGACGGATCTCTTTCTGCAGTTTCTCGGGGAAGGTGCGGAACTTGACACCGCTGCGGCCGTTACCGACAACGGTCGCTTTCTGCTTGCCGAGGATGAGGTCGACGATCTTATAGTCGGTTAGCTTTACTTCTCCGTTCTCTACAGCTCCGAGACTCGAAGATACGAATCCACGGCCGGTAAGGGCGATTGATTTACCATGCACGGCGGGATAATCGAAAGTGTTTCCGGCGATTACCTGGGTGATATAGTTGCTTGCGCTTCTTCCGAAACTGTTGCCGGCGTTGCGGTTGAATTCAAGCTGTTCGCCGGTGTAGGAGATGTCTTTGATGTAAGGCACGCCGAAATCGATGTCGGAGCGGAAGCCGGCACGGTTGCCGTCGGTGAAATGCTCAGGACCGCTGATTCTGGTGAATCCGTTGACGATCATCACAGGCTCCGATTCATGCTTTGCCTCGCGCAGGGCGAGCGTCTCGGAAGGGAATGCTTCGCCGCCGTCGTTGAGTGAGATGATGCGGAAGCTGTGGATCATATTGTCGGATACCTTCAGCTCGTAATGGCAGTCGGCGGTTTCTCCGATCTTGTGGAACCCGAGTTCGCCTTCGGATCGCTCCATGATCACGTATTTTGCAGGCATCGCCGTGGGCTCGAGGGGATCGGGCGTGGGTTGCCAGCTCAGACGGTAGTGATTTTTCTTGAGGCGCTTGATGGCGAAATCCTTGACGGGCAACGGCTGGATAACGAGCTCGCGGTCCTTGCGCTCGGCCATGAACCGGGCGATCCCCTTGTAGATGGCTCTGCCGACGGTGAACCGGAAGCCGGGGTCGAGACCGTATTGCATGTCGGCGAAATTCTGGTGACTCATAAGTTCGATAAGGGTTGTCGGAACTTCAGGCACCCTTGCCTCGACATACGATTTGTCCCACATCGAGCGACGCGTCCAATATGGCTCGTATTGCTGGCGGATGTCGCCGGAGATCTGGCGCATGATGAGGTCGGTGAGCATTCGGGAGTTGATACGCGGTGTGCCGTCGCGGTAGTAGTCGCCGTTATTGGTGAAGTAGATGCCGAGGGTGCCTACAAAGCTGTCGTCGGCTTTCTTTCCGGCATCGGAGTGGAGCGCGAAGGTGACGTCTACAGGGATGTTGAGGCCTTCGCGGTTGGGGAGTACGCGCGATCCTCCCGCGAGGTAGTTCACCCAGTTGCCGCGTGAGGTATAGTCGTCTTTGTAGTCGTCGGTGCCGTGATAAGGCGAGTAAACGTATTCGGGGAATCCGGCCCAGTGGAGCCAGTAGCGGGCGCCTTCGAGGAAGCGGGGCATTCCGGAAGTGCGGAACGACGGGGGAGTTCCCTTAGGCTTTGTCTCTTCGGGAACCGTAGTCTGCTGTTCGGCGGTCTGCTCCTTGTCGGGAGATTCATCCTGAGTCTCTTCGGTTTCTTCCGTCTCCTCCTCTTCGGTTTCCTCCTCTTCGGTCTCTTCTTCGCTTTCGGATTTAATCTTCCCCTTTTCATTCGAGGTCTGTGTCACTTCCGGTTCGGGAGTGGAGGGATCGTAATAGATGTCTGCGCGACGGTTGCTGCGGGCTATGTTGCCCATGCCTCCGCCGATCTTCACGGCATCGGCGGTAACCACGAGGTCATCGGCTTTGTCGGAGACGTTGGTGAGAGTAACGATCGGTTCCGTGTCGCTGTATCCTTTTTCGAGAGGGAAAGTCCCGAGATAGATCCAGGTTCCACCGCCCATTGTCTGATTGACGCGGAATTCTTTCGATCCGCCGGAATAATTCACTGTGTAACGGGCGTCTTCTGTGGAATTGGGAAGGGATTTGTAGCTGACGTAAACGGCATATTCGCCGGTGGCGGGGATATCGGCATACCAGGCGGCTACCGAAGGTTTGCCGTTTCGGGTTGTTGTTGTCTGACGGTAAGTTCCGTTTTCAAACGGATTTTCGGTGTCGCGGAAATCGGGCAGGTCGTAGATGAAGCCTTCGAATTCGCCGGTTGCCCAGGGTTTGTCGCCGGTCATCTCTTTGTAGTATGGCTGAGAATAAATGCCTCCGCCTTCGTTGAGGTCGTTGTCGACGATCACTTCGTTGCGGTTTGTGTCGCGTTCGCGAGGAAGCATCACGTATGCTCCGGCGTTCTCAAGCATCGGCACGAGGAAGGGGAGCACATAGCTCATCGTGTATGTGTCTTCAATTGACTGGAAAAGGAGCGGGCGCTGCCAGAGCCAGCCTCCGGAGCCGGGGCGGAAGTATCGGCCGTGGGAATGCCAGAGGGCGACGATGTCGTTCTCCATGCCTTTCACGGGATGGACCGAAGGGTTGGCTTCCGTTACGAACGGTATGTTCTTACGGAATTTCTCCGGAAGTTTGTCGACTTTTGTGATGTAATAGGCCAGGCTGCGCTGACCCACGTTGAGGGTGACGCGATAGTCGGTAAGAGAATCGGGCAGAGAGATTGCGACGTGGTCGCGGATCGAGTCGATCAGCTCGTTGGTTACGAGAAGGTATGTGAAGTTCTCGTTGAGGCTGATTTTTGCGATGCGTGAAGCGGAGTCGGGCGTCACCTTGTTGACGCGGAGGCCACCCGGGTTCATGGTGGAGGGAATCCAGTCGAGCAATGCCTGGTTGACGCGCAACGTCAGAGAATCGTTGGAAGGAGCTTCCGGCGGGGGAGTGGTGGCCTTCTTGACGCTTCTTCTCGACTTGCTTCTCTTCTTTTTTGAAGATCTTTTCTTTTTCTTTTTTGACCTTGAAGATTTCGACTTCCGGGATTTCTTTTTAGAAGTCTGTGAGGTTCTTGCTTTGGGACTTCCCGCCGCCTCGACTTCGGGAATGTTAAACGCGGCAATGGAAATTATGAGAGAGAGGAATATGTAAAGGAACTTTCGAAATTTCATGTTTTATGATGTGTAGCTTTGAACTACAAAATTAACGAAAAAACACCGCTCTTACAACCCGAAAACGTCCCCTCGCCCCCAATTAACCCGTTTTTAACTTTTATCTATCGCGAAAAGCCATGACGCTACTTTTTTACATCGGAGAATACATCGCACATCTGGAGTATTGTGCAAAAAAAACTGCGCCGTAAAACGTTAATGGCGACACAGCATATTAGGGTTCTGATATTTATAATAGACCAAATTGAACAAGTCGTTCTTCACTTTCGGCCGGACTTTCCTTAACCGTGCCGATAATCAACTCTACATCGTATTCGTCAATCTTGCCTAAAAATTTCCACTCATTGAACTTTTGAGGGAAAGCAACCTTCAGACGCACGCAATCTACAAAAGAATCATAACAGAGAAATGGATACTTTGATTGTTTTATGGGCATATGGAACATTTTGAGATGTGCAGGAAGATTTTTGTTGATTTGTGAATTGATAATAACACCTCCATAGGCAATACCATTTGAATCAAAACCAAGCACGATGAAATACTTGTTTCTTGAAAGGTCTCCCGTTTTTGGCTTAATTCCATTTGCCTCAGTCATTGTCATCTCATAAACATCGCCAACGTTGACTGTGCGGAAAGCCAGTCGTGATAACTCTTCTTCATTGAGAAAATCAGAAATTTTTATCATTTCAAAACTGATTCGATTTGCATTTGCTCTTCAATATATTCAAGCATCGCATTATCGGCGTGAAGAACCTTTGCCATAGAAATTGGCGATATTATATTTGTTCCATTTGCGCGACGATTTGCTTCATCCCATGCCTCATCATGGGATTTTTTCATAAGCTGTCCGAATGTCAGTGATTTGTTTTCTTCAATTGATTGGTCTAATGCTTCTGTTTCCGATTTGGATAGAAACTTTAAATTGGCCTCCCGTTTAGGAAGTAGAACATTAGGAGCATCCTCCCCGGCAAACTGCACAACTTCTGCCAAACATTCAGCGAGTGCCATTCTCGGCTGATTGAGCTCTTTTACAGCGTCATATAAACGAGTGGGAACCGGTCCGTATTTCAATGCACAGAATTCATCAGGCACAATACCGCTTCCCCATTTTGCAAGATGTCTCATCTCTGCAAAATAGAGAATCTTGAAAGTATGGTAGAAATCAACTCCTCCGGTCTTACCAAGGATATACAGAACTAATTCTGTCAGTTTCTTGCAGTCAAAACTCGTCATCGGCTATTTGTCCTTTTTTATAGAACGAATGATTATTTGTTCTGGTTTGATTATTCCGCAAATATAATAATTATTTTTCAGATTGCAAAAACGCAAGAAATCAGTATATTGTAAATAGTTGTCCCATGTCACTTTTCTTCAACATTTGGACGAATTGCGATGTGCTTCGATGGCTGCCCATTGTTTACCCCGAAGTATTGCGCAAAAACTTTACCCCTGGGAATCTAAGGAGATTCCCAGGGGTAAGCTTTTTACAGAATTATCTGATGTTTGGATTATTTATTGTTTCTTTAATTGTATTTTTGACGGTTCTGCTCTTAATCCATATCTTTCATGGAGGATATTACACAGCTCGACGGAGGCCCTCCCGCTAATATACGGTGAAATGATGACCTTGTCTATCATTTCTGTAATATTGACTGGTATCTCGAAAGGTTTTCGAAGCTCTTCGCAATCCCTGTCTCCCTTTTCTTCCTTCTCAGAAAGAAAATAGAACCTGAATTCCTGTTCACCATCGAATTCCTTCGATTTGTTGAACCGCGTGTCATCCTGATAGAAATTGTAGCCCTCGTAAGCAATGTCTCCACAAAAAATATCGTACGAATCCAGATTAAGAGCTGTGCAGAAATTCCGGACGGTCGAACAGACACATACCCCCAATTTCGAAGCGTATGCCTGCCACATCAGAATGTTTTCATGAGTCTGCTTGCTCCAGCATGAGGTATGAATGTATCTGTTTTCCCAGTGAGCCTTTATTTTTGCAGTCATCCTCGCATTTTCTCTTTCAGAAGTTTCATTATCTATCTCTTTAAGGGCAAGATGAATAGGGAGCATCTGTTTTAAAGGCAGTCTGTATTCTCTTTCATCCTCGAAATCAAATTTGGTCCTGACGTAATATTTCTTTGACGCGAGTAAGCTGAGAAAATAATCTAATCTCATGTATTGGCAAATCCGCATGTCCGGGTTGAAATCCGAGACCAAATAGACATCTCCAGCCATTAGTCTTCCATTTTATATTCTTTGATATAGTAGAATTGGTTCCATCCTTTTGTTTTTTTGTACTTTTCTAAGGAACCTAATGGCACATGTAATATTATTTGGAGTGTTATGGGATATCCAAGAGCACTTTGTCTAGTAGGTACGATAAAACCTTCTAATTCTGGTGGATTGGAACTTCTGCAATATATATCTGTTAGGTTATCACAATAAAAAGCGGCACTCCTAATTTCTTTGATTGATTTGGATAAGGTTATGGTTTTAAGATTAGAACAACCGTCAAAAGAATTATACCCTATTTTTGTAACAGAATCTGGGATTCGTAGCGTTTCTAACCCTTTACAATTTGTAAATGCGTAACTGCCTATTGAGAGAAGAGTATTTGGTAATATGATAGATTTTAAATCGTTGTTATTAGGGAAGGCATAGTTAAGATCCCTAACTTTATATGTTTCTCCCTCGATTACCATTGTCGGAATAATTTCTACTTTACCATTTAAAGTAGCATTCAATTCTTGTTCGTCGCATCCGGTAATGGAGATATGACTATCGATTATTTCATAGTTAATATAATTAAGCGTAAAGGTTTTACCAAGGAGTCGCCATCTGAAATTGGTCTTTGGGTAAGTTGTGCCATCGAGCCCGATGTAAACAATTGCCCCGTCTTCGTCTTCGGTTGGTTTCTCAGGTTCTTTGTTTTCTTCCTGTTTGGGATTGTCCGGTTCATCTTTGCTACATGAGTAACAGAATGCCGTTGAACAGATCACTGCGCAGATCAATAAAAATTTCTTAAACATAATTTTATTCCAGGCCTCCGGACTCCTCTCTTCGGCATAATATTAAAAAAGAAAGCGTAGGAATCTGTATCTGTTGCCATCCTACAACCAGAGGCTTCTCGCATTGCCCTATTCATGTCGGATGGCAACTGCAGAAGCCCACGCTTGTATATGCAATCAAGCTATCGACCCTGTTTCTCACGAAACGGGCCGAGCAATATTACATACCACGGGCATCTACCGTTGCTTGTTCCTTGACATGAATATGAAATTTTGCGAGAATTTCTGGTTGTCAAGAATCAGCGCGGATAAACGCTTACTATCATTATTTTCCCTCCCTGCATAACCCTTTCAGGGCTTCTGCATCGAGGTATCTGACGGCAAAGTTAGTCTTATTTTCATTACAGACAAAATTAATCTATTGAATTTTGCTCGGTTGTCCATCGGATCAGTTCGGATCAGTATACTAAAGCCCTTACGTCACGCAGCCCAATCGTATACTTTATGCACATTGGGCTCGTCATCGTTGTGAGTAATGGAAACTCGCCGATTTTCAATTGGCTCCGTTGTGGATGATAGAGGTAGTCCACGTCTTTCCACACCATGGGGGCCGGTTATCAGCACCGCGCTGCTTGTTCTTAATTCTCTTTGCAGAGATCGTCTGCTATCCGTGGAAGATAGTGCTATTTTTTCAATATCTAATTTTGTGCAAAAATTGCATTATTCAATGACATACACAAGCTACTCCGAACTTTTGAGCGATTTTATTCCGAACTTTTCAGTTGTTCTATTCCGAACTTTCAGAAATTTTCAACAGCACGTTGGTTTACCAGTTGAGCAATTCCGGTTTCAGAAGAAAGTCCATCAGGCCAATTGTAACAATTCCTTCCTGATTTCTTTTTGGTTTAATGTGGTCTTTAACGATAATGATTTTTTTGAAAGAATCATTTATGTTAAGCAGAGAGGCTGATTCCTGACGTTCTTTGGCATCAGTAGGCATTATGAATGCAGATTGGATATAGAAGCGTTGGCTCCCTTGATTAGCCACAAAATCTACTTCATACTGCTTGCGAATGGTTTTTCCATCCTTATCTGTTGTTCGATGCTCTACCATACCGACATCAACTTGAAAGCCACGTATTCTTAATTCATTATAAATGACATTTTCCATAATGTGGTTTTCTTCTTGCTGCCTAAAATCAAGTATCGCATTTCTCACTCCCGCATCCGTAAAATAATATTTTGACAAGGTATTTATATATTTCTTACCCTTGATGTCATAACGGACAGCCTTTTCTGTTAAAAATGACTCACAAAGATATGTGAGATAATTATCAATAGTTTTATTAGACAGAGATACGTTTTTAAGACTTTTGAAAGTATTTGCCAACTTATTTGGATTGGTCGGGGATCCAATCGCAGAAGCAATTATCTGAATCAATTCCTTTAATTCAGATTCACCTTTAATCTTATATCTCTCGACTATGTCATTAATATAGACTGTTGAATATAATCTTTTGATATAGTCGATTTTTTTCTTCGGTGTTTCTAATGTCAATACATGGGGAAGTCCACCATAAGTATAATAATCATTCCATGCTTCAATAGGATGTCTGTTATCAACCGACATAAATTCAGCAAAAGAGAGTGGATATACATGTATCTGATCTCCTCGCCCCCTGAACTCAGTTATAATATCTGTTGATAAAAAGCGAGAGTTACTTCCGGTGACGTACACATCTGCATTTTCTATCTTAAGGTAACTGTTGAGCACATCTTCAAACTCAGGCACGTGCTGAACTTCGTCAAGAAGTATGTAATACATCTTGTCATCGACCATTTTAGAGTCGATGTGGGCAAGCAGCGCATCAGGATCTCGAAGGGGTGCATTTCTCCTATCCTCTAAATCAACTTTTATGATATGATCATCTGGTATTCCCTGCTCTTTCAGATAGTCTCCGAATAAGTGGAACAATAGATATGATTTACCGGCTCGTCTTAACCCTGTAACAATCTTGATAAGCCCGTTATGCTGGCTGGCAATGAGTTGATTTAGATAATATTCGCGTTTTATAATCATAATCTATTCCAAAAAATAGACATTTATGTCAATTATTTGGAGTGCAAATATAGGCGTTTATTTTGAATTAAACAATGTTTTACTCCAAAAAAATGACATTTATGCTGATTTTTTGGAGTAGATGAAGTGTAGAAACTCAGGTTCTGGTGGCACCACAAAAGACCGCTAATTCTCAATGAGTTAGCGGTCTTTTATTC
>CAJTYD010000028.1 GCA_910583775.1 uncultured Muribaculaceae bacterium | reverse complement strand
TTTTTATTTTAGACAGGAGTACAGGAGAACAGGATTACAAATTGTGTGTCATAGGTGTCTTCGACTTGTTTTAGCACAGGAGCGTCGCGGAGGTGTTGGAGGCGATGTAGGGACGCACGGTTCGTGCGTCCGAGTTGACGAGTTATTGTTTAAACTTTATATTAAATAGTGCCTGCCGGGGATCTTTTTGCCTGGCAGGCACTACTTATTTTAACATGAGAGTGTTTTTATGGTATATGTATGTGTCTATTTCCGGTCCTCGCGCGGCGAGTAGCTGTTGTTGGATATCGAGTCGCGTAGTTCGTTGGTGGCGAAATCAAGCACCATGCCGTATTTTGAAAGGAATTCCACACCGATGGCTCCGTCGATCTGCAGGCCGGTTAGAATCTTGACGTTGTTCATGGCTTCCGTGCTCTCAAGAACTCCGAATTCTCCTTCATAAACAGCACCTCCTAATTTGATGTTGCCGGAAACCATGAATATTTTCTGTGGGTCTCCGACCATTCCTAAAAGGAAGTCGTGTTTCCCGAGTTTCTTAAAGTCATTCTTGCATCTTTCATAGGCATCACGCAACAGCACATTATAAGAGGCTCCTGTATCTATCAGAAAACAGAGCTTGCCGTCCTCGGTAATTATCAGGGGCATCCCGAGTTTCTTTATCCATTTGTCGATTGAAATTTTCACCTCTTTGTAATTTTAAAGCGCCTTGAGTATGAAGATGTCTAAACTGATAATCGTGTTTCCGACATTCGGTTTAAACGACTCCAGAGGAGCGGAGTGATTAAGTACAATGCAATAATTGAATTGCAATCTTCATAAATTATAATTAATCACGAATCGAAAGAATTGAAGAGATTTTATCTTTTGATCTGTAATATACTAATAACCAATGATTAAGATCTTAATTACAATATTGTCTTTGTCAAAATCATAACTGCTCTTTATCATATAACAAATCTGACGCAATTTTGAATATGAAATTTTGAAAAATTATTTGAGTTTTTTTGAAGGGACTATAAGGTTTCTAAGGTCTTTAAGGTTTCTAAGGTCTTTAAGGACTTTAAGGTCGTTAAAGACGTTAACGACTTTAAAAGTCTAAGGGGAGAGGAGGAAGGCTTTAATAACTTTTAATTAGTTATTTTCCGCTAATTTGGCAAAAAAATCGTAAATTTGCAAATTAATTATCTATAGCGAGATTTCGGTAAAATCGTGTTAATGCCGTTCTTGCTTAAAATTATCTTTCAGAGCGTTATGCTGACAAAGAAATATCAGTTGATAAATAACGTGACGGGCTGGGTTGTCTTCGCGATAGCTCTTGTCACCTACTGGCTCACTCTGGAGCCGACCGCTTCCTATTGGGATTGCGGGGAGTTTATAATCCAGGCAGACAAACTTGAAGTGGGTCACCCGCCGGGCAACCCTATCTTCATGCTTACGGCCCGCTTTTTCGCCAATTTCGCTCCCGACGCCCAGCATGTCTCGTTGATGGTAAACGCGATGAGCGGACTGCTTTCGGCCCTGACAATTCTGATGCTTTTCTGGACGATAACGCATCTTGTGCGCCGTCTGCTTGTCAAGGACCGTTATCACGGTGAGATCTCGCTTGCGAAATACCTTGTGATCATGGGATCCGGCGTTGTCGGGGCCCTCGCATACTGCTGGAGCGATACCTTCTGGTTCTCGGCCGTCGAGGGCGAGGTATATGCGTTCTCCTCGTTCTGCACGGCACTCGTCTTCTGGCTTATACTCAAATGGGAGGACAAGGCCGACGAGCCTCATTCCGACCGCTATCTCATCCTCATAGCCTACGTGATCGGCATCAGCATCGCCGTCCATCTTCTCAACCTGCTCTGCATCCCGGCGATTGTGCTTGTATTCGCCTACCGCAAATGGAAGAATATGGATCTGGTCAAGTCGCTGCTCGCACTTCTGCTTTCGTTCGTTATAATCGCCTTGGTGCTTTTCGGACTTGTTCCGGGATTCATCAAGATGGCGCAGCGTTTCGAGCTGCTGTTCGTAAACGGCTTCAACATGAGCTTCAACAGCGGAGCCCTTTTCTATGCCGTTCTTGCGGCCGTGGTGTTCATCTGGGCGCTTTACGAGCTGTGGCGTCAGCGCTCGCCGATGATGATAAAGCTCTCCTTCCTGATCGCGGTCGCCCTCTCAGGCATATTCTTCATAGGGAACGGCTGGACTCTTGGCTGGATACTGCTTGCAGGTCTTGCCTTCTGGCTATTCAGCGGCTTCAGCCGTCCGTTGCCTGTCCGCACTCTGAGCATTGTAATGTGGAGCATAGCGGTTATCTTCGTGGGTTATTCGAGTTACGCGCTCATACTCATCCGTTCGAGCGCCGACACTCCGATGAATCAGAACTCTCCCGACAACGTTTTTGACCTCGCCGCTTACCTTAACCGCGAGCAGTATGGAGAGAATCCGCTGATCTACGGCGAGACCCTCTATTCGGGGCCGCAGAAGGAACAGGTCGCACTAAGCTATGACACCGTGCAATATCAGGAGAACGGCCAGCCTCTTGTCCTGAGCTATCCTCATTACCAGCAGGTGGTGGAGAAAGGAAAGCCTCTTTACGCCAAGGGTGTGAAAAATGCCGTTCCTGTTTCGGAATACGGCTTCCTTTCCACCGAAGAGCAGGCGTCGAACGCCGCGAAGGCTGCACGTGGCGGCGACTATTACGTAAAGAGCGACTATAAGCCCGAGGTAAAGATGAATCCGGAGCTTAACATGCTCTTCCCCCGTATCTACAGCCGCATGCACCGAGACGCCTACAAGCAGTGGGTCGACCTGGACACCACTCCCTCGAACCTTAAGGAGCTTTATGCCGTCGATCAGACCACGGGGGAAAAGATACCCGAGGTCGACACCCAGGGTCAGCCTTTCGTCAATCCTGTGAGCGGAACGGTGAACTTCCCCCAGAAAATGGGATATAAGCCGACGATAGCGCAGAATCTCGAATATTTCTTCAATTATCAGCTCTCCCACATGTATCTGCGATATTTCATGTGGAACTTCGCCGGCCGTCAGAACGATGTGCTGAACCAGCGTGGAGAGATCGACGCCGGAAACTGGATATCGGGCATCCCCCTCATCGACAACGCCCGTTTAGGCGACCAGTCGAAGCTGCCCGACGAACTCGGTAAGGATAACCCCGGACACAATGTATATTACATGCTGCCTCTGATTCTGGGCATTCTGGGTCTGCTCTGGCAGGCGTTTGCCGGAAAGCGCGGTATCGAGCAGTTCTGGGTGGTTTTCTTCCTCTTCTTCATGACGGGAATCGCGATCGTTCTTTATCTGAACCAGCCGCCTAACCAGCCGCGCGAGCGAGACTATGCGTTCGCCGGATCTTTCTACGCTTTCGCTATCTGGATAGGCATGGGAGTGGCCGCCCTCTGGCAGCTGCTCCGCCTTGCGGCGCGCGGCAGAAAGGCAATGACCTATACTGCGGGAGCCGCGTGTGTAATCGGACTTGTAGTCCCGGTGCAGATGGTGAGCCAGACCTGGGACGACCATGACCGCAGCGGCAGATATGCGGCGCGCGATTTCGCCATCAATTATCTCAACAGTCTTGAGCCGGACGCCATTGTCTTCTGCAACGGCGACAACGACACCTTCCCGCTCTGGTATGCCCAGGAGGTGGAGGGCGTGCGTCCCGACGTCAAGATCATCAACCTGAGTTATCTTGTCTCCGACTGGTATGCCAACCAGATGCGGAGCCAGAGCTATACAGCCAAGCCGGTAGACTTCACGTCCAAGCCCGAAGACATAGCCTACGGAAAAGCCGACGTTACCATCCCCGGACGCGAGACGGCCCCGGCCGATCTGCTGTCGAGTCTCAAGCTCGTATATTCGGGTAAGGCGCAGGATCCCGACTACGGCTATCCTGTTCTCCCGAGCAGCGTACTGACCATACCTGTCGACAAGGCGGCCGTGATCAAGCGAGGACTCGTAGCTCCCGAAGACACAGCCCGAATCGTCGACGAGATCGTGATCGACCTGCGTCAGGCTTCGGCCGTGCAGAGCAAGGGTTACGTGAGCCTCGGCGAGCTGCTGATGTTCGACATCATAGCCACGAACGCCGCCAAGGGCTGGCCGCGTCCGATCTACTGGTGCATGACCGTCGGAAACGAATATCATGTCGGACTTTCGGATTATCTCCGCTCGACTGGCATGACCCATCAGCTTGTGCCTACCTTGCAGTCGGGACTCCCCGCACGTCCGGACCGGGCTTACGATGTGGTTACCAATTACCGCTGGGGAGGCGCCGACAAGGCCACTCCGCAGAAACGTCCGTATTTCGACGAGACTGCCCGAAGGATGCTCGTCTCCACCCGCTCGTCGATGATCGACGTGGCCACACAGCTGATCGCCGACGGCGACCGCAAGGCAAACGAGGAGAACGGGAAGGGCGCCGAGAAGGATTTCCGCAAGGCGCTCAACGTGCTGGAGAAGATGAATCAGAACCTTTCGGAGAGTGTATGGCGATACGGAACCTCGACGGCTATGTCGCTCCCCGAACTCTACGGAATGCTCGGCGTGCGTCTTAACGACAAGAAGCTCACCGCAAAGGCGCTGAAGATGCTCGAGAACCAGATGGAGAGATACATGCAGTATCTGGTCTACCAGCGCGAGATAGCGCGGTCGTTCGGAAACGTTTCGATGACGCTCGAATCGCAGCTGACACCTTATCAGTTCTGGAAATTCATCGAGATCTACGAGCAGTACGGAGGCGATCCGAAGAAGACCGACGCTCTGCTGAAGAAGAACGGTTTCGACCGGCAGACACTTAAGAACAACTATGACCGCGCTTACGGAGACAAGGCGTTCGAAGGCGGATATACGGAGGCGGATTATGTGAATGAACTTTCGGAGGTTGCGAAGACAATCAATGCTCTGGCCGGAATGTCGGCCGAGGACTATTCCAAAGCCAAGGAGGACGACCGTTATCTCGACTCGATGTTCTATGAGGTATATAACCGTTATATCGAGGCCGGAATCTCGAAGGAGGCTCTGGATACCGACGAGAATATCCGTAAGGTAGATATGGCCCGGAGCAAACGTCTGAACGACGCTTATAACGCGCTTCATAAATAACCTTCAACACCTGAGAAGTGATGTTTATAGAGCGTCCACCAAAGATAATGCGCCGGCTTTTTCCCTACGGGGAGTTCATGCTCGACGGAACCGACGGGAAGATTTATCTCACTTTTGACGACGGCCCGATTCCGGAGTCGACACCTTGGGTGCTCGACACGCTCGACCGCTATGGGGTGAAGGCCACTTTCTTTATGGTTGGCGACAACGTGAGGAAATATCCTGAGCTCTATCAGGAGGTATTGCGGCGTGGACATGCGGTGGGAAACCACACGATGCATCATCTGCAGGGGCTCTTCACTTCGACCGTGGATTATGTGGATGACGTCATACACGCGGCCGTGCATATCAAGAGCGGGCTTTTCCGTCCGCCTCACGGGTTCATGAGGAAGAGTCAGGCGCGCCTTCTCTTTTCCCGCTACAGGATCATAATGTTCGATCTTGTCACCCGCGATTACAGTTCCCGCCTTTCGGCGGAGGATGTGGTCGGCAATGTGAAAAAATATGTGCGTCCCGGCTCGATAGTGGTCTTTCACGATTCTCTGAAAAGCATCGGCAAGAATCTGAAGGCGCTTCCGGAGAGCCTGGAATGGCTTCTGGACCAGGGTTATCGTTTCGCACTTATTGATTGATATGTTACATGAATGTCGGTTTGTCGGATTTCTCACTGAAGCCGAGGCAGCCGGCTTTAGAGACTTAATGGAGAATGGCATTTGACGATGATATGAATTCTACGGAATCTTGCGCGAAAGAGCCGCGCAAGAGGGTTCTTGTGGTGGGAGCCGGGGGCTTCGCCGGGGGCTTCATAGTGGCCGAAGGGCTTCGCCGGGGCTACGAGGTTTGGGCCGGAGTCCGCGAGTCGACCTCTCGGAAATGGCTCGACGATCCGCGCATAAATTTCATAGTGTTTGATTTCGAGAGCCGCGACGCCATAGCCGCCACGCTCTCCACGGCATTGCCTGAAGGAGAGAAATGGGACTATATCGTATATAATCTCGGGGCTACGAAAGTGAACCGTTATGCCGATTTCTCCCATATCAACTGCGACTATCTGAAATATTTCACCGCCGCGCTCAAGGAGACTTCGCTCATTCCGGAGAAATTCCTTTACATGAGTTCTCTTTCAGCGATGGGGCCTGGCGACGAGAAGGACTACAAACCCTACGACGAGTCGATGATCCCGATCCCCAACACGCGTTACGGCGCTTCAAAACTCAAGGCAGAGATGCTCCTGACGATGTCGGGAGTTCCCTATATCATATTCCGCGCCACCGGCATCTACGGTCCGCGTGAGAAAGATTACTATCTGATGTTCAAGTCGATAGAGAAGGGATTCGATTTCTCGGTCGGCTTTCGGCGTCAGGTGCTCAGCTTCATCTATGTCGAGGATCTCGCCCGCGCCATCTACGACGCGCTCGAGCGCTCGGCAACCGGCGAGGTCTACAACATCTCGGAGCCGAAGAGCTACACCCAGAAGGAATTCCGCAAACTTTCGGCCAAAGCACTGGGCAAGAAATTCGTTATGCCCGTGCGGATGCCTCTGTGGGCCGTCAAGGCGGTCTCGGCGGTGGCGGAGAAATGGGGCCTGATAAGGCTCAGACCCTCGACCCTGAACCGCGATAAATACAAGATAATGAAACAACGCAACTGGGGTGTCGATATCACCAAGGCTGTGGAAGGGTTCGGATTTAACCCTACAGTCAGTCTTCGCGAGGGTATCGACCTGTCGGTGGCGTGGTATAAAGAGAACGGATGGCTATGAGACAGGACACGACCACATATCACGGCGAGGCCTGGCAGACTGTCAACGGCATTGTCGAGCCGGTGACGGGCGGCAGCGAGCATCTGCTCCCGAAGGGGGCGGAGAAAGCTCATGCCGACAAACCGGCGGTCAAGAGCTTCTACGGTAGGTCGGTCGTGAACGACTCCCTGCTCAAGGCGCGCGAGGATTCCGTGATACGGGCCAAAAACGACAGCGCGGCGCGCGAGCATGCATCATACGGCATCGTGCTTCAGACTCCCTATCTCGACGAGACTCCCGCCATGGCGCAGACCGGGAAGAACGACGGAATGTCGTGGGTATTCGTCGGACTGGCCGTGCTCTTCTGCGTGATCTGCCTGCGCTTCAAGAAGAACACCCGTTACATCAGGGCGCTCGTCTACGACCTGACGCAGGTGAGGATGCGCCACAACGCGTTTGACGACACGGTGAAGGAAACGAGCTTCCTGCTGCTTCTCAATCTTCTGTGGGTATGCTCGGCGGGCGTGCTTCTCTGGAAAACGGTGACGATCACCGTTCCTTACAATCCGTTCTATAGCTTCAGTATTCCCGACCGTCCGGCACTCGGTATCGCGCTCTGCTGCGGCGTCTCTCTGGCTTATGTCCTGATAATGACGCTGGCCTATACTGTGGTCGGGAATGTCTTTTCCGATTCCCGCATGACCGGAATGTGGGTGAAGGGATCTCTTGCGAGCCAGGCCCTGGAGGCGGCTCCGATGTTTATTCTCGCTCTGCTCGCCCTCTGCTATTCTCCTGCCACCGAGACAATACTCCTTGTGGCGGCGGGAGTATTTGTTTTGGGCAAAATCATATTCCTTTATAAGGGATTTCGAATTTTTTTCAATCAAATCTCCTCTTGGTTGCTTTTTTTGTACTACCTTTGCAGTTTAGAAATCATCCCTTTGATTCTAACCTATATGGCGACTCTCATGCTATGCTCTGTAGCGCTTTGAAATAAAGTAAAATGTAATATTTTACACTATGAAAGTTAAGAAGATTTTAGTTTCCCAGCCTCAGCCCTCCTCAGAGAAATCTCCCTATTTCGACATCTGCACCCGCTATGGCGTGGAGATGGTTTTCCGTCCTTTCGTAAAGGTGGAAGGCCTTTCTGCCAAAGAATTCCGCCAGGCTAAAGTGAATCTTGCCGATTTCACGGCAGTGATCTTCACCTCGCGCACAGCCGTCGACCACTTCTTCCGTCTCTGCGAGGAGATGAGAGTGAAAGTTCCCGACACGATGCGTTATTTCTGCACCACGGAATCCATAGCGCTCTATCTTCAGAAATATATAGTTTACCGCAAGCGCAAGATATCGTTCGGCAAGACAGGCAAGCTCGACGATCCTCAGCTTCTCGCGGCTCTCGACAAGAACAACAAGGAGAAGTTCCTTTTTCCCATTTCCGACGTGCATAAGGAGCAGCTGTCGGTGCTCGAGGACCACAATCTCGACGTAACGAAAGCCGTGATGTACCGCACGGTTAGCAACGACTTCCAGCCGGGCGAGGAACTCGACTACGACATGCTTATCATCTTCAGCCCGGCGGGAGTGTCATCGCTGAAAAAGAATTTCCCGGATTTCGACCAGACCGAGAAGCAGGTATATATCGGCACATTAGGCGCGGCAACCGCCGCCGCCGTGAAGGACGCCGGACTGCGTCTCGATTTCCAGGCTCCTTCGTCGGTTGCCCGCTCGATGCCGGAGGCAATCGACATCTTCCTGGCCGAGCTCGCCAAGGAAGGGTAGGATTTAGGGAACAAGTTATAAGTAACAGGTTCTAAACCTTTTTTTAAGATTAAGGTTTTATGGATAATCTCGACGACTCGATGCTCGGGCATCTTTATCTGAAGGACACGGCCTTTCAGAATCTGATGCAGAAACGTATCTTCAATGTGCTTCTGATAGCCACTCCCTACGATGCCTTCATGCTCGAGGAGGACGGCAGGGTGGAGGAACAGGTATATTTCGAGTATGTGTCGCTCAACCTGTCGTCGCCTCCGCGATTCACGAAGGTGGCCAATTATCCGGAGGCTTACGAGGAACTGAAGTCGAAGCAGTATGATCTGATCATCGCCATGCCGGGCGTCGATGTGAGCGAGACTTTCCGGGAGGCCGTGAAAATCGACGAGATGTATCCGGATATCCCGTTAGTGGTTCTGACGCCTTTTTCGAAAGAGGTGAGACGACGCATTGCCAACGAGGACCTCCGGGGCGTGGATTACGTCTTTTCCTGGCTGGGAAACGTAGACCTGATTCTCGCCATCATCAAGCTTATCGAAGACAGGATGAACGCCGAAAACGACATCAACGGCGTCGGCGTGCAGGCGGTGCTCCTTATCGAGGATTCAATCCGCTTCTATTCATCTATCCTTCCCCATCTCTTCAAGTTTCTGCTCAAGCAGTCGATGCGCTTTTCTACCGAGGCCCTCAACGAACACGAGCAGATGCTACGTATGCGCGGGCGCCCCAAAGTGTTGCTCGCGCGAGATTATGAGGAGGCCGCGTCGCTTATCGACAGATATGGACAGAACATTCTCGGCATAGTCACCGACGCCCGTTTCCCAGTGAACGGAGAGAAGGATCCGGAGGCCGGCCTGCGCCTCGCCAATTACGCCCATGAGAGATATCCGCATATTCCGGTGGTGATGGAGAGCCAGGAGAGCGCAAACCGTCAGGTGGCGGAAAAAGCGGGATTCACGTTTCTCGACAAGAATTCAAAGACGCTTCCCCTCGATCTGAGGGAGGCGGTGTCGAAAGATCTCGGTTTCGGCGATTTCATAGTGAACGATCCCAAGACCGGAACGGAGCTCATGAGAATCCGCAACCTGAAGGAGCTTCAGAAGAGCGTAGACCTCATTCCCGACGACATCCTCTATCACTATTGCTCAAACGACAGTTTCTCGCGCTGGCTCTATTCCCGCGCGCTCTTCCCTATTGCAGAAGTGCTCAGAAAGGTATGCTTCGTCAACATCGAGGATGCGGCCAATGTGCGCCGGCTAATGACCGAGGCGATCGTGAAATACCGCAGGATGAAAAACCGCGGAGTCGTGGCGGTGTTCAACCGCGACTTCTATGACAAATGGAGCAACTTCGCCCGTATAGGACAGGGATCGATGGGCGGAAAAGGACGCGGCCTGGCTTTTATCGACCAGATAATCAAGCGTCATCCTGTATGTGACGATTTCGAGGGGGTGCAGATAACCATTCCCCATACCGTGGTGGTATGCACGGATATTTTCGATGAGTTCATGGACTCGAACGGCCTCTATAAGATAGCACTTTCCGACGCTCCCGATTCAGAAATCCTTAAGGCATTCCTCAAGGCAAAGCTCCCCGACGAGGTTATGGATGACTTCATGGCTTTTTTCGACGTGGTAAGGCGCCCGCTTGCCGTGAGGAGCAGCTCCTTGCTCGAAGATTCGCATTATCAGCCGTTTGCCGGAATCTATTCGACATATATGATTCCGTACACGGAGGATACGGAGATGAGGATGCGTCTCCTTACTGACGCCGTGAAGGCTGTCTATGCCTCGGTTTTCTTTGCCGACTCCAAGGCGTATATGAACGCCACGAGCAATGTGATCGACCAGGAGAAGATGGCCGTAATCCTTCAGGAAGTGGCCGGAAACGATCATGAGGGGCTGTATTATCCGAATTTCTCGGGAGTGGGGCGGTCGCTCAACTATTATCCGGTGAATGACGAAAAGGCCGAGGAGGGCGTCGTGGAGGTAGCGGCCGGACTCGGTAAATATATAGTCGACGGAGGCCTTGCGCTCCGTTTCTCCCCGGGACATCCGGGAAAAGCCATGCAGACCTCCACTCTCGAGCTCGCGCTGCGCGACACGCAGACATCGCTCTATGCCCTTCCGGAGTGCGACGGGGAGAAGATGCGCGATTTCGAGGTGGACGACAGCTTCAATATAGTGAAGGTGCCTGTTGCCGACGCCTTCAAGACAGGGTCGCTTAAATATCTTGTATCGACATTCGATTTCAACGACCGTATAATCCGCGACAGCGGTCTCGGAAAGGGCCGAAAGCTGATCACTTTCGCCAATGTGCTTAAACATAACGTATTCCCTCTTGCGAAGATAACCGAGTTCATGCTCTCTACCGGGCAGTATGAGATGGGACGACCCGTGGAGATAGAGTTCGCGGGCAACATCAATCCGGATCCCGGGCCAAACGGAGAGAAGGGAACGGTCTACTGGCTTCAGATCCGGCCGATCGTCGACAAGAAGGAGATGCTCGACGATTCGATAATGGATGTCGATGACAGCGATCTTATCCTGCGCAGCGACACGGCTCTGGGTCACGGCATAATGGATAATATAAAGTATCTGGTGTATGTCCGGCCCGAGACTTTCGATTCATCGAAGAATCATGAGGTCGCACTCGAGATAGAGAAGATTAATGCCGAGATGGTCGCCAAAGGGGAACCTTATATCCTTGTAGGTCCCGGAAGATGGGGCACTTCGGATCCGGCTCTCGGAATCCCGGTGAAATGGCCACAGATAGCCGGCGCGCGGCTTATCGCCGAATCTGCGCTCCCCGGCTACAGGATAGAGCCTTCGCAGGGAACGCATTTCTTTCAGAATCTCACAAGTTTCGGAGTGGGGTATTTCACGATAGACCCCGATGCCGGAAACGGCTGCGTGGATATGGAATATCTCAACTCGCTCCCGGCTGTCTATGAAAGCCGCGCGGTGAGGATCATACAGTTCGATCAGCCTCTCACAATCGCCATCAACGGCAAAAAGGGGAAGGGAATAGTAATGAAAGGCGACAGGAGGAAGCCGGACAATGATTGATTCGGAGCCGGGCGCATGGAATCTTTTCTTTCATCCCCGGAGATGGTCGCGTGAGATTTCCGTGATGATAGCTGAAATGGCCGCTTCCGATGAGGAGCGGTCGCGCCTGGAGGAGCGTAACATGGAGCTTCAGCTTGATGTGAACCGACTGCAGACGGCGAATAATGATCTCGCGGTAAAGACGGCGAGTCTCGAGAACTGTGTCGGGGGGCTAACAAAAGACCTTCTGAAGACACGCAGGGAACTTGACGACCGCAAGGACACGGAGACGCAGATCCGGGAGTTCGATGAGAAGATTTCAGCCGTGGAGGCGCGTAAGAAGGAGTATGACGAAAGAATCGCGAGGCTCAAAAATGAGATACGCGATCTGAAGGAAAGACTCGGCAGGACCAGGATAGAATTTCCCGATTCTTCCGAAGAGGAGCGCCGCGACTGGTTCGAGCCCCTCCCGGAAGATCTTTAGGAAATTTCTTACGGCTGTTTGTTAATCTGCAACTTCTTTTGATCAATCTATCGTTTCGGCACGCAGCGTGGCTGACGATGCCGAAATCACGCGCACTTTTATAAATTCGCCCGGGCGGTGGTTTCCGCGCGGAAAGACCGCTACCTTGTTCTGCGACGTGCGGCCGAACAGCTCGTCGGGATTGCGTTTCGACGTCCCTTCCACAAGCACTTCAAATTCCTTGCCGACATCGCGGAGGTTGCTTTCGAGAGAAAGCTCGTTCTGCAGGGCTATCATGCGGTTAAGACGGTCGATCTTCACCTCCTCGGGCACATTGTCGGGCATAGTGCGCGAAGCGAGGGTTCCCGGTCTTTCCGAATATTTGAACATGAAGGCGGAATCGAAAGTTGCCTCTCTCATAAGCGAGAGCGTCTGCTGAAAGTCCTCTTCCGATTCATCGTGGAATCCGGTGAACATATCGGTCGAGAGCCCGGCGTCGGGGAGATAACGGCGTATCGCGGCCACGCGGCCGAGATACCATTCGCGTGTGTATTTACGGTTCATCGCCTTGAGCACCGAGTCGCTCCCGCTCTGCACGGGGAGATGGATGTGGCGGGCGATGTTGGGATAAGCGGCGATAACCTTGAGGGTCTCGTCGCTCATGTCTTTGGGGTGGGAGGTGGTGAAACGTATCCTCATGTCGGGAGCCGCCTTCGCCACCATTTCAAGCAGCGCGGGGAAATCGACGGTGCGTCCGGAGGCTTCGTCGGCGAAGGAATAGCTGTTAACGTTCTGACCTAAGAGCGTCGCCTCTTTGAAGCCCCGGCTACGCAGGTCGGCGAGCTCGCGGAGGATACTCTCCGGCTCACGCGATCTTTCACGTCCGCGTGTGTATGGCACGATGCAGTAGGAGCAGAAGTTGTTGCATCCCCTCATGATTGATATGAAGCCCGAGACGCCGTTCGATCCGATTCTCGCAGGCACGATATCGCGGTAGGTCTCGGTAGTGGATAGCTCGATGTTTATTGCAGGCTGACCGGCTTCAGCGGCGCCCACGAGGTTAGGGAGGTCGAGGTAAGCGTCGGGGCCGGCGACGATGTCTACGCCGTGGTTCTTTATCAGATCTTCCTTCAGACGCTCCGCCATACAGCCTATGACGCCGATGATGAGGTTGCGGCCTGTTTTGCGGCGCATCGAGTTCCAGTAAGCGAGTCTTGATAATATTTTCTGTTCGGCGTTGTCGCGGATCGAGCAGGTGTTCAGAAGAACAGCTGCCGCTTCGGAGTCATTTTCGGTGATTTCATATCCAGCCATTCCCATCATGGCCGCTACAACCTCAGAATCAGCCACGTTCATCTGACATCCGTATGTCTCGATGCGCAGTTTTTTGAAAGTTGTGCATTTTTTATCGTTTTCGGGTAGAAAAAAAGTCTTATTTATGATGGATTCTTGCATAATTTTATTACTTTTGTGCAAAATTAAGAAATTACAGTTGATTAGGAAAGAGAAAGAGCGTCTTTTAACTAATCATGAAATGATTTATAAGCAATAAAGTCTTAAATCTAATATAATAAACGTTACAGAATGAGCATTCCATTTATTACAGCGGAAGAAGCCGCCTCCTACATCAACAATGGCGATAACGTAGGATTTTCCGGTTTCACCGCTTCGGGAACACCCAAGGTGGTGACTGTAGCCTTGGCTGAACGCGCCAAAAAACTCCATGAAGAGGGGAAGCCTTTCAAGATCAATGTGTTTACGGGAGCATCCACAAACGATCATGTGGATGGAGAACTTGCCCGCGCTAATGCAATAGGCATACGTACGCCTTACCAGAGCCACAAAGACATCCGTTCGGCAGTAAACGGCGACAACGTGCATTATTTCGATATGCATCTCAGCCATCTTTCGCAGGATCTGCGTTATGGCTTCTTCGGCGGCATCGATGTGGCCATTATCGAGGCTACCGAAATGAGTCCCAACGGAGAGATTATTCTCGGCGCCGGTCTTGGGATGTCGCCCACGCTCGCCAAGATGGCGAAAAAGGTGATTATTGAATATTCATCATATTATCATAATTCTTTCCGCGGTTTCCACGACAATTATCTGCCGCTCGATCCTCCGAACCGCCGCGAGATTCCTATCTATAAACCCAACGACCGTATCGGAAGCACAGTGCTGAAGATCGATCCGGCAAAGATCATCGGAGTCGTTCCCTCGAACGCTTCGGAGAGCATCAAGCCCTTTACGGCTCCCGACGAGCTTACACAGCGCATCGGCGACAATATCTGCCACTTCCTCGTTGATCAGCTCCGCAAGGGTCTTATCCCGAAGGAATTCCTTCCCATCCAGAGCGGCGTGGGCAACGTGGCCAACGCCGTGCTTTACGGCCTGGGCGAGAATCCGGAGATTCCTCGTTTCGAGATGTATACGGAGGTTATCCAGGATGCCGTGATGACGCTTATGGAGGAGGGCAAATGTAAGTTCGCTTCCACATGCGCGCTGACATTCTCCGACGACGCCATGCTTCATTTCATGGAGAACATCGAGTTCTTCCGCGACAAGGTGCTGATGCGTCCGGGCGAGATCTCGAACAGTCCGGAGATTGTTCGTCGACTCGGCCTGATCGCCATGAACACGGCCCTCGAGGCGGATATCTTCGGAAACGTGAACTCGACGCACGTGCTCGGAACAAAGATGATGAACGGTATCGGCGGTTCCGGCGACTTCGCCCGCAACGCATATCTTTCGATTTTCTCCTGCCCCTCGATCCAGAAGGGCGGCAAGATCTCGACGATCGTTCCGATGGTTTCTCACCTCGACCACAGCGAGCATTCTGTCAAGATTCTCGCCACGGAGCAGGGTGTGGCCGACCTTCGCGGAAAAGATCCTCGTCAGCGTGCGGAGACAATCATCGAGAACTGCGTTCATCCGATGTACAAGGAACTGATGTGGGATTATCTGAAGCTTGCCTCGAAGACAGGCGGCCATACGCCGCATAACCTCGGCGCCGCCTTCGCTCTCCACCAGGCCCTCATCGAGAAAGGCGACATGCTCCAGGCCGACTTCGGCAAGTTCGCGTAATGCGTGGGTAGCCTGACCTGAAAAACAGAAAATCCGGATATCCGGAGCTTCGTCTACGAATATCCACTACAATAAAACAATCGCTATAAAACCATTAAACGCCCGGCGGAGCTTCCACCGGGCGTTTTCTGCTTTATAGGATTAAGGCTCGATATCTTCCTTTTTACAATATCGTAAATAGGCGGCATTTGGCGATCACATCATTTATAGGCTACTTATATGCAACCTTAAAAGGTTGCAAATGGAAAATGCAACCAATTTTGGTTGCATTTTCCAAAGAGAATCCTTATATTTGCACAAAATATCAATTTATGAAAATCGGAGCGATAATAACCGGAGATATTGTTGATTCCACCAAGATGACCGCAGGGGAACGCGACTCTATGTTGCATATGCTAAAGTCCCTGCCGGAAATACTGTCGATATTGACAAAAATTGATCTTGAGATTTTTCGTGGCGACAGTTTTCAGATAAGGGTCGGGGATCCTGTTGATTCGTTAACAGTGGCTCTCGCCATACGCGCCCATATCCGTTCCTATAAGTTTGCTGAGCAAAATCGCCAATGGGATGCCCGGTTGTCAATAGGAATTGGAAAAGTGGAATATGAAAACGGGTCTCTTGCCACAAGTGACGGCGAGGCATACAGAGCATCGGGCAAAGGACTTGATACCATAGGTAAGTATCGGCTAATTATAGAGACGCCCTGGGCAGAAGTAAATAAGGAGTTACGCGTCTCGACTGCTTTTGCTGATGACATTGTTTCCAGGTGGACACAGAGCCAAAGCAGGGTTATGTTTCAAAGTATAACAACCGACATCAGCCATGCTGAAATCGGATGCTTACTTGGAATAACACGGCAGATGGTAGACAAGACTCTGAAAGCCGGTAAAGAGGAATTGATGAATTTGTATATCAGCAGATTCAAGGAATTGATTAATGATAGGATAGGATGAACACAATCATACTGATTAGACTCATTGCGGCACATTTGACTGGAGATTTTATTTTCCAAAGTGACAGAATGTGCGCCGATAAATTCTCAAATAATACCACGGCTAAAAACAAGGCTCTCATTCTTCATGCCTTTATTCAGGCGGCATTGGCATACGTATTCGTTGCTCAATGGAACTGCTGGATTATACCAGTCGTGATAGGAGTCAGCCATTTCATAATAGATTACGTCAAATCAATGAGTAAGAGGAATGACCTCATAAGTCTTGTATGGGACCAGCTTGCTCACTTCAGTATCATAATAGGCTTGTGGTGGTTTGTTTTTGCAAGAATGCCTCAATTTGATATGGCTGACGAAATCCTATCAACAAATCTCTGGCTCATCATTACTGCATACATCGCAGTGCTTGCGCCCACTTCGATTTTGATAAAGTCTTTTATTGAATTTGAAAAATGGATGCCATCCGATACTTCCTCGCAGGGTTTGCCCAATGCCGGCAAATGGATCGGATACCTTGAACGGATACTGATTCTGACATTTATATTCACAGACAATATTGAAGGCATAGGCTTTTTATTGGCGGCGAAATCGGTTTTCAGATTCGGAGAACTGAACAAAGCCAAGGATATAAAGATCACCGAATATGTGCTTATCGGCACATTCGCCAGTTTTACGATTGCCATATTGATTGGTTTTGGTATCAACTGGCTTATAGGAATGAATTTAGAATAACAATTAGTTGTTCAGTTCATGCGCGACCGGGTCGGGACATCTGACCTGATAAAACAGAAAAACCGGATATCCGAAGCTCTGTCTTCGAATATCCTCCACAATAAAACAATCGCTATAAAACCATTAAACGCCCGGCGAAGCCTCCGCCGAGCGTTTAATGTTAATATTGGACTTTTGTTAATATCGATCTACCGTATGCAGACTCTGATAAATTGAATCTAAAGCATAGCTGCAATCTGTTTTTCAACAGCGGTGCGGATGAAAGAATTTATCGACATTCCTGCTTGCTTGGCAAGATATGCTACCCGGGAATGCACATCGGGAGAGAGGCGCACATTGAGCGATCCTGAATAGCTTTTGTGTGGCTCGATACCCTCTTCTTTGCAATATTCAAGATAATCGTCAACTGCTTCATGAAAAGCGTCAGTCAGTTCCGCAACGTTTTCACCCTCGAAGTTAACAAGTCCGTCGATGCCTTCGGTTTTTCCGAAGAAAACGCCATCGGTCTCGCTTAAAGCCACCGAGCCGATAAAATCCTTATATTTCAATTCATTTTCTTTCGTTTCTGGCCGATTTTATTTCAGCATTGATTTCATCCAATGTCATTTCATTCATTCCGGAGCAGGATATTGACTGTCTCATGGCTTCGAATGCATTGAGGGCTTTCTGACGAGAGGACATAACATTTTCGGCTCGAATCTCAAAAGGAATTCTTTTTTCTCTAACTACAGCTTTCATAAAATTCTTGCTCTATTTTGTTTACTTGATTTTGATAGTGATGAAGTTGGAAGCGTAAGGTAATGATGTGGAGTGGAGGTATTTGGGCGTTGTGTCTGACTGGTGACTGCGATAGAAACAGTAGTTCCAGCCTTGTCCCATGTCGGTATATAGGGCCTCCTTTATGCCTTGCGAGAGCAGTGCGTCAATGAAATTACAGAAAGTGACGATTCCTTGACTTTCATATAGAGCTAACTGTCCGTCGGAATTCAGACACAAAGCACGGAAAACGTTTCGGTTTCCTAAAGGGCGGGTGGTCGGTACTTTTTGTCCGTCATGGATCATCATTTCCTGTGCGAATCCCATTCCACCCTCTTTTGCGGCTTTGTCAAACGCGGAGGAATAGTCCTTGTAAAAGAATTTCGGACCGGAGCTGGCAGACCAGGTAAATGCACCGGTGTTGCGCTTACAGCGATAGCCTTTGAACCGGACACCTCCCGCGACGTGATCTCCGGCTACGTTAGCGTGTCCCTTGTTAAACTCGGTCCCGGTGAATGCCCCGGCAAATGCCAAAACTATGGAATTATCGTTAGGGGAAGGTATTTCTCCGCAAACCATATCCATTTTAAGTCCGTTCATCCGCGGCTTTAGACAAATCAGGTCACCGTAATCCGTTTCGATATGAGAAACAGAAAGAATATCTGTATCCGCTTTAGTGAAATCTCTTACGATTGATTCCTTTATATCAGGATGAAGACCACGGACCACATCAATAAACAGTTTCACGCGGGCCAACACCTCACGCCCGCGGTTGCGCCACCACGAAACGCGCCGTCCGGGTGTGTTGGCGTTGAAACCGATGGCGTCAATTCCAAGATGTTTTGCCTGATACAAAGCCCGTTCATTATGGTATTTCTGAGAAATGATAGCAATCGAATCCTGACCGTAAACATCATGTATTTTCGCTATGGAATTGAGTGTTCGCGTACCGTCATAATCAAGAACGATGCGGGCCGAATCAACACCCTGTTTAATCAGTGAATCCCGCATAGCCACCGGTTCATCGTAGCCGTTCTCAGTATTGCGGTAATCTCCGCCACTGACCACGAGCCAGTCAACCTTTCCTGCTTTGTATAATTCCGCACCGGCTTTAATCCGATGGTCAAAATAATAGTTCCTTCGCCCGTTAAACGAGGAAATGGGAGAAGTGCCGAGAATCAGGCCCACCTTGCGATGCGGAATACTATCTATAGTGTCGTATGTTTTGCCCTTAGCGGAATGGCCCACCAGTTGGTCACAGATAACCATTCCCAGAATACCGATCAGTATAATGGACAAAAGCCATAAAAATATTTTCCTTCGCCGTTTCATGTGTCAGGATTTTAGAGATTCCCGTAATATTCTTTAGGAAAAGCGATCAAATAACCTCATTTGCCTTTAAAAGGTTTATTGTTCGATTATCATGTTGGCCGTTAAAGTATTTGTCGAGGACGCGGGCGAATATGCTGCCGGGCGCCACTGCGTCGAAGAGCGTCATGGAGGAACGGAGCTTTACGCTGTCAATGCCGCCGAATACCTCTCTGGCATCATCGGTTTCCTGCTCGAGCAACGCCTCCGACACTTCCCTCAACCTCGGTCCCAGTACCGGATCCTTGAGATATGCCTTAGCCTCTTCCTCACCCGAGATTCCGTAGAAATTAGCGTAATACGAATGGCCCAACCCTCGCAACTGAGGGAAAATGAACCACATCCAGTGCGAGCGTTTATACCCCTCGCGCACCTCCTGCAGCGCCGTCGGGTACACACCCTCCTGCGCCTCTATGAATCTTGTAAGATTATATTCGTCCATATCTTATAGATCGTCATTTAAACAAATTCATATCTATGGTAAAATCTTTTAATGTGTTGTTTCTCGCCGCCATAAACCAATTCTATGCGATATTTCAGTTTTCGGGAGTCGTGCATTCAGTTGCATAAGTTGTTCTAACTTAGCGGCAGCTATATCTGATGAAACCACCCCGAATCTTACCATCTCATCGAACAGGAAAAGGATACCGTGGACCTCGATGTCTTGAGACTCTGCATATTTTCTAAGGCGGCGGTCGCCGGTCAGCATAGGCACAGAATATTTCCTTGCGTAATAGCAGACCGAGCAGTCAGGAATGGACAGATTGCCGGAAATATTGGAATGTTCGGCTACAATCTCCATAACCTCGTCAGCCGAGAAGCTGTTGACTTGGATTCTTCCGTTTGAAACCAGATGCTCAAATGCGAGGCGTTATGTTTCCTCTACAATTTCCGCCACTACGAAATCCACTGTGTGAATCTCGTATGGCAGATTGCACATTTCTTCAAGCAACCCAATCGAATGGAAGTCGATGAAGATATTTGTATCGTTGACTATTATCTTCATTCCTTAGACAAGCTGGAGTTGGCGCTTTATCGCTTCAACTGAGGTATTAAGCAACGCGGCTGCTTTTGAGAATGAGATGATCTCATCGGCGAGAGCGCGATAAACCATCCTTACGAATCGGCCGGTAGTTTCCGGAATGGCTATCGATTGCTCCACAACAGCTCTGAAATCCGGGAAGCTGCGTTTCTTTTTCAAATATCCCTCATAGCGCCTTTGGGTTATTACGTCAAGACGGTGCATAGCCTCCATGATAGAGTCAATGGAAATGCCGTATTGCATTTGGATATCTGAAAGTTCCGCCAGCGATATATCATGTCTTTTGAGGCCGATGCGGGAAAGAAGCACGGATGAGGGCAACAGCAGTTCGCTTGCGAATATATTGCAAAGTTTTTCCATCTCCTTTGCTTTGACATCGCTTTGGAATATCATCAATAAATGCCCAAGTTCATGAAGTGAAACGAAACGTTTACGCTCCTGAGAGAGATTGCCATTGACTACGATGACCGGAATGATGTCGTTGGCATATCCGCTGAGCCCCTCGAAGGATTCATCCTCTGATATTTCTATGATCTTGATGCCATTTTCTTCCAATACCTCTATGATATTGGAGATTCCATCAACGCCGAGTTTTAGTAATGACCGCACTTTAGCGGCATATCCGGTTACATCCTCAGCCGATGATATATTTACCGATGGCAAGGCGAACCTTGACTGGATTCCGCAAAGCTGTTCCACTTCGAGATAGCGTTCCAGTTCTTCGCGAATTCTCTCACGAATGGCAACCGATTTCTTTTCAGGTAATTTAGCTTTTTTGCGGAACATAACCCTGTCAACCTCAACAGTGAATGGGCGGAAAAAATAATCCGGTTTCACACCCAATGCCGAGCCAAAAGCCAGCAGCATCCGGCTGTCGGGCAAAGTCTGCCCCTTCTCATATTTGTTTATTGCCTGTCGGGTAACGGCAGGAGTAAGTAAATTGCCAAGCTCCTCCATTGACAATCCCTTCATCTGACGTGCCTGACTCAGCCTGCGTCCGAATATGTTAATTACGTCTTTATTCATATTTCAGTTGATTGGTTGACAAATTTACAAAATAATCTTCATTTGTCAACCATTAAACAGCATAAATAGTTCGGAAGAACTGGAAAAACTTGAATAACAGTTCATCGTCCATATATTTCTTATTTAGTTATGGCTCCCAGAGCATTATCAGGCCGTCATCCTCCGAGTGGAGGGGACGGATGCAGATAGACGGCGCGTCGGGATCCTGCTTATAAAGATTCCAATGGTAATAATTATATTGAGGCTCCTCATCTCCGTCAATTTCAGGTTCGCCATAATATTTGCTGATCATCTTTATCAGACCTTTGATCGCCTTCTTGTCATGTCGGCTTGTGATGAACGTGAAACCGCTGCTCAGACCGAACTTAACGTCGCCGAACTCCACGACCGCGCCGTTAAATTCACCGTTTTCCTCCCGGAGCTCCTCGACCTTCAGGATGCCGGCAGCCGCCAGATCGCGCACCGCATCGCCCTCGCTCGACTTCGTCCTGACCCCAAACAGAGTAACATCCCGCACCTCCGTCTCCGGCTCGTTGTATCGTCTATATCCTTTCCCGTACTGCGTGCCACCCTGCGTCGCCGAATCAGCAGCCGCTTGTGCCGTTACCTCCGCTTTTGTCACAGAGTCCGCCGAATCGGCTTTAGAGCCACCGCCTTTGCCCGAACAGCTTCCGATACCGGCACAGCACGCCACGACGCATATACAGACACACATCCACCGGGCTATCCACACGATCCGCCTCCGCCTAATTTCTTTTCTCATAGTCTCTCAAATTTTATCTCTACAAATATAGATACCTTTTCCCGATAGATGGTAGACATTCTTTATTAGTAGTATGAATTCTTCTTGAAAATTTAAAAGATAGAGGAAATGGATTAATTCATAGGCGCTTTTGTCATCATCTTTTCAGCTGTTTCTTTTAAAACGGGAGAACAGGCCTCTTTTTTGAGGGATGCAGGAAGGATCGTAAGAAATAGCTTTTTTGATGATCTGGGCTGTCTGTGTATCTATTGCGATAGTAACAAAATCAAGGTCCGCAGCGAATACTTCCTCTGAAAAATGAAGTCCATCTGTGTTAGTGGCAATAAAAAATATGATCATACCGTCTTCCAGTCTTAGATAGAAGCATCCTTGGTTGATTTCACTGTTACTTTCGTTGACAGCTCTTAATCCCCCATTAAGACATGTCATCGGGATTTTCGAATCGGGATATCCGATAATCTTATATCGTTCTCTTTCCCTATACACTTGAATAAGAATGTTTACGGTTTCATTATTCATGGTAAATCCCATTCTGAATAAATCTAAATTTGCTTCGATGTCTTCTTCAAGATCGTATTTCCATTCATTTTTATCGAAATAGCCCTTGATCATTTGTGTTACAGCATTCATGTCGGTTCGTTTTATATGTTAAACAATAGTTTAATAATTAATGGACCGGCTCTCCATAATAATTTTCCATCGGATATGAAGGCTGGCAGAAAAGATAGATAAGGTATATCCAGCCTACAAACGGGAGTAAAATCCATAAAACATTTGTACCCGCTTTCCCGATATCATGGAGCCGTCTGATTCCCGGGACTATAAAAATATACCAGATAGTCAGGTCGAAGATCAGGTTTATGATAGTTGCGGTTGTTGCGCTTGGTTGCGTGGCAATAAGAATGAGGAAGGCTAACGCAGTATCTACCAATACACAGAATAACGCAAACCACCAGAAACAACTCCGCGACATTCTTCCTTTGGCTGAAAAAAGATTTTCTATTCCTTTGCATACGGAATCTGTAAAACTCATCATAGTTGTATATTCTAATTGTTTTTTTATTTTGAATTCACTTTATGCGTGATCACAAGTTTAGTCCGGGGGTTGTCGATTTCGATTTTTCCGAGGCGACCGAGGACAGATTGTCCGAGGAGGAGCGGAGCTTTCTGGTTGCGGACAACCGAGGCGCGTACATTGTCAATCTCCAGTCCTCCGAAATTTACTTTCCGCAGGTTGACAACCGTGCCTTCGGTGATGTCTCCGTTCGCATCCATATATCGGGCAGAGCCGACAATGTCAGACGGCTTGATGTAGTCGTTTTTCAGCATGAAGTTGGCTTCCACCATCGACATTGTTACGTCGGCCGCGCCTGTGTCGAAGACAAAATGTAACGGCAGCCCGTTTATCGAACATTTCACTTTTATTACGCCCCCCTCTTTGGTGAAGGGCACTTCTACGCTCTCCGTCTTTTCTGCGGAAGGCGAGGGATTTTTCGTGCTTTCTTTTGTTCCGGAGTCTGGTGCTTTCTTGTGTTTAGCTATCAATTCCTGAAAATCAGGCAAATCTCGCAGAGAATCCATATCATAATCCAATTCGATATGCGAAAAATCATTGTAGCCTTTGTCGATTGCTATCTTAAGATAACGCATGGCCTCTGCCTTGTCGCCGATGCGGGCATAAACGCAGGCGGCGTTATATAGAGCCCCGTTTCTATCTGTCGTATCGTTCTTCAATATGGACTGCATTGTTTCAACCGCTTTTTCCGGGTTGCCGAGTCCGGAATAGGCGAACGGGGTCCATGAGGAAGATGTCAGAGCGGAGCCTTTCTCTGTTTCCAGCAGTTTCTCGTAATCCTTGACCGCGTTTCCCTTATCGCCGATAAAACGATAAGCGTCTCCACGTCTCATTAAAAGAACCGGGATCAGGGAAGCGTCCGGATGGAGTATGAAAGCCGAGCTATAGTCCTCGACAGCCTTCTTGAATTGTCGGGCGTTTGAAAAGTCCTCCGCGCGATATATGTAGGCCATAGGATTTTCGGGAAATTTCGCTATGTATTTATCACGCTCCGCAATGCATTCCTCAAATCTTCCGAGCTTACTTAAGATATCTCCCTTAAGATCCACGAGGTCGTAATCCTCCGGATTCATTGCAATGGCTCGCTCCACATATTCCAGTGCCTTGTTATAGTCGCGCTTGCTACTGAGACATCTTGAGATATTCTCTAAGAATGCGGAATTGGCGTCAAGGGAATTGGCCTTCTCATAATGAGCTATGGCTTCGTCATAATTATTCTGAAGAGTCGAAATTATGCCCAGACAATAGGGCCAATAGCTGTTTGCAGGTTGTTTTACCGTCTGGATCTTAAGTTTAGACTTGAACTGATCCAATACGTTCGCGGGAAGTGTCTGCATCAGGAAGAAAGCCTTATCGCTGCCGTCGATTTCCAGTGCCTTTATAATATCGTCGGTGGCCTCATCCCACTTTTTCAGACCCATGAGAGCCTCTGCTCTGAAAGAATAACCGCCTGAATAATCCGGAGCCAGCCTGGCGACGTAATTGAACTTATCGACGGCATCGTTCCATTGTTCCCGGGCGAGATGATTGCGACCCATTCCCATATACCCCATGACATCTCCCGGATCAAGTTCCGTCATTTTCTTATAATCGGCATCCGAAAGGTCATAGTTTCCTTGTTCATAATGGATCTGAGCCTTTGAGCTATAGAATTTCGAATTCGAAGGATCAATCTGGATCGCGCGTGAAAGATCATTGACAGCCTTGACCGTATCGCCCATAACGGCATAGACATCTCCGCGATAGGCATAGGAAATCGCCCGCCACTCCTTATCTTTCTTAGGCAGATGTTTCAAAGCGTTTTCTATGGCCGACAGAGCCTTTCCATATTCCTGACTGCCATAGCGCAGAAACGAAATATACATGAAAGCATATCCGTTGTCGGGATGCTCCGAAAGCTCGCGGTTAAACCACTCAAGCGCCTCGCCGTATTTCTCCTCATTAAATGCCTCCACACCGCGTTTATAGGCGTAAGTGTCGGGCTGTTTGTCATCAGCCATAACGCCCGAGGCCAGCCACGCCCCCAACACCACGCAAATTAACAATATCTTTACTCTCATAATCATAAATCTGTTTCAGATGTTTCCTAAATTCATATACCTCTCCGGGTCGATTGGTAAACAATGATCATTTGAAGCTTATGTCAATACCGTAAGTACTCATTAAATGTAATACCTTCATTAGTTATATTCCTTCCCAAATAGTTTAAAAATTGGTTTATGGGGATTGAATCTATAATCTTTCCCTATAATGAGGGGAGAGGATACAGTCTCATTTAAGTCTTTGCCATTATCTTGAGTAAGTAATAAAGCACTTACAATTTTGTCTATTCTGAAGGTCCTTCTTTCGTTTTTAATATGGCAAAAAGCGTTTATATACGATGTACCATATTCTTCTGAATATTGAATGTCGCTAATTTCACGCTTAGTTTTTTCAACAGGATTCTTTTCATATACTATTTCCATATTAAGACCCTGCTCAATAGCTGTATTGATGTCATTTGCGATTTTGTTGTTTATCATAATTGTAACTATTTACACATTGATATTAAACTCCCAAGAGGTTTTGTGGCAGGAGAATTAGCTATAATATAATTCGCGTCGCATACTACGTAAAGAGCACTTTTTGCACGAGTTACAGCAACATTTACCAAATTCGGGGTAATATCGTCAATCCATTTTAGCTTGCGAATTGGAGAACCCTGAGACACCATGGTGGAGTATATCATGACGTCTCTTTCATCTCCTTGAAATCCATGAACTGTATTGATTTTAACGATCTCTCGAAATTGTGGAGGGAGTAAGTCATATAATCTTTCTGCGTGTCTTCTAAAAGGAGTTGTGATGCCAAAGGAGACACCTTCGGGATTGCTCTTTATTAATTTAATTACCAGATCGATGCATTTCTGAGCTTCTGTTTCATTAATATTTATGTCTGGATTCTCCTGTTTGCCCGAGACAGGTATTAAAAACAAACCTTTCTGATTAGCCTTTAGCTTAGAGATGTCTGTAGCAACTGATAATTGTTGCTTATAGAACATTTGGTTGGAGTATTTAATAATTTCCGGGTGACAGCGATAATGATGTGTTAGAGTTGAAAATGCCTGAGATAGTAGATTCTTTGTGGCGAGATAATCATGGCAGAAATCCCATAATGAAGTCTTATTGTATGCCAATAATGAAGAATTGTCAATCTGAAGGTATGATTTTATGGATTTCTCTTCCTCGTCAGAGACGGCAGAAATGTGTCTTAATTGCATGGGATCGCCTATGACAATCACCTGTCTTGAGCGGGCGATTAATGGCAACGCAGACGCAACATCACATTGAGAGGCTTCGTCAATTATCAGTATATCAAATAGGTCTTCGGTGAGAGGCAAGGCATTTTTTGTAGAGAGATTGGTAATCGACATTAGCCGAAGCACTTTAAACAAATTTTTGGTGTCATTTATGAATCCGACATACTCTTTATCTTTCCAAGTGACACCGCCTTGTATGTGGTTTTTATATAATGTAATGTACTTGTTGCAGCTCGGGTCATTTGCAAGATAATATTCAATATATGCCTTTAATATTGCTATATTGTTTGCCTGGATCCATTGAGTGCCGGACTCAATGGCTTCTAAATCTTCGCTCTTTCGTCGTGAGAGACGGTTAAGTTCTGCTATTGTATTGTTAAGTTCAGTTTCTTTATTATTTATTTTCGAACGGAGGTTAATGTAGGAGGCGAGGGCTTCCAGAGTTTCATGGATCGACCGGCAAGTTCCTACAAGAGAAAAATAATCTTTCTTGTAGGAACCAATGGAAGGAGGAAGTATACCTTTTATGGATCTGGGAATATTTTTATTGTACTGAATAATCATATCATTGAATATGCGAATGCAGAATCGTCTATACCAAAATCCAAATATCCCGGAACATTTTGAAACAATCGTTCTTTCAATGTCAGAGATACCTTGTGATAGTTTGTTTATTTCCTCGATATTTATGCTGCTTGCACATGATAACGCTTCATTAGAAGTGTCAATATCCAACAATTTTTTATCGTGTGATAAATTGCAATCCTCGATTTGGCTTTTGAGAGACTGTATGTTATCGACTAACTGGGCTCTTATTTGTTTTAATTGTTCAAGTTTTGCAATATTCTCCTTCGCTTTTTTTATCCTGTCGGCCAAACTTTCATATTCTTTTTTTAGGTTGTAATTGATGCCCTCTTTTTTTGCTAAGGTATAGGATGCTGATATCAAATTTGTTAAAGAAGGAATAGCCATCGTGCTGATTTGAGTTTTTTTACCAAATCTTAATAAATAGCCGTAGGAATCAATCAAGTCAAAACGTTCCTTGACATTATCGACAGCTTTATTGTTCTTGCTGGCTATTACGGCAGTTTTACCTGCGAGAAGGGCATTCGCAAGAATATTGATAATCACCTGTGTTTTCCCTGTTCCCGGAGGCCCGGTAATAACCGAAACTCGATTATTAAGGGCTTTAGTCACAGCATGAGACTGGTATTGGTCCATTTGTGTGACTTTCAGGATTGAATCGTCAGAAAATATTGTGTCAGAGGCATTATTCATATCTTCGTTGGTTAATAATGCCCTTAGTAAACAACTCGAAGATGCAACAGGATACCATCGTTTAGATTTTAATTCAGAATATAATTGTGCCAGGTCGATCGCTTTGTTGCTGAGTGAAAGATATATCTTTTGCTGAAGTGTAACATTCCCATCTATATTTTCCTTTAAAAGATCGTTGATTTCTTCCATTGTAATTCCTTTTCGAATCCCTTGGTTGATATCTGAAATCTGACGCTCGGAAACCTGCATATCCATGGCGACTTTCTGATTAACTTCAAAGTTCTCAAAGGGAATGGGCAATAGTTCTTTATCCGGGTAGAAATCTGTAAGATCTGAAAAGTCTATTGTAAATCCCAGAAGATTAAGTAATACATTCCCATACTTTATTTTTAATCCCACATAAACGTCTTTAGGGAAATTCTCGGATTTGTTTTTTAAATATATTTCATGAAAATAATTGTTGCAGGGCATATCAATGAGTGCAAGCCCATTTCCTTTTAAGTTTAACGGGTATTCATATAGATCCTTTATATCGGGCTCCTTTGAGCGTTCCAGCTCAATGGATAACCGATAAAACTCCAATGCCTTATCCATTGGAGTTGATGGAATAGTTTTTACCTTATGTAAGATTTGCTCAATATTCATGATTGTATTTTGATTATCTTTGAGCCACTTTATAGCTCATGTGTTGTGGCCTGTTTTATTATTTTCTCTATTTAGTTAATACTTGTCCCCCAGAAGAAGGGGGAGTTTAGGATTTCGTCCTCATGTAATGAGAGGAGGGCTGACCGACATTTATTTACCGAAGATGCTTTTAATTATCATCTTACCAATTTTGCGTTCAAGGCCTGCCTTAGAGGTAGGAATGCCAGTTCGTCTGGCAAGCTGTTGTTTCGCTTGCGTAATACCAAGCGCTCTTTTCCAAGAAAATGATAATCCTGGGATCTTCATGATTGTTCAGATTCTTTATTTGTTGCTATTTTGATGTATGCAGTTGGATCCTCTGCGATTTTTCGCAACTCTTCTTCTCGCCAAGCCTCGATAGATTTCTGCAGCAGTTCAGCTTGAACTTCTGCAATGCGTTTTAGAATGTCCTCATTAGCTAAAGCTTCGGCTTCCAAACGTTTTTGATTCTTCATCGTTGAAATCTTAACGCTCGTGTTGACCTCGTCATTTACATCGGATATCCTCTTTTGGGATAAAACATTGACTCGATGTTTCTCTGCTTTGAGTAGGTCATCATAGGGCCCATCTTCCATCATCATCTTGAAGAACGTAGGTGCAGTTTCTATTATAATAAACAAAATCATTATTAGCCATGATGCTATTTGTGTTGAAGATACCATATCTTTCTCAACTTTAGTATCCTTCATCTCACTAAATGCAAGCATTTGTGCTTGAAAGCCATTAAAATTTTTGTCGAGAATCTTCTTATATTCCTGATCTGCGTTAGATATTTTATTTTTTAAAGCTGCAATATCCGACTGCAGTGTTTTAATATTAGATTCCCTATCAGATGTTTTTTTCTTTATGAGCTCTTGCACTTGAGGACTTATAACAGCCATTTCTGCCTGTACATTTCTCATTTCTGTCTGATACCCATTTCGGGTAGTCTGGTGTCCTCTTCTAGCGTTTATCTTTTTATTAATAGCTACGTCATTTTTCCCATCTTCATTATTTCTTTTAAGAGCATTAATTTCCCTGTCAAGATTTGCTATTGCCGAATTTTCTTGTCCGATATTTGATTGGAGCTCTTTTTGTCTACTCATTAGGTTGTTAAGCTGCTGATTACCACCTGTTATGTCTACATCATAGATGGATACAGGAGTTTCTCTCAAGTGAGATAAAACTTGTTCGAGAGAGTCAACTCTTTGTTGATCAACAGCTATATATTGTCTTAATCTTTCTCCTTTCATTTCTTCGATTTTTACTTGAATTTCATCATCAAAGATTTTCAGTTCAAGTGGATAAGATATGACAATGCCTAAAAATATTGCCATAATAATTCTTGGCATACCCGATTTTAATTCTTGCCATCCAATTGTAACCTTACCATCAGAATACATTGTATTCACGATAAATCTGTCAAGATTGAAAATAAGCAAGCCCCAAAAAATACCAAATATAAGTCCAATCCACCATTCTCCAAAGACAAATGACAAAGCATAGCCTCCCGAGAAACAAGCCATTAATGCTGTAAATAATATTGTTCCACCAATTCCTGCATATTTTGCATAATCTGATGGACACTGTCGCAACACTTTTTTGTTTACGCCTGCGCATGACCACAGGAATTCATTAATCCATCCGCATTTTTTGTTGCTGAGAATCGGATTCTCAAAGTTGGTAGTAGCCATATTTGTTGGCTCGTGAATTGAGTTTTTATGTGACATATCGTTGATGCAGTTTATTTAAAAATATTTTTTAGAAAGCGTGAGATTCGCTGTGTTAGTTTAACTTTAGGTGCTTCTGAAATTTCCACGAAAAGTTTCCCTTCTTTCAAAGTGGGAATTTCCGGTATAGTGAGATTTACAAAAGTAGATTCGACATTAGGCAATATAAGAATATCTTTAAATTGGGGAGATGTATATTGAATTCCTACGGCATTATTTATATTGGGAGTGTCAACAAGAATACTTTTTACAATAGGGAGTGGTAGCATCCTTACTTTTAGCGTGGTTGATGACTCTCCAAAATCATCTTCATAGGCAAGAACATATTGTTCGTCTTTTTGGGGCATAAAGATGGTCTGACCTTTAATGTTCACAGTAGTGTTATTCAACCGAACATTCTTTGCCCCATGAACATCCCAAGAAATCGTTATGGGTACATTGGGTAAAGTATACATTTTGTCAGACTTGAATTCAATCTTTGCCGGTTCTCTGACAATTACTCTAATTTCAGAAGTAAATTCTGTTTTATTATCAAGCCCTGTTACAATTAATTTGTATAATGTATCAGATTCCGGGTTAATAACATACCCTGTATTGTTAGAATCAGATGAAATGATTTTTCCATTAGATTGTAAAGATACTTTCGAGGAATTACATACATTCCAACTTAATGTCGCTGTTTCTATCCCATTCTTAGTCTTTTTTAATTTAGTTTTATTGATTCTGAAGTCGAGCTTGGGCGCATAAACCACTCTTATATGTTTTCTCAGTTCTACGGAATGAAGGCCATTTGTAATTGTCAATAGTATGTCTGTATCTTCCGTAAAAATCATTCTATATTTCGTGGTGCCGGTTGGCAATTCAACCGAATTTAAAGTAACCTTACCAACATTCTCGGCAGTCCAATAAATCTCTGTCTCCAAGCCATGAAATGCAATCCCATCAACTTCCCCACATACAAAATCAGTTATACACGGTTCTTTTTTTAGGTTTCGCCAAATATCAGCAAAGGGTCTTAGATTATCAATATTATCTTCTCTCAGATAATCGCAG
>CAJTYD010000027.1 GCA_910583775.1 uncultured Muribaculaceae bacterium | reverse complement strand
AAATCATCTCAGCGCTCAAATATTACGCCGTTTTGTGGGATTTTATAGTTTAAATGGTGTGAATGGATATTAAATCCTTTCACACCATGTGTTTTTTATTGAAAGATCCCGATTCCGTTATACTTACTATGCCGGAGCGAGGTTTCTCCAAATTAATGATATCTAAATTTAATATTATGAGGAAGTATTTAGCTGAATTTTTCGGGACAATGTTTCTGGTGCTCCTTGCATGCGGAAGCGCTGTTCTCGCGGGCCCGAAGATCGGGGTTCTCGGAATCGGTATCTGTTTCGGTCTTGTCCTGCTGGCTTTGTGTTATACGATAGGCAGTATCTCGGGATGCCATGTCAATCCTGCGGTCTCACTTGCCGTATATCTGACAGATCCCACTTTTAAGGCCAAAGACCTCTGCGGTTACATTATCGCCCAGCTGTTCGGAGCCGCGCTCGGAGCCGCTTTCCTTTGGTGGCTTATGGATTTCGGTCTTTACTGGCAGGGCGGAACCTTCACTTTCGGTGGCGTTACCGAAGGGATCGGGGATACCGACAAGGTCTCGTTCCTGGCCACGAACGTTCTTCAGCCGGGCGCAACCTGGGAACTTGCCCTGGTTATGGAGGCACTGCTTACATTCTTCTTTGTGTTTGTCGTTCTCGGCGCAACCTCGAAGATCGGTAACGCCTCTCTTGCCGGAGTTGCCATCGGACTGGCTCTCGGTCTTGTGAATATCGTAGGAATTCCGGTCGACAACTGCTCGGTTAATCCGGCGCGTTCGTTCGGCCCCGCACTGTTCTCGACAAACGCATGGCCCGATTTCTGGATTATGGTCGTAGGCCCCGCTATCGGAGCCGTCTGCGCCGCCCTCGCCTGGAAAGGCCTCTGCCCCTCGAGGAAATCTATCGCCTGAGAATTCCGATTCAGATAACATTAGTGGTGCGTTAAAAATACTATTTGATATATTGCTGATATTCGGTATCTAATCCTCCCGCAAAGGGGCAAGAGGGCCCGCAAAGGATTCTACCGCAAAGCATTATCGATTGTAGGCGCATCGCTTTGGGATGTTTAAGATGAGGAGATTGCGTCTTCGACTTTTAGAGCACGCAGAGCCAGCCGCTAAAACGATGCCGAAAAACATTATGGAATCCTCCGCGCGTCAGCCCTCGGCGCACTCTAAAAGCCGAAGGCGCACCCTCTGAATTGAGACAAACCGGAAACAAAAGCCTTTGCGGGAAACCTCTGCGGGCCCTCTTGCCCCTCTGCGGGATGGTCATACATCGGAGTATTAAAGATATGCATCAGACTATAAACTTAACGCACCACTAATGTTCAGATAATCAACATTATTAAAATTAAAGCCAGAAAAGAGAGGTCCGTCAGGGTCTCTCTTTTATTTAGAGCTTGTTCCTGAAATTTCAAGATTGAAGATTTTCCGGATTTCCGGTTCTGCATAGAGCATGGAGATTTCCCAGGGTTTTGCGATGTTGGTTAGCTTCAGTTTGAAATCTGAGAAATCATGAGTTGTTTTGGCAGTTTCTTTGAAAAGAGAAAGCCTGTTCGAAGATATAAACTGATTCAAAGTCAGTTCTCCGGTTCTGATGAAGGAAATCAGATGATTGACGATCGTCGACGGTGCCAGATTGCGCTCTTTGGCAATATCTTCAATGCCTTTGCCCTGTTTTGCCATATTAAGGGAGAGAAATTGTGAATAGCCTTTGGGCTTTTTCTCTTTTTTTTCACGTTGTTTCTTTTCCGGTTTGGGCTTCCCGGGTTTCGGGCTTCTGGCTGTCTTTCGTGTCTTGGAGAATTCTTCCCCTTCGTTCTCCATTTCAAGAAGGGTCTCGGCCTTGATGCGGTGGTATGCGGCCGGGGAGAATCTTTCTTCGCATAGACGCGAAAGGATGCGGATCCTCATCTCAAGATTATATCCGAATGTCTCGAAGGTGTTTGCGAGCTGTTTAAGATATTTCTTGTTTGCGATATCGTAATCCGTATTCACCACAAGATTGAGAATCTTTTCGAGTTCCTTGAGAAAATATCCGGCTCCGTTCCTGATCTTCTCGCGCAGCATCTCGCTTGATTCGGCGGAATCGGCGTTAAGATTCTCGACGGCATAGAGTGCGCTGAACCTGACGCCAACGTCAACTATCTTTTTATTGAAAATCTCTGTCGCCTCGTTGTATTTACTGAAATATTCAGGATGCATGGGTGCCACGAATTCCAGAACACTTTTTGAATGGTCCTGAAACATTATCTTGAGCGACTGGAAATCGAATATTTCCTGAAGAATCCTTCTGAAGTATTCTCCTCTAAGACGGTCGAGCATCCGGCCGTCGGGACGGATGTTTCTGTCGCTTTCGATGAATGTACTTACATCACGGTCGGTTATAAGGGAATTTTTCGATATCGGAGCGCTAAGAACGAGCCCGTCGAGGGATGTGCAGCGACTGAAGGCTACATACGCCTGTCCGGGCGCGAAACTCTTCGACGCGTCTATAATCGCCTTATCGAATGTAAGTCCCTGACTCTTATGAATTGTGATCGCCCAGGCGAGTTTGAGCGGTATCTGGGAGAAAGTTCCCTTTATGACCTGTTTGATGCCTTTCGATTCATCGTCGATCTGATAGTCGTAATTCTCCCATGTGGCGGGTTCGACTTTTATTTCTTCATCTGAACCGAAGGGGAGCACGGTGACTGATTCGGGAGTAAGAGCCGTAACTTTCCCGATCATGCCGTTGTAATACCTCCTGTCGTTGCCAGTGTCGTTCTTGACGAATATCACCTGGCAACCCTCCTTGAGGTCAATCACTCCGGGAACCGGAAAGGAGTTTTCGGGAAAAGTGCCTTCAATTTTAGAGACATACTGAACCGGTTCTTTGGGTATCTGATGGAATTTTGATTCGTTCAGTGCGTCTGCCTGACGGTTATGCGTTGTCAGGCGGATGTAACCCTCTTTGTCATCGGGATTGAAGCCGGGGATGTATCGGGAATTGAGCGCGTAGAGACTGGCGTCGGAGATGGCGCCGTCGCGCATGGAATTAAGGATATCAATGAGTCTGGTGTCGTTCTGCCGGTAGATTGTCTGCAGCTCGATGGTCAGGAATCCGGCATTTCGAAGAGCATGGCTTTCAAAGAAATAGAGGGATGGGTAATATGGCAGCAACATATTACGTTCCTCCTCGCGTAGCACGGGCGGAAGCTGGCGCAGGTCGCCGATGAGAAGGAGTTGTACGCCTCCGAACGGAAGGGATGGATTGCGGAAACGGCGTAGCAAGCTGTCGATAGCATCAAGGATGTCGGCGTGAACCATACTTATCTCATCGATAACAAGCAGGTCGAGGCTTGAGATGATCCGTTTCTTTGCTTTTGAAAACTGATTGTATGATTTTCCTGAAACAAAGCCTTTTCCGGGGATATATGGTGAAAAAGGAAATTGAAAGAAAGAGTTTATCGTCATTCCTCCGGAATTGATTGCGGCCACGCCTGTAGGGGCGAGCACGATAATCCGCTTTGTCGAATCGGCCACCAGTTTCCGGAGGAAAGTGGTTTTCCCGGTTCCGGCCTTGCCGGTAAGAAACAGGTTGGCGCCCGTTTCCTCGATGATTCGTCGGGCGAGGTTCAGTTCTTTATTGATATTATACGCCACTTCGCCGTCCTGGCAGACGCCGTAATCAATGTCTTCGGAGGTTTCGTAAAACATGGTAAAAGTATTATGTTTCAGATGGCTTATGGCTCATTGCCTGAAGAGGTTGAACCTCTGTCATCTGTTTTCAGGGTTATTTTCAATAAAATTATAAAATAACCGTCAAAACATCAAGTTTTGTGTCAAAAAAATGCACAAAGCAACAAATTAAAAAACAGATTTCTGAAGAAGGATGCAGGATATTGATTAATTTAAATCTCGCAATGAGTATTTTTTGTAGTTGAGTCTTCGATTAAGATGTCTCGTATATGAACTTCTCTTGGCTGATTTCTCTTCTGACATTGGCATGGCGGACGCACGAACCGTGCGTCCCTACAGTTCGGGCCGCGGTTTTCGGTGAATAAAACACCAAAGCACGATTGTGGCGATGTAGGGACGCACGGTTCGTGCGTCCGCAATTATGTCGAAGATAAATTATTGGTGCCTTTATTTTAAAGGATAAGGATGTGATGGGGGGATGAACGGCTATATTTGTGCGGAAAAGAGTTTTTCTAATTTTAGAGAATATGGGAGTAAAGGAGAAGTGCATTCCGGTATCGAGGATTGCGTTTAAGAGGGAGGAGACCGTTCTGGCGGATTCATCCGGCACGGAGGGCGAGAGCGGAACTGTCGTTCTTCCGAAGATTAGTGTTTCTTTCGCGTTGAAAGGGGAGACTATGCCCGGGTTTGAGCCGGCGGAGGGCGATGTCGTGAAGAATGAGGCAGGGGAGGTTCAGCCGTCAATGACGGGATGGCCGTCGACAGAGGTCGCCTTTGCTGTGCCGGAGGACGACATGCCTCGCGTGAGAGCCTGGTTCTCGGGAGATTATCATGGAGTGACAGTGCCGCAAAGCGTCGCGCTTACCAAAAACATGACCACCGCCGTTTATGCCGCTCTCGAGGCATTCCATCTGAATGCCGAGGCCCGCGATCTGTTTCTTTCGCCTTTCAGGGTAGGCTGGAGCTTCGGATTCACCGACGGTTCATATTCTCCGTTGAACAATATCAAGTTACTTGTTCCCAACTCCGAGGCCCCCTTGCTGCCTGTTTTTTCGCATTATATCGGAGACAAGAGGCTCCAGACACGCGTGGTGATACGCAATATCCCTTCGCGTCTTACGGCCTCGTTATCCTTATCTTCCGGCGCAGATGTTTTCCCCGAAGAGATAGAGTCGGTAGATTTTTTCGCCACGATGCAGACAGCCGCCTATGAACCGGCCGAATCAATCGACGGACTGCGGAATATAACGATCGATGGATCCCGAAAAAGATGCTGGTATTATGGCCGTTTGCAATCTACAGAAATTCAGGCTCGCGCTGAGGTGAACAACGCATTCCGTCTGATCGGTTCGATACCTGCGGCAGATGTCAGAAGTGGTGTGTCGGGTTTCAAGCTGTCTGTCCCTTCAAAAAATAAACCTCTTTTCAGTTCGTTGCCTCAATATGGCGATACTCCCGGAGGTGCTGTCTCCGAGAATGGAGGCAGGCATATCGTCCTTGAAAGCGAGCCTCTTCATTTGGGTTATCCGGAAGGGGAGAAGCGACTTCAGAGAGTAAGTCTTCGGGGAGTATTCGACCGGAATCGAATCTCTGTGGCCGTTTACGGAGCCGTGCATCGCGGAGACTGGCAACTGGTTGCAATCGGAAACGGGCCCCATATAAGCGGAATCTCAGGTGTCGCATGCCGATGGTATAGAATACGGATCGAATACGATACGCGGCTGGGAGATTTCCTGGATTATATAATGTTCCGTTTCGCGGTCAGATAGAATGACCTGCAGATTTTTCAAGGTTCTGAAAATTTTCATGCGGTTCATTATTTTTTGTGTAGTTCATTATTAATGAATGGGAAATTCTTTCTAATTTTGCAAAATGAAAGCCCGGAGTTAAACGGACTCCTGAAATGAAGTTTGTATAATCATAATATAACATGGAAGTTTTGAAACAGACCGATTTCGTATTCAACGGTCAGAAGAGTGTTTATCACGGAAAAGTCAGGGATGTCTACAACATCAATGACGAATATATGGTAATGGTCGCCACCGACCGTATCTCAGCATTCGATGTGGTCCTTCCCGAGGGCATACCCTACAAGGGACAGGTTCTCAATCAGATTGCGGCTTTCTTCCTGGATTCTACCAAGGATATCGTTCCCAACTGGAAGGTTGCGGTTCCGGATCCGATGGTCACTGTGGGACTCTGCTGCGAGCCTCTAAAGATAGAGATGATTGTCAGAGGCTATATCGCAGGTTCGGCATGGCGTGAATACAAAAACGGCGCCCGCGAGATCTGCGGAGTGAAACTTCCCGAAGGTCTGCGCGAGAACGAGAAGCTCCCCGAGCCTATTCTGACGCCGACCACCAAGGCTGACGCCGGTCATGACGAAAACATCTCGCGCGAGGAGATCATCGCCCGCGGCATCGTGCCGGAGGATGTATACGCCCAGGTAGAGAAATATGCCCTCGCTCTCTTCCAGAGAGGCACGGAGATCGCCGCAAAGCGTGGACTCATCCTCGTTGATACAAAATATGAGTTCGGTCTCAAGGACGGCAAGGTAATTCTTATCGACGAAATCCACACTCCAGATTCTTCCCGCTATTTTTATGCCGACGGTTATGCCGAGCGTCTTGAAAAGGGTGAGGAGCAGCGTCAGCTGTCGAAAGAGTTTGTCCGCCAGTGGCTGATTTCAAACGGTTTCATGGGCAAGGCAGGACAGAAGGTTCCCGAGATGACTCCGGAATACTGCAACGAGGTGAGCCAGCGTTACATCGAGCTTTACGAGCATATCACCGGCTGCAAGTTCGAACCCGGCAGCGACAAGGAACCGCTTCAGGAACGTATCTTCAACAATGTCGCCGAATGTCTGGCGAAGCTCTGATGAAGTAGGCTTCCAGAATTCAGGATACATAAATAAATCCGGACCCGCTGGGCCCGGATTTATTTTATGCCGTTATGGCGGAATCAATATTTGATGTCGGTCCATGCCGGAGGATTGCCGTTCATGAGATGTCTGACAAAGAAGTCGTATCTCTTGTGGTCGCCGAAGGTCTCTCCCATTGTGTGGTGAGCTCCGGGGATGACAACGAGCTCGAAGTCTTTGTTCGCCTTGATAAGGGCGTTGGCCACCTGCATTGTCGAGGCGGGATCGACATTGTCGTCGATTTCGCCGACAACGAGCATCAGCGGACGGCGCAGAAGGTGTGCGTTCTCCACGTTCGAGCTCTTTGCATAGCTCTCATCGACGGGATATCCCATCCAGAGCTCGTTCCACCAGATCTTGTCCATGCGGTTGTCGTGGCATCCGCAGGCAGAGTAGGCGGCTTTGTAGAAATCGGGATAGAGCAGAAGGGCGTTGGTCGATTCCTGTCCCCCGGCCGAGCATCCGTAGATGCCGAGGCGTTCTATATCCATCTCAGGATATCTGGCGGCCGCATGCTTTATCCATTCGATATGGTCGGGAAGGCCGGCGTCTTTCAGATTCTTATAGCATACGTTCTCGAAATCGCGGCTGCGGAATGAGGTGCTCATTCCGTCCACCATCACGACGATGAAACCGAGTTCGGCCATCGGAGTGAGCCAGTGGTTGTATGGCATGAACTGTTTGGGAACATACTGGTCGCCCGGCCCCTGGTAGATATATTCGATAACGGGATATTTCTTCGACGGGTCAAAATTCGAAGGACGCTGTATCAGGCCCCACATCATGGTCTTGCCGTCGCGGCCGGGAGCGGCAAATACTTCGGGAGCCCTCCAGCCGTTTGCGAGAAGCTTTGAGATATCAGCTTTCTCAAGAGGCATTATCTCCTTGCCGTCGGCGGCGCTGCGGAGCGTAGCCACGGGAGCTTCGGTCGGCGTCGAGACAACGTCGACGAGATATTTCATGTCGGGCGAGAAGGTGGCTCTGTGGAACCCTTTGGAGGGAGTGAGGTCGGTCATACCGGAGCCATCGAAATTGACGCTGTAGTAACGGATGTTGTAGGGGTCCTCATCCTTGTTCACGCCATTTGCCGCGAAATAAATCTTGCCGTTCTGCTCGTCAACCTTAAGGACTTCGCGCACATACCATTCTCCTTTTGTTATCTGATGCGTCGGTCTGCCGGAGACGCGGTCATACATATAAAGGTGATTCCAGTTGTCGCGCTCGCTCATCCAGATAAGGCGTTTGCCATCGGCGAGAAGATGACGGAAATAACGGGGATAGTTCACGTATTTGTCGGATGTCTCCTCGACGAGAGGACGTACTTTGCCGGTTGTCGCCGACATCTCGAGAACGCGGTATACCTTATGACCGCGCTGATTGTAATCGAAGACAATGCCATCGCTGTCATCGTTCCATACCGGACCTGAAAGCTCATACTGACTGTTGAAAAGCTCAGTGGACGGTATGAGAGCCTCGCCGGTCTCGACGTTAAAGATGCCGGGCACCTTGAAACGGAGCTCGTCGCCGGGTTTTGCATATTCCTGCTTGTGGAGCTTGGGCTGCAGCTGATCGGCGGGAGACGATTCCACATAGTATACGTAGCGTTTTTCTGCCGGGCGGATCTTGTTAACAGCCACCTTTTTGCTGTCGGGGCTCCAGTAGATCCAGGTGGAATAATAGTTGCCGGGAGTCCCGTCAATGCTGAGTTGCTTCTCCTTGCCGGTCTTCAGGTCGGCCACGTATACGTTGCTGTTCTTTATATATGCCTTTTTCGTGCCGTCGGGGGAGACTACAGGCCCTCCGTCCTTCTCCTCGTTCACGACCATCCAGTGGGGATACTGCGGAGGCGCCGGGATGTCGCCTTTTCTTTCCAGCAGATTCTTTTTGGGAACATAGCTCCATACTCCTCCGTCATGGTTAAATCTAAGGGTGTCGCCTTTTGCTGAGACATAGAGCCTCTGGAGGTATAGGCTGTCGGAAGCCATCCTTTTGCCAGATTGTTTTGAGATCAGTGCTGAAAGTTTTGAATGGTCGAAAAGAGGGGCTCTCTTTTTTGAAACGGCATCTGTGATCACATATTCTCTTCCTTTGGGAGTTTCCCTGACATACCAGAAAGCATTCTTCCCGGAAAGCCATGTTGGATTCACGTTGGAACAGTAGACATTCGAAGGACTGAAATCCCGTCTTGACTGATAGACGCGATTATAATCTTCGAGAGTTCCCTGTGCCGACACTGTCGAAGAGGAAAAAGCCATAATCATGCTTATGGAAAACAATACGGTCTTTCTCATTATTTATTCACGGTTTGGTTAGTTTTTATAATTTTTCTCAAAATTACTGAAAAATGGTGGATATTTATGCGCGATTATCGTAAAAGTTTCGGTTTTCATTGCATCTAAAGGGGAGATGAGTTATTTTTGCATCCTATAAGTGCGGACTTTAAATCAATAAATATTATGGTAAAGCATATTGTAACGTTCAAATTCAGCGGTACGGCAGAGGAGAAAGCCGAGGCATGCCGCAAGTTTTCGGAGGCTTTGATGGCGCTTCCCGAGCAGATAGAATGCCTTCAGAGCATGGAGGTAGGAATCAATGAGAATCCTGCGGAGAGCTGGAATCTGGTTCTGACGGCGATAGTCCCGACAATGGCCGATGTCGCTGTCTATGCCGGGCATCCGGCTCATGTGGCCGCCGCCGGACTTGTAAAGCCGCAGATCGAGGCCCGCGCCTGTGTGGACTACGAATTCTGACCTGCAGATCCTTAATTTTCAGCTTTAACGGGAGTTGATTCGGATTTACCGACATCAACTCCCTGTTAATTTATATAAATATTATAAAAAATTTATATTTGGGAATAAAAATAGAAAAATGTGAAATTTTTGGTGTATAAATGGTAAAAATAGGCTTAATAATTATGTTGTTTGACAAATATTTAATAAATTTGGCGCTCAATCGTAATCAATATTTATAAAAATCATAAGGTAAAATGAGCGAACGTTTATTTATATTTGACACAACGTTGCGCGATGGAGAACAGGTTCCCGGTTGCCAGCTGAATACTGTAGAAAAGATTGAGGTTGCAAAAGCATTGGAGACATTGGGTGTCGATGTCATAGAGGCAGGATTCCCGGTTTCGAGTCCCGGTGATTTCAATTCTGTCGTCGAGATTTCCAAGGCAGTGACCTGGCCGACGGTGTGCGCCCTTACAAGAGCGGTCGAAAACGACATCAAGGTGGCTGCTGAGGCTTTGCAGTATGCCAAACATCCCCGAATTCACACCGGAATCGGAACATCCGACATCCATATCAAATATAAGTTCAAATCCACAAGGGAGGAGATCATCGAGCGGGCTGTCGCTTCGGTGGCCTACGCCAAGAAATTTGTGGAGGATGTGCAGTTTTATGCCGAGGATGCGGGCAGAACCGACAACGAGTATCTTGCCCGTGTCGTCGAAGCGGTCATAAAGGCCGGTGCGACCGTGATCAATATCCCTGACACCACAGGTTATTGTCTTCCCTCTGAATTCGGCGCGAAGATAAAGTATCTGATTGAGAACGTGAAGGGAATCGAAAACGTTGTGATCGCCACTCATTGTCATAACGATCTCGGCATGGCCACGGCCAATACCGTTGCCGGCGTCATCGCCGGCGCGCGACAGGCAGAGGTGACCATCAACGGTATCGGCGAACGTGCCGGCAATACCGCCCTCGAGGAGGTGGTGATGACTTTCCGCTCGCATCCCGAGCTCAATATAGACACGAATATCAATTCGAGACGCATCACACCCACAAGCCGTCTTGTGTCGAGCCTTATGAACATGCCCGTGCAGCCCAACAAGGCTATTGTCGGCAGGAACGCGTTCGCGCATTCCTCCGGCATTCATCAGGACGGCGTGCTGAAGAACAAGCAGAGCTACGAGATCATAGATCCGAACGACGTCGGTCTTGACGAGAACTCGATCGTGCTTACGGCCCGCAGCGGCCGTGCCGCCCTCAAACACCGTCTTCAGGTGCTTGGCGTTGAACTTGATTCCGATGCTCTCGACACGGCTTACGAGGCATTCCTCAAGCTTGCCGACCGCAAGAAGGAGATCAACGACGACGACGTGCTGATGCTCGCCGGGCAGCACCGCAAGAAACTTCACCGCATCAAGCTCGATTTCCTGCAGGTCACTTCCGGAGTCGGGCTGCAGTCGGTGGCAAGCGTCGGTCTTGACATCTCGGGCGAGAAGTTCGAGGCCTGCTCCACAGGCAACGGTCCCGTCGACGCCGCCATTTCAGCCATCAAGAACATTATCAGACGCAAGATGCTCGTCAAGGAATTCCTTATCCAGGCCATAAACAAGGGCAGCAACGATGTCGGAAAGGTACACATGACAGTAGAGCATGACGGATGCTCCTATCACGGCTTCTCCGCAAACACCGACATCATCGCCGCCAGTGCGGAGGCTTTCATCGACGCTATCAATAAATTCGCCAAATAATGGGAAAGACTCTTTTCGACAAGATCTGGTCGGCTCATGTGGTGAACCATATTCCCGACGGCCCTGACCAGCTTTATATAGACCGGCATTATTGCCACGAGGTGACATCCCCCCAGGCATTCGCCGGATTGAGAAACCGTGGTATCAAGGTTTTTCGCCCCGAACGTACGGTCTGCTCACCCGACCATAACATCCCGACGAAGTATCAGGACATGCCTATCGTCGATCCTGTGTCGAAGAATCAGGTGGAGACTCTCGAGCGCAACGCCCGCGAATTCGGCCTTGAATATTATGGAGTAGGGGACAGCAGAAACGGAATCATTCACGTTATCGGTCCTGAAACCGGACTGACGCTTCCCGGACAGACCATTGTCTGCGGCGACAGCCATACCTCGACTCACGGTGCCCTTGGCGCCGTGGCCTTCGGAATCGGCACCAGCGAGGTCGAAATGGTGCTTGCATCGCAGTGTATCATCCAGCCCAAACCGAAGACCATGCGCATTACGGTCAACGGCCGTCTCGGCAAAAACGTGACCGCCAAGGATCTCGCCCTTTATATCATCTCCAGGATGACTACCGGGGGCGCCACGGGATATTTCGTGGAATATGCCGGCGAAGCCGTGAGAAATCTCTCGATGGAAGGGCGACTCACGCTCTGCAACCTCTCGATAGAGATGGGCGCGAGGGGAGGAATGGTGGCTCCCGACGAGACGACTTTCGAATATGTGAAGGGACGTAAGTTCGCTCCGAAAGGGGAGGCCTGGGATAAGGCTCTTGCCGAGTGGCGGAAGCTGAAGACAGACGATGACGCCGTCTTCGACAAAGAGGTAACGCTCGATGCCGCCGATATCGAGCCCCGCATCACATTCGGTACGAATCCCGGAATGGGTATAGGCATTTCGGAGGCAATCCCTGCGCTCCCTGAAAATAATCCGATCGAGGCCGAGTCGTTCAGAAAGGCTCTTGCCTATATGGGATTCAAGGAGGGAGAAAAGCTCGCCGGGAAGAAAGTGGATTATGTTTTTCTCGGAAGCTGTACCAACGGGCGTCTCGAGGATTTCCGTGCGTTTGCCGAAAGCGTAAGAGGCAAGAGGAAGCATCCCGATATCACTGCCTGGCTCGTTCCGGGCTCACGTGAGGTTGACCGGCAGATCCGTGAGGAGGGAATCGACAGGATTCTTGAAGAAGCCGGATTCGAGCTCCGTCAGCCGGGCTGCTCGGCCTGTCTGGCCATGAACGAGGATAAGATTCCCGCCGGAAAGCTCGCTGTCTCCACTTCCAACAGAAATTTCGAAGGGCGTCAGGGGCCAGGCGCGAGAACGGTGCTTGCAGGCCCGCTTGTGGCGGCTTACGTGGCGGTCAATGGTGTTATCCCTGAAAAACTTGATTGACTATGAAGGAAAAATTCAATATAATCGAGTCGACATGCGTTCCGTTGCCGACCGAGAACATAGATACCGATCAGATCATACCGGCGCGTTTCCTCAAGGCGACGTCGCGCGAGGGTTTCGGCGACAATCTTTTCCGCGACTGGCGTTTTTCGCCCGAAGGCGAAAAGATCGCAGGGTTTCCTCTGAATGACGACAGATATTCGGGATGCGTGCTTGTGGCCGGACGCAATTTCGGCTGCGGATCATCGCGCGAGCACGCCGCCTGGGCGATCCACGACTATGGATTCCGCGTGGTGATATCAAGTTTTTTCGCCGATATCCACAAACAGAACGAACTTAACTGCTTCGTCCTGCCTGTCACGGTAAGCGAGGATTTCCTGCAGGAGCTTTTCAGCAATATCGCTGAAGACAATGCGACGAAGGTGCGCGTGGATCTTCCGGCTCAGACTGTCACCAACCTCACGACAGGACGCAGCGAGCATTTCGACATCAATCCTTATAAGAAGCAGTGTCTTCTTGAAGGTCTCGACGATGTTGAGTATCTCCTCTCGAAGAAGAGCGACATCGAGCGTTTCGAGAGAGAAAGATAAATATTCAGAAACATTTCATCAGGCAATAATATGAATCTTAAGATAGCAGTGCTCCCCGGCGACGGAATCGGCCCCGAAATATCGGTTCAGGGAGTTGAGGTTTTGAAATCTATAGCGAAGAAATTCGGCCATCATTTCGAGTTTGAGCCGGCCCTTGTCGGCGCGGCTGCGATAGATGCCGTGGGCGATCCTTTCCCTGAGGAGACCTACGAGATATGCCGGAGGAATGACGCCGTTCTATTCTCGGCTGTCGGCGACACCCGTTTCGACAACGATCCCCAGGCCAAGGTGCGTCCCGAGCAGGGCTTGCTCGCCATGCGCAAGAAACTCGGTCTATATGCCAATATCCGTCCTGTTGAGACCTTCGATTCGCTGATCCATCTTTCTCCTTTGAGAAAAGAGGTTGTGGAAGGCGCTGATTTCGTCTGCATCCGCGAGCTTACGGGCGGAATGTATTTCGGCCGGAAAGAGGAGGGCGATGACCGCGCGTTCGACACCAACCTCTACACGCGCCATGAGGTTGAGCGCATTCTTCGCGTTGCATACGACTATGCCCGTCGGCGCCGTCATCACCTCACGGTCGTCGACAAGGCCAACGTGCTTGCCTCCTCGCGTCTCTGGCGCCGTGTGGCAAAGGAAATGGCTTCCGAATATCCCGACGTGACCACAGATTTCATGTATGTCGACAACGCCGCCATGCGCATGATTCAGGATCCACGTTTCTTCGACGTCATGGTGACCGAGAATACATTCGGAGACATCCTCACCGACGAGGGTTCTGTGATTTCCGGATCTATGGGTCTGCTTCCTTCGGCGTCCACCGGAGAGAGCACGCCGGTGTTCGAGCCGGTACACGGCTCATGGCCCCAGGCAAAGGGGATGAACATAGCCAATCCTCTGGCGCAGATACTTTCGGCCGCCATGCTTCTCGAGTATTTCGACCTTGCCGATGAAGGCGCTCTGGTGAGAAAGGCTGTTGCCGCCTCGCTTGAGGCGAATGTACGCACCGGCGACATCCAGGTGGAAGGACTGAATCCCTGTTCCACTTCCGAAGTGGGTGCCTGGATCACCGACTATATCGATAACGCCGACTGATTCGGTTTCAGTTTTTGTAAAATTTATTTCTCTGTTGCATTCGGAGTGTGTCCTATATCTAAGAAAAATAGCGGACACACTCCCGGACTGATTTATCTTCAGTCTGTAATAAACAAATAAGGATATATGAAAAGCCATCCTTTAAGAAGCGAGGCATGCACCGTAGGGCGCCGAATGGCGGGAGCCCGTGCCTTATGGCGTGCCAACGGCATGAAAGACGAACAGTTCGGCCGTCCGGTGATCGCTGTGGTGAATTCATTCACACAGTTTGTGCCCGGACATACACATCTTCATGAGATAGGGCAGATTGTCAAGGAAGAGATAGAAAAGCTCGGTTGCTTCGCAGCCGAATTCAACACTATCGCCATCGACGACGGTATCGCCATGGGTCACGACGGCATGCTCTATTCGCTGCCCTCGCGCGACCTTATCGCCGATTCCGTGGAATATATGGTAAACGCGCATAAGGCCGACGCCATGGTGTGCATCTCCAATTGCGACAAGGTCACTCCCGGAATGCTGATGGCCGCAATGCGTCTCAACATTCCCTGCATCTTTGTCTCTGGCGGCCCGATGGAGGCAGGGAAGATGGGCAGCCGCTATCTCGATCTCATCGACGTGATGGTGGATTCGGCCGATAATTCTGTGAGCGACGAGACCGTCGACAGGATCGAGCGCCTCGGATGCCCGACGTGCGGATCCTGTTCGGGAATGTTTACGGCGAATTCCATGAATTCGCTCAACGAAGCCATCGGACTTGCGTTGCCCGGCAACGGAACCGTCGTGGCGACTCATGAGAACCGCACCTCTCTTTTCAGAAAGGCCGCCGCGCAGATCGTGAAGAACGCATACGCCTATTATGAGGATGGCGACGAAAGCGTTCTTCCGCGCAATATCGCCACCCGGGAGGCCATGCTCAACGCCATGAGCCTCGACATTGCCATGGGCGGCTCGACCAATACCGTGCTTCATCTTCTGGCCGTGGCCCACGAGGCCGGCGCTGATTTCACCATGGCCGACATCGATATGCTCTCGAGAAAGACGCCGGTGCTCTGCAAGGTCGCTCCCAATTCAGCCTACCATATTCAGGATGTGAACCGCGCCGGCGGCATACTGACGATCATGAAGCAGCTTGCCGACGCCGGTCTGCTCGACACCTCGGTCAGACGTGTCGACGGCCTTACGCTCGGCGAGGCGATAGAGCGCTATGCCATCGGGTCGGATGAAATGATACGGGAGGCCGGAATCCTATGGAAAAGCGCTCCCGGAGGAGGCAGGAACCTGAAATTAGGCTCTCAGAAAACATATTATGAAGAGCTTGACACCGACCGCGAAAATGGATGCATCCGCGATGTCGACCATTGCTATGTTAAGGATGGCGGCCTTGCTGTGCTTAAAGGCAATATCGCTGAAGACGGATGCGTGGTCAAGACCGCGGGCGTTGACGAAAGTATTTTCCGTTTCAGAGGTCCCGCGAAGGTTTTCCGTTCGCAGGAGGAGGCGGTCGATGGCATTCTCGGCGGAAAAGTGAAGAGCGGCGATGTCGTGGTCATCACATACGAAGGCCCCAAGGGAGGACCCGGAATGCAGGAGATGCTTTATCCGACAAGCTACATCAAATCGCGCCATCTCGGCAAGGAATGCGCCCTCATCACCGACGGCCGTTTCTCCGGAGGCACATCGGGACTTTCGATCGGGCATATCTCTCCGGAGGCTGCCGCAGGGGGCGCCATCGGTCTCGTTAAGGACGGCGATATCATAAGCATCGACATTCCGGCGAGACGTATCGATGTCGAGCTGTCGGACGAGGAACTTCTTTCGCGCAGAAATGCCGAGGAGGCCAAGGGTAAGGATGCTTTCCGCCCGACAGACAGAGACAGAGTAGTCTCTAAGGCTCTCCGGGCTTACGCCTCGATGGTCAGCTCCGCCGACAAAGGTGGTGTGCGTCTCGATTGAAAGGCGTAGCTTTGGGGTTGACATATAATCTTTTATATTATTTTTTTTACTCGGCTATACATGGCCGGGTTTATGGATTGCTTGCATTAACAACACTGATATGAGTGAGAAAATAAATGGCTCCGAGGCCTTGATGAAGGGTCTCATAGCCGAAGGTGTAGACCGTGTCTTCGGTTATCCGGGAGGCGCGATAATGCCGGTTTACGATAAATTGTATTCCTATTCCGACAGAATCCTGCATGTGCTGACGCGCCACGAGCAGGGCGCGATACATGCCGCCCAGGGTTATGCCCGTGTGTCGGGGAAAGTCGGGGTTGTCATCGTTACGTCTGGCCCGGCGGCGACAAATGTCATCACCGGACTGAGCGACGCGCTTATGGACAGCACTCCGCTCGTTGTCATCACCGGCCAGGTGGGATCCGCATTGCTCGGCAGCGATGCTTTCCAGGAAACGGATGTTGTAGGCATAACGCAGCCTATAACGAAATGGGCCTATCAGATCCGTCGCCCCGAAGACGTTGCATACGCGCTCGCACGTGCCTTCTATATAGCGAGGACCGGCCGCCCCGGGCCCGTGGTGCTCGATTTCACCAAAGACGCGCAGACCGGATTCACCGACTGGAATTACAAAAGATGCGATTTCATCCGCAGTTATATTCCTGTTCCGGAACTTCGTCAGGACGATCTGCTGACTGTGGCGAATCTCATAAACGCCTCCGAACGGCCGATGATCCTGTCAGGTCAGGGAGTGATGATCTCAGGGGCGGAAAAGGAACTCGCTGCGGTGGCCGAGAAATGCGACATTCCTGTTGCCGCGACTCTGCTTGGACTCTCCACAATGCCCTCTGATCATCCTCTGTATAAGGGAATGCTCGGAATGCACGGCAATATCGGCCCCAACGTAAACACTAACCGCGCCGACCTCCTGATTGCTGTGGGAATGCGTTTCGACGACCGTGTCACCGGCGATACTTCGAAATACGCCCCCCAGGCGAAGATCGTCCATATCGATATCGACGCCTCCGAATTCAACAAGAACATCAGGACCGACGCGAGGATCCACGGCGATGCCAAAGAAGCACTTACCGCCCTTCTTCCTCTTCTGAAAGAGAGAAAGCACACCGAATGGCTCGCTTCTTTCGAGGAGCCGGAACGCGTCGAGGCGGAGCGGTGCATGAAACGGGAGCTTTATCCGCAGGATTGCGGCGACGCCATGAGAATGGGAGAAGTAGCCATGAAGGTGGCCGAGGCCACCGGCAACCGGGCGATTCTTGTTACCGACGTCGGTCAGAACCAGATGATGTCTGCCCGATATTTCCGATATACCGACCCGAAGAGCATCATCACTTCCGGAGGTCTCGGAACGATGGGATTCGGTCTCCCGGCAGCAATCGGCGCGAAAATGGGAGCGCCCGAACGTACGGTCTGTTTCTTTACCGGCGACGGCGGCCTGCAGATGACAATGCAGGAGCTCGGAACCATCATGGAATACGGCACTGCCGTGAAGATCATTCTCTGCAACAATAATTTCCTCGGTAACGTGCGCCAGTGGCAGGCTCTCTTCTTCGGAGGCCGCTTTTCGCAGACACCGATGGTGAACCCTGATTTCGTGATGATCTGCAAAGCCTACGGAATTCCGGCGGAGAATGTGGAAAGACGCGATCAGCTCGACGGAGCCATCGGGAGGATGCTCGCCAGCGAGGGATCGTATCTTATAAATGTGAATATCGACGAGAAGGATATGGTGTTCCCGATGACCGTTGCCGGACGTCCCGTCGACGAGATCCTTCTGAATCCCGATGAGTATTATCCCTTAAACAAATAGGAAAATGGAAGATAAGACATTGTTCACTATAACGGTTTTCTCGGAAAATCATGTCGGACTTCTGAATCAGATATCCATCATCTTCACCCGCCGCTGTCTGAATATCGAGAGTATTTCGGCGAGCCCGTGTTCCATCCGTGGGGTCCACAAGCTCACCATAACCTGCTGGAGCGACCGCCGTTCGCTCGAGAAGGTGGTGCAGCAGATAGAGAAGCGTATCGATGTGCTGAAGGCTTTCCTCTATACCGACGACGATATCGTCTATCAGGAGGTTGCTCTTTATAAGGTGTCGACTTCACAGCTTCTCGACGAGAAGGATCTCGAGCAGATAATCCGGCGTCACAACGCGAGGATTCTTGAGATAACACGTGAATACACGGTGCTGGAGAAGACAGGACACAGCGACGAGACCGAGATGCTTTTCTCGGAGCTGAAAAACTACGGGATAACCCAGTTCGTGAGAAGCGGTCGGGTAGCGATCACCAAATCTGATACCGAATATGTCACTCTCTTTATCGAGGAGCAGGAGAAACGTCGTGAAAGTATTGAAAAACAGAATAATAATATAGATAAATAAAAAGTATTATGGCAAAAATGAATTTCGGTGGTGTTGTGGAAACCGTCACCACCAGGGAGGAATTCCCTTTGGAGAAAGCCCGCGAAGTGTTGAAAAACGAGACGATAGCCGTTCTCGGCTACGGCGTGCAGGGACCGGGACAGGCTCTTAACCTGAAGGATAACGGCTTCAACGTTATCGTGGGCCAGCGTCAGGGCAAGACATACGAGAAGGCTGTAGCCGACGGCTGGGTGCCGGGTGAGACGCTTTTCAGCATCGAGGAGGCCGCAAAGCGCGGAACGATCGTGATGTGCCTGCTCAGCGATGCAGCGGTTCTCGACGTATGGCCCCGCATCAAGAGTGATCTCACTGACGGTAAAGCCCTCTATTTCTCTCATGGCTTCGCAATCACCTGGCCCGACCGCACGGGCGTTGTCCCTCCGAAGGATATCGATGTGATCATGGTGGCTCCCAAGGGATCGGGCACTTCGCTGCGCCGGCTTTTCCTCGAGGGTCGTGGCATCAATTCGAGCTTCGCCATCTATCAGGATTACACGGGCAAGGCTCTCGAGCGCACACTCGCTCTCGGTATCGGCATCGGCTCGGGCTATATGTTCGAGACTACGTTCGAGCGCGAGGCTGTCTCCGACCTCACCGGAGAGCGCGGTTCGCTCATGGGCGCTATCCAGGGCCTCTTCCTCGCCCAGTATGAGGTGCTCCGCGAGAACGGACACACACCTTCCGAGGCATTCAACGAGACGGTTGAGGAGCTCACGCAGTCGCTTATGCCTCTCTTCGCCGAAAAAGGCATGGACTGGATGTATGCCAACTGCTCGACCACTGCACAGCGCGGCGCGCTCGACTGGATGACTCCTTTCCACGACGCCATCAAGCCTGTGATGAAGAAGCTTTACGAAAGCGTGAAGACCGGAAACGAGGCTCAGATCTCGATCGACTCGAATTCCAAGCCGGATTACCGCGAGAATCTTGAGAAAGAACTCAAGGCTCTGCGTGAAAGCGAGATGTGGCAGGCGGGTGCGGTCGTTCGCCAGCTTCGTCCCGAGAACGCCTGACATAATTACTTTGATAATTTACGAACTCTTCCCGGATTGCCGGCTCTCCGGCTCCGGGAAGAGTTTTTTATTTTTTTGCATAGAAATGTCACAAATTAAACGTTTGCTTGTCTATTTGTTAAAAAGGTTATAATTTTTAGAAAATTGATTAAATGAGAAGACATCTTTTTATCCTTATCGGACTCCTGTGTCTGATTCCATTTTCGACAAATGCGCGCGAAATAAGAGGCCGCGTGCTCGCCGACAATGATTCGACGGCAGTCGCCGCAGCCAAATGTATGCTTTTTTCCGCTGATAAAAAACTGCTGGAGATTCCTTCGGATGCCGACGGAAGGTTCGTTATCAATACTTCCGACAAATCGGCGCTGACCTTGAGGATAACAGGATTCGGCTATGGCGAGTCGGAGGTCCTTGTCCCTCAGGGAAGCGGAAACCTGAATGTCGGAAACGTTTACCTTCCGCTTGGAACGGATCTCGAGGCCGTGACGGTCACCGCCGGAAAGGTGTCTTATAACAAAGGAAGAACCATCGTCTATCCATCCACGGCCGAGGTAAAAGCCTCCTCTACATCGGTGAGTCTCTTCCAGAAACTCCCGTTGCCCGGACTGGAGGCGGATCTTATCAATCGTTCGCTGTCGGTCGACGGCGGGGCTCCGGTTATACTTATAAACGGAGTTCCCTCTACAATGGATGATGTCAATTCGCTTGCTCCCAAGGATATCGAGAAGATAGAGTATTCAAGGGTAAGTCCGGCCAGATATGCCGACAAGGGTACCAACGGTTTCATCAACATCAGGCTAAAGGTCCGTAACGACGGAGGAAATGTCTATTTCTGGATGAGAAGCTGCCCCTGGACCGGTTTCCTCGACGCCAATCTCCGGGGCTCCTATCACCAGGGCCCCTCTCAGTTCACTTTCTATTATACGCCGTCCTGGAGAAACTATCAGAAGGTATACGACACCAAAATCGAGGCCTATGTTTCCGATGAATTTCGTGTCGACATAGAGTCGCACGACAGAAATCCTTTTAATTATCTCGGTAATCCGCTGAAGCTGAAGTATGATTTCAAACCATCAGAGAAAACGCTTCTCTCCGCTACCTTTATAGCCGGAATCATGACCAATCACAGATCCGTATTCGCCGATTACAAGGATTCTTTCTTAGGCGATTATAAATCTTATTCGGAATCAAGAGGTAAGAATTTCAATCCTTCGCTCGACCTTTTCTTCCGTCAGAAATTCAATGACAGAAATTCACTGGAAGTCCAGGTTGTCGGCACTATTCTGAACGACAGATACGAGCGTTCGAACCTTTATGAATATTCCGACGGAAGTGAAAGCGATTATTCCACCGACGTCTACAACCGTCGCCGCTCGCTGATTTCTGAAATCAGCTATGTTCATGACTTTTCCGACAAAACCACATTGTCGGCCGGATACCAGAACACGATTTCAAGAAGCACCAACACCTATATAGACGAAGACTATAAGCCTGTCCTTACCGAAAACAACAACTATGCCTATCTGAGCCTGTCGCAGATTGTCGGGAAGGTGACGTTCCGACTTTCATCAGGTATGAAGATCTTCAGAATGAAAAACGACATGAACAACCGTAACTTTACCCGAAACCGCTCGCAGTTCTTCATGTCGTGGAATGCCTCGCGCGAGTGGAACGTGCAGGCCGCATTCGTCTATTCTCCCGGAATTCCCGGTCTCTCAGCTCTTACCGATTATCCGCAACAGACCTCACCTTATATCGTGAGCAACGGAAATCCTGACCTCAAGGTGGCCGATTATTTCTCATATCAGGCATCCGTGTCGTATACGAAGAAGAAATTCTTCGCCAATCTTTTCCTTGGATTCAATGATAACCGGAATGCTGTTACAACCGAAGTCTCCTATCTGGGCGACCGCAGATTCCTTACGCGCTCGGAAAACTATCGCAAGGATATGAGCTACAGAGCCGGACTGACCCTGCGCCTCTCCGATCTATATGGTTTCGGAGCATCGTTGAACTTGTCGTTCAACCGCTATTACACCGCAGGCCTTGACTGGAGCCATAATCTTTCCTCTTTTTCCGGATCTGTCAGTGTCTATTGGAGTAAAGGCCCCTTCACCGTCTCTTACTGGCGGAAGTTGCCGGGTAAGTACTTAGGAGGCCAGTATGTGAGCAAAGCCGAGAACGGCGACGCTCTCAGTTTTCAGTTCGCCCCCGGCAAACACTGGATAATCGGTGCCGACTGGATGTATATGTTCGACCGAAAGGGCACGCGATATCCGTCATGGAATCTGTCGTCCACATCTCCGCGCAGCTCGGAGAGGCATATCAGCAACAATGCCAATATGCTCGTTCTCAGTGTCACCTATCAGGCCGATTTCGGCTCTATTTTCCGCACCGGGCGCCGTTCGCTCAACAACAGCGACTCCGGTTCCTCCCTGCTTAAGCTCTAACATTTTGTCATGTTGGTTTTTCTTATTAACTTTGGGATATGAAGCCGTTTCCCGGCTTCATAATGCCTGATTGATAAGAAAAACCTGACATGACATGAAGTTAGCAAAATTTATAATCCCCGTTGCAGCGGCAGCTGCCGCTTTTGGCCTCACCGAATCTTCAGTCGAGGCGAAGAATCCTGAATCCACGAGATTTACCACCGATATCCGCGAGGTGCCTTTCACCAAAGTGCGTTTCACCGATACTTTCTGGGCCCCGAGGATCGAGACCAACCGGACCGTCTCCATCCCATCGGCTTTCAGACAATGCGAGATAAACGGCAGGTTCGATAATTTCGCCATTGCCGGCGGCCTCAAAAAGGGGGAGCATCGCGGTGATTTCTCTTTCGATGACACAGACCCCTACAAGATAATCGAAGGAGCCTCCTATTCACTTGCCGCGCATTACGACCCTAAGCTCGACGCCTATCTCGACAGCGTGATCAACATCATCGCCTCCGCGCAGGAGCCCGACGGATATCTCACCACCTGCGTCACCAACCGCTGCGAGCGTCTTTCCGGATGGTGGGGAAAGAGCCGCTGGGAGAAGATAAACAGTCATGAACTGTATAACAGCGGTCATCTCTACGAGGCGGCGGTGGCGCATTATCAGGCCACAGGGAAACGGTCGCTGCTCGATGTGGCGCTTAAGAACGCCGATCTCGTCTGCCAGGTATTCGGCCCGGCCGAAGGGCAGAAGCATGTTCCATCAGGACATCCCATCGTCGAGATGGCTCTCGTGAAGCTGTATAAGGTTACGGGTAATGAAAAGTATCTCAAGACGGCGAAATATTTTGTCGAGGAGACCGGGCGAGGCACCGACGGCCATCGCCTTAACGAATATTCGCAGGACCATGAGCCCATCCTTCAGCAGGATGAGATCCGCGGACACGCCGTGAGAGCAGGATATCTTTATTCGGGAGTGGCCGATGTGGCCGCGCTTACCGGAGATACGGCATATTTTGATGCTCTTGAGAGAATCTGGAATAACATGGCTTCGAAGAAGCTCTTTATAACGGGTGGAATCGGATCGCGTCCGCAGGGCGAGGGTTTCGGTCCCAACTACGAGCTCCATAACCATACCGCCTATTGCGAGACCTGCGCCGCGATCGCCAACGTCTACTGGAACCACCGCATGTTTCTTTATACCGGCGATTCCGGCTATGCCGACATCGTTGAGCGCGCGCTGTATAACGGCGTGATTTCAGGAGTGTCGCTTTCCGGCGACCGTTTTTTCTATGACAACCCGCTCGAATCGATGGGAGAGCATCAGCGCGCCCCCTGGTTCGGATGCGCGTGCTGTCCGGGCAACATCACCCGTTTCATGGCCTCGGTGCCTCTCTATATGTATGCCACACGCGGCAATGACGTGTATGTAAATCTTTACGGGCAGAGCGAGGCTGATGTCGAGACGGAAGACAATAAGATGAAGATTTCTCAGACCACCGGTTATCCCTGGAATGGAAACGTGCTGATCACGGTCAATCCCGAGAACAGGGCGAAGTGGACCATGCGTCTGCGCATACCCGGCTGGGCGTCGGGCAAGCCGGTGCCTTCGGGTCTCTACAGCTATGCATATCCCGTTTCTTCACCGGTAATAGTCAGGGTTAACGGTCAGGAAGTTAAATATAATACGGAAAAAGGCTATGCGCTCTTAGATCGTGAATGGTCGGCCGGCGACAGGGTAGAGATTGATTTCCCGATGCAGGTCAACCGTGTCAAGGCCGATTACCGGGCTCTGGACGATCGCGGTAAGTTCGCCCTGGAGCGCGGGCCGGTGGTCTATTGCCTGGAAGGGCCTGAAATGACCGATTCAGTTGTTTTCGACAAATATCTTCCTTCTACGGCCATGCTGAGCGCTTCCATGCGTCTGGATCTTCTCGGCGGGGTGGAGGTGCTTGAAGGAACGGCACGCAAGGTGCTTCCCGACGGAAGCGAGGAGGATGTCAGCTTCACGGCGATTCCTTATTCCGTGTGGAATAACCGGGGACCTGCCGAGATGAGCGTCTGGCTGCCTTTCGCCGCAAAATACGCCCGTCCGGTTCCTGCGTCTACCATTGCCTCGAGGGCGAAAATGTTTTCCGAGCCATCCTCTGCCAATCCCGAGGAACCCGCAGCTACCTCGAACCTGCAGGAGGCCTGGGGATATAACGACCTGTGGGAACCGACTTCATCTTCCGATAACTCTAAGCCGTATCATTACTGGTGGCTGCGGAAGGGCACGAAAGAGAACATAGGTTATGAGTTCGATAAGGAGGAGAAGGTTTCTTCCGTGGATGTCTATTGGCTCGACCTCGATCATTATGACGGCGACTTCCGCACTCCCGAGAGCTGGACGCTCTATTATCGCGACAAAAAGGGAAAATGGAAGCCTGTGGAGGCTAAGACTTCTTTCGGAGTGGAGAAGAACCGATACAACCATGTGGATTTCAAGCCTGTGAAGACAAAAGCCCTGAAACTCGTGGCTCAGCTTCGCAAGGGCATGAGCGGAGGAGTGATCGAATGGAAGGTTAACTGAAAGATGTTCTGAAGATTGCTTTATGAAGAGATTTATAACATACATCATTATTATGATTCTGGGCATCGTCGGGATTTCGGCTCAGTCATACGCAGCTAAAGATGGCGAAACAACTCAGGGAAAGCGAATCGTGGTTTTGGGTGACAGTTATGTCCGTAATCACTCTCGCCCATGGAGCGAGAGCTGGCATTCAAGGTGCGCCGAAAAGTTAGGGATGTATTATCTGAATTTCGGAAGGAACGGCAGCAGCATAGCTTTCGACCGTACGAAAGAGGGCTTCGGTCCGGCCATGACCGAGCGCTATCTCGCAATGCCGGAGGAAGCTGATTATATTCTTCTCATCGCCGGGCATAACGATGCGGCTATTGTTGCGGGCAATAGTGAAAAGATGAATATATTCAGGCAGCAGCTCGACAGGTTGCTCTCGGGATTGAAGACCCGTTACTCCGGAGCGAAGATAGGTTATGTTCTTCCCTGGCATGTTGATCGTCCCGGTTTCGAGGAGGTGATCGCCGAGATAAGGAAATGCTGCGGGAAGTATTCCATTCCTGTTTTTGACCCGGGAAAGGAATGCGGGATAGATGTAAATAATCCGGAATTCAGAGCGAAGTATTTCCAGAACAAGGGCGTAAACGACACGGCTCATCTCAATGCCGACGGCCATGCGCTCATAGTCGACAAAGGAGCCGAGTTTATCAGATCTCTGTAAATGAATTTGTTTCTATAACAATGAATATGTAACTATAACAAGGGGGACGCGCCGTCGGCGTGTCCCCCTTGTTATAGTTACTTCGTCACTCGTAACTCTGACCTGTTACTTAAAACGTGACGGTCCTGACGCTCTTGTCGGCGAGCTTGACGGTTACTGTCTTCTTGTCTTTGGAAACCTTGACGGATTTCACGGGCGAAAGCTCGCGGTCGGTGAAGGCGTCGGAGCCCTTCTTCCAGAGATGGAGCGTGACATAGACCGATGTGCCGTCGTTTGTGTCGGCGAGAACCGGAACGGCGCATTCATCGCTGACAGGATGCAGCCCCTTCGTTTTTTCGATCTCGGCAGTGGAGCTCCAGCCATAGAGAGGAATGGCGGCGAGTTGATATTCGCCGTTGCTGACGATCGAGGCGGTGGCTTTGCCGACGGTGCGTTTCTCTTCCGAGAACTGCGTGCCGAGGTCAGGCAGGGAATAATGGCCTAAGCGTATCTTCTTGGGCTCTGCGGTGGTTACGCGGTCAATGCGAAGGATTCCGTCGGGAAGTGTTATGTCGGCGAGGTTATATCTCACGTTGGTGTCGGTTTCAAGAACCGCGTCGCGGCGGTAGATCCCGTCTTTATAATCGAGGAAATCGTAAAGGCGGAGCACTTCCCATTCGTTCTTGCCGTTGAGGGTAGCGTAGTTCATCGAGACCTCGCCGTCCTTGCCGTCGGCCATCCAGGGGAAGGCGGTGTTGTAGGCGAGCTTGTTGTAGTTTTCGGAACTGCGGAATTTCTGCCAGTCCCTGGCCACCGATTCATGACACCATGAGCGCATCTCGGACGATCCGCTGTTGGGATAGTTGGTTATCATCAGTCCTGTGGCAGGCTGGAATTTGTCGTATGATTTCCCTTTGGCAAGTTCCTTCTCCCAGGGACCGTTGTTTTCGGTGGCACTCCAGTAAGCGGATGTTTCCGGCAGAAGCAGACCTAAGAAGGCTTTGCCGCACCAGAAGGCACTTCCGCGGCATGTATAGATCTGGACAGCCGGAGCAAACGGGCCGTAATATCCCATAGTCGGCAGTCCGTTTTCAAGGAACTCGGGATGCTGCAGGAACTGCAGCAGCGTCGAGGAGGCGATGCGGCGCAGCCAGCCGTAGTTCACGTTCTGATGGCCTCCGAGCTCGATTAGCGGCAGAGGAGTGACGCAGGCGAAACGATAGCAGATGCTGCGTCCCCACATGTTCATCTTGCCGTCTTCGGCAAACATATAGGGATAGTTGTCGATCATGTCGCCCTGGTTCTTGAGGAATTTCGCGGCTATCTCTGGATACTGGCGTTTGCCGAACATCTCGGCCCAGATCGGGCCGTAGCTCTGATATGCCCACATGCTGTAATAGTCGTAGGCCGGGGCGTCGTTATACCAGCCCTCGCCTCTGTAACGGTCGGCGAGTTTCTCAAGGAATTCCTTGAGCTGCTTCTCGTTCACCTTGTAACCCTCGTCTCTCATGAAACTCATGATGAAGACGTTGAAGAACATCCAGTTCGAACCGATCGAAGGGCCGTTGCCGTAGCTGAGCATCGTGGCGGCGAGATCGTCTTTCTGTTTCCGGGTGAGCGGTTTCCAGAGAACGTCGGGAGCGACTTTCATGGAGATTGCGAGCGATCCGAGTTCGAGCAGGGTCTGACTCGGGCCGCCCTTGCGGTGAGGAATATAATGTTTGCTCTTCGGGTCGGAGATGCTTACGAGCTGGTGACGGTAATAGTCGGCCACCTTTATTCCGTTGAGAGTAAGCTCGGGATCCTCCCTCAGCAGGGGAGCGGCCACGAAGAGGGTTCTTGCCAGACCTTCGAGTTTGGCTGTCTTCGAGGCTTTCTCGTCGTGAGGATAGGTCTTGTCGAGCTGTTTGGGAAAGTTCATCGGATCGTCAAGGGTATGGATGTAGCTGAACGCTCCGTTCAGCAGATACTTTCCGGCTTCGATCCAGTGTTGACGGGTCATGCCGCTGTAGGGGCTTCTGGTGAAGTCCGGGTTCTTCAGCGTAAAGACGTTTTCTGTCGCGGCTGCGGATGTGCCTGCGAAAACCGTCAGTGCGAGAGTAACAATAAGACTTTTGATTTTCATGTGGGGTTATTCCGATATAGAGATTAAGTTTAAGCGATGAATTTCTGCAAAAATAATTATAAAACGATTCTTTTACAATAACCTTACCCTCTTTTGACTGAAAACCATAGTAATTTTGACGGATCCGGCAATCTTCCCGGCCCCCGAAGCCTTCAACGCCCTTAATGTCTTTAAAGCCCTTAAGGTCCTTAACGTCTTTAACGCCTTTAAAGTCCTTAACGCCCTTTTCAAAAAAACTCCGCGGAATCACTGAGATCCCGCGGAATTTAATCAATTGGCAATTCGCAATCCTTGCGACGCTCCTGTACTAATACAAGTCGAAGACGTTAATAAGACAGGAGCACAGTAGAACAAAATTCTGTACTCCTGTACTCCTGTCTAAAATCTATTCGGCGTCAGCCAATTCAAAATTCAACATTCAAAATTACTTGGTGGCGTGCTTGTAGCCGTTCTGTTTCTTCCAGGCTCCGCGTGTGAAGTCGGGGAATTCCACCGGCGCGCTGTTGTTCTCTATAGAGAGGCGTGAGAGCTCGCCGATAGCCGACCATTCGGCAGCGTCATATACATCCTGGTCGAGGGGAAGTCCGTTTAGCAGACAGTAGACAAGACGGTAGTCCATGATGAAGTCCATTCCGCCGTGGCCGCCGATCTTCTTGGCTTTCTCCTCGGTCTCCACGTGGATGGGGTGTTTGTATTTCTTCATGAGCGCCTCTTTCACGTCGTCAGGCACGAATGAATGGCTTGAGAGGTTCTCGTGGTCGGGCATCCCCTCGAATTCGGCGACTTTACGGAAGGCGTAACCTTCTGTGGGATATTTGTTGGCGAAACCCTCTGTGCCTGTCAGCTGATACATTCTGGAGTAGGGACGGGGATTCATCACGTCGTGCTGGATATGCATCGTCTGGCCGTTTTCAGTCATGATCATGCTCATGGTGTGGTCGCCGTTCTGGAAATCAGGGCTCTTGCGGCCGAGGTTTTTCTCCACTATCTTCGGGCCTGTGACAGCCTTTGTGTCCATCGATACGATGTAGTTCATCTTGTTTCCGCGATGGATGTTGAGCAGCTGGCATGCGGGGCCGATGCCGTGAGTAGCATAGACGTCGCCGCGGTTTTTCTCGTTGAAGTCAAGACGCCAGTTTCCTTCGTAGGCTTTCCAGAAATCCTCGAGATTGTGGATATAAGCGCCTTCAACATGGAGTATGTCGCCGAAGAGGCCTTTCTGCGCCATATTGAGGGTTGTGAGCTCGAAGAAGTCGTATACGCAGTTTTCGAGCATCATGCAGTGGCGGCGTGTCTTCTCGGCTGTGTTGACAAGTTGCCAGCATTCATCAAGATTCATGGCTGCCGGCACCTCAATTGCGACGTGTTTGCCGTGCTCCATGGCGTAGACTGCCATGGGAACATGGTTGTTCCAGTCGGTGGCGATATAGACGAGGTCGATGTCGGGACGCTCGCAGAGTTTCTTCCAGCCATCCTCGCCTGAATATTCGGTGGCTTTGGGACGTCCGGCATCGGCGAGATATTTCTGCGGTTTGGCCAGACGGTCGGCATGCTTGTCACAAAGGGCCTTGACGGAAGTGCGGTCGATGTTGGCGAAACGGTAGACGGCGCCGGGACCGCGCATTCCGAGACCGATGAATCCTACACGTACAGAATCCATGGGGGCAGTGCGGAAGCCGATCATGTCGGTGGCTCCGGCGGGACGGGGCGGGATCTGGGTCTTGATCACGTTCGTCTGAGCAGCGGCGGGGATTGCGGCGGCAAGTAGCAATGCGGCGGCAATCTTAAAAAGTTTTTTTCTCATTCTGTCAGGTTATGGTTATGTTGATTTAATTGTTTTTATTTGTTTTTTATTTGCTTCTGCAAATATAATGATTTATTCCCATTCTCCAAATTCAAAATTATTTAACTATCTTTGCCGATATTCTGTAAAACTTCAATAAACTATCTATGATCATGAAATACAATTTTGATGAGATAATCAACCGCCGTGGCACCGGCGCCCTCAAATATGACGCTCTCGAGGAGCATTTCGGGAGTCCGGATCTTTTGCCCCTCTGGGTAGCGGACATGGATTTCGCTACGCCTCCTTTCATAATCGAGGCTCTTGCCGAAAGACTGCGTCACCCTATTCTCGGATATACCGTCGAGCCGGCCGACTATCGCCCCGCTATCGTCGACTGGATAAAAGACCACCACGGCTGGGAGATCCGGCCCGAATGGCTCTCGTTTATCCCCGGTGTTGTCAAGGGTATAGGTTTTGCCGTGAACATTTTCCTTAAACCGGGGGAGAAAGTCATCATTCAGCCGCCCGTTTACCATCCTTTCCGTCTCGTTCCTCTCGCAAACGGTCGCGAAGTGGTCTTTAACCCTCTGATCGAGGTGAAAGGGGAGCACCGCTATGAAATGGATTTCGAGAATCTGGAGAAGGTGGCCGACAAGGATTGCAAGATACTTATCCTTGCCAATCCCCACAATCCTGCGGGGATCGTGTGGGATCGCGAGACTTTGCGGCGTCTCGCCGAATTCTGCTCTAAGCGCGGCATCATAGTTATCTCCGATGAGATTCACTGCGATCTCGCGCTCTGGGGGAAGAAACATATTCCTTTCGCTTCCGTATCGGATGAGGCGGCGCAGTGCAGCATAACTTTCGGAGCTCCGACGAAGACGTTCAACGTGGCCGGAGTTGTCAGCTCGTATACTATCATCCCCAACAAGGAGATACGCGAGAAATTCTTCTCCAAGCTCGAAGCCAACGAACTCGAATCGCCTCATCTTTTCGCTCCTATCGCCACCATAGCCGCTTTCCGTAAGGGAGAGGAGTGGCGGCGCCAGCTCCTTGAATATATCCAGGGAAATGTGGAGTTTATCGAGGATTACTGCGCGAAGAATCTCCCGGGGATAGAACCCTGGCGTCCGCAGGCTTCATATCTTGTATGGCTCGACTGCCGCAAGTTAGGCCTGACGCAGGAGCAGCTCAAGGATCTTTTCCAGAACAAGGCCGGCCTCGCGCTTAACGACGGAACTATGTTCGGCAAGGAGGGCGAAGGCTTCATGCGATTCAACACCGCGGCGCCCCGGGCCACCATCGCCGCCGCCCTCGAACGCCTCAGAAGCGCTTTGCAATAATATAAAATATTGAATAACTTTAAATTGAATATTATGAAAAAGTTTATTCTTTCTATGACGGCAGCCGTGGCCTGCATTTTCGGCGCCAACGCGCAGAACACAATCTTCAATAACCCCGACAATCACGGCTACTTCGGCGCCCGTATTGCCGCCGAGGTGACTTGTCCCGGAAATATTACAATGGGAAATATGAGTGTGGATGCTCTTTCTAACGGAGGAGGTATTGAATTCGGAGCGATTTATAATGCGCCGCTTGTTGCCAATCTCTATCTTGAACCGGGTTTGAAATTCTTCTACAACAGCATCCTTGCCAATGATGACACCAAGGACATGATGGAAGTAGACAGTTTCTCGCTCCGTATCTTCGGAATGCGAGTGCCTGTAATGGTCGGATATCATTTCGATTTTACGGAAAACTGGAAATTTTAAGTACATGACAAAAATTTGAAAACATCGAATTTTGGGGTATAAGTCG
>CAJTYD010000026.1 GCA_910583775.1 uncultured Muribaculaceae bacterium | reverse complement strand
GAGCATTTCATTCGTAACGAAAAGGTCGTGGGTTCGAGTCCCACTCGCGGCTCCGGAGGGCAGGATCTGACGAGGATTCCTGCCCCTTTTTTATTAAGGGGATTCTCGGTAATCTCGAGATTAATCGGGATTAATCGAGAATAATCAGGATTAATCGAGATTGATCAGGATTAATCAGGGAATAAATCCGGCAATAACAATCAAAAATAATAAACCATGAAGAAAGAGATCAGCACAACAGCGGCTCCGGGCGCCATCGGCCCCTACAGCCAGGCAGTACAGGCAGGAAACCTGATTTTCGTTTCGGGTCAGCTCCCGATCAACGCCGAAACCGGTGCCATGCCCGATGACATCAAGGGCCAGACGCGCCAGAGCATCGCCAACATCAAGGCTATCCTCGCAGAGGCAGGCGCTTCGCTCGACAACGTGGTGAAGACAACTGTCTTCCTCGCCGACATGAGCTATTTCGCTCCCATGAACGAGGTCTATGCCGAGGAATTCAGGAAGGTTTTCCCGGCGCGCTGCGCCTTCGCCGTCAAGGAGCTCCCCAAGCAGGCGCTCGTGGAGATCGAGGTGATCGCCGCAGTATAAGTTTAGGGTTTAAGGTTAAGGTTTAGGTTTAGAGATTACCTGACGACTCGGATATCAGGACAAACGGTATTATCTAAACCATAAACCCAAACCATAAACCAATTTAAATTTGCTTGCTAAATTTAAATCTGATAATATGATATCATACCTCCAGATAGAGAAGCTTGCCAAATCGTTCGGCGACCGCCTGCTGTTCGAGGATGTGACGCTCGGTGTTTTCCAGGGCGACAAGATCGGAATCGTGGCGCGCAACGGCGCCGGCAAGACCACTTTCCTGAACATCATCGCGGGCCGCGAGGACTACGACAGCGGCAACGTGGTGTTCCGCAACGGCATCCGCGTAGGCTATCTGGAGCAGAATCCCCCTATACCGCCGGAGATGACGGCGCTGGAATATGCCTCCGCCGACATCTCCGACAGCGAGGAGGGAAACGGCGTGGATCTTGCGCGCCAGATGCTGACGCAGTTCAATATCCTCGACCTCGACCTGCCGATGGAGCGGATGTCGGGTGGGCAGCTGAAGCGCGTGGCTCTCTCGCGCGTGTTGCTCTCCAAGCCTGACATGCTGATCCTCGACGAGCCCACCAACCATCTCGACATCGATATGATCGAATGGCTCGAGACCTATCTGACGCGCCAGAAGACAACGCTTCTGATGGTTACGCACGACCGCTATTTCCTCGATAAGATCTGCAGTCGTATCATCGAAATAGACCGTCAGGGTGTCTATTCCTACGAGGGCAACTACGACTATTACTTAGCCAAGCGCCAGGAACGCATGGAGGCCTTAGGCGCGGAGCTGTCAAGGGTGAAGAACCTGTTGCGCACCGAGCTCGAATGGATGCGTCGCCAGCCGCAGGCCCGCGGCTCGAAGGCGAAATACCGCATCGACAACTTCCATGACCTCGAGAAACGCAGCCGCGTCAACCTTTCCACAAAAGAAGTGGCGCTCAACGTGAAATCCACATATATCGGATCGAAGATATTCGAGGCCAAGGATGTCTGCAAGGCTTTCGGCGACAAGAAGATCCTCGACCACTGGAGCTACAATTTCGCCAGATACGAGAAGGTGGGGATCGTGGGTGACAACGGCGTGGGCAAATCCACGTTCATCAAGCTTCTTTTAGGAGAACTGCAGCCAGATTCGGGCGGCTTCGACATCGGCGAGACCGTGAGATGGGGTTATTACAGTCAGGAGGGTCTCACCGGCTTCGACGAGAAGAAGAAGGTGATCGATGCCGTCAGGGAGATCGCCGAGGACGTCCGTATCGACGACAAGACGCGTCTCTCCGCCTCGCAGTTCCTCTCTCAGTTCCTCTTCACGCCCGAGACTCAGCAGAAATATATCTACAAGCTCAGCGGCGGCGAGCGTCGGCGTCTCTATCTGGCCACGGTGCTGATGCGGAGCCCCAACTTCCTGATTCTCGACGAGCCCACCAACGACCTCGACATCATGACGCTCTCGGTTCTGGAGGATTATTTGGTGAAATTCAAGGGATGCGTGATCGTGGTGAGCCATGACCGCTTCTTTCTCGACCGTATCGTAGACCATCTCTTCGTCTTCAAGGGAGACGGCATGGTGAGGGATTTCCCGGGCGATTATTCCACCTACCGCCACTGCGTGGCGCAGGAGGAGAAGGAGCGGCGTCAGGCCGAGAAGACGGTGAAGGCGCCGGAGCGGAAGCAGTCGCGGCGCCAGAACGAATCCAAGCGCAAGCTCAGCTTCAAGGAGCGCAGGGAGATGGAGGAATTGACCGCGCTTACCGACCGGCTTACCGAGGAGCGCAAAGACCTGGAGACGCAGCTTTCTTCAGGCACTCTCGGCAACGAGGAGATCGTGGTGGCAGGAAAAAGACTCGCCGAGGTCGTGGAGACACTCGACGAGTCGGAAATGCGCCTTCTCGAACTGATGGAACTCGAGGGATAATTTTGAATGTTGAATGTTGAATTGGGAGACGGCAGGAATCAGTATTTGACGAGGTTGATGCCGAGTTCGATACGGGTCGTCGCCGAGATGGCGGCGGGGAGAATCTCCATGAATTTCTCGAACATCGGGAAATAACTCTGCAGCTGGGCGTTCGCCTTCAGCTTTTCAATAATCGAAGCCTTTATTATCGGATCGTTGAGAATCGGCACGATAACGCCCTTGACCAGAGGCAACAATACATCTGAATTAAGGAATATCTGAAGCGAGCCCGGAGTGAGTGTATACTGCATCGGGAAGCCTTCCGCGATCATTGGCGCGAGCGCCTGTATGATTGATGTCATGCTTTCGATCGTCGCAGTCCCTGAGTCGGCGCGCGAGGCTTTGCCGAACGGATTGGGGGGCAGGTCGGGATGGCTCGAGCCGTTCACGAGGATCTGGCCCATGAGATCGGTGGGGTTGACGAAGAGCTTCATCATCGCGTCGGAAAGCGGGAGATACTGGATCATGCATTTGGGCGCCTGCGCGAACTGTGCGGCGCCGTTTACGGTCTGCAGATATGTCACCACCGCGTTGCCGTCGGGATTGAAGCCTACGCTCTTGAGCGAACTTGCCAGAGCCTGCGCCACCGACATATAGGCTGTGTTGTTATAGACCGGAATAATCGGCAGCACGGAGAGCAGCGTAAGCGCGTCCTGTATAGAGCCGTCGAAGCCCTCCAACGGAGCGGGGAAGGAGGATTCCCAAACGATGTGAAGAGGGGAGGATGTCACCTCAAGTCCGGAGGCCACGAGCGGCGCCGGCTTCCAGGCGGTGTTTGCCAGCCGCTGATTCTTCAGCATTACGTTTTCAAAATCAATGTCGAGCTTATCGGCCGATACATCTCCCGAATAAGTATAAGTGACGAAATCCGTCTCCCCCTTGCCGGAGAAGGAATATTCATCGCCGTCGGCCACGAGGCTGACGGGAAGGCTGAGCACCGGTGTTCCCGGCAAAACGCCCGGGCCCGGAATGGGCTGCATTCCCTTGAATAAATCGGAGATCTGCGAGAGATCGACCTTAGAGTCGAAGGTTATGACGGCGTTTGAGCCGTTAAGGGTGAGAGTCGCGCTCTTGCCGTTCATGTCGGCGTCGTTATAGTCGATATCGAGAGCCTCGGTGCCGCTGTAAGTCTTGTCGGGGAGGGGAGAGAGGGTCTTGTCGCTGTCGTTGTCACAGCCAGCGGCACACAGCGCGGCCGCCACCAGCAGAGGTATAGAATATAGTGTTTTCATAACGGGAAGAATAAAGTTTCTGTAATAATAACAAACAAGGAATCTGATGGTTTTTAAAAGAAGAAAAGGGAAAGAAAAGATATAAAAAAGGCTGCGTCCCTTTATGTGAAGACGCAGCCGTTTTGGCAATTAATGAAGTTTTTTCGATTAGATTTACTGATTGCTGTTTCTTAATCGTCGGTATCGCGGACGCATCTCACAGGACCTGCCACCGCGCGACGGGTGTAGCCGTACGAGGTCTCGAAAGGATCGACTTCTCCGGGAGTATGTAGATGAAAGATATTTACACGGCCTCCCTGCGCTGCGGAAGAGGTATGATAGTTGCCGCACATTCCGTTTCTCCAGGGGCGTCCTCCGGCAGTGCGCAGTCCCTGGCTGGGGAAGTAAACTGTCTTTCCTTTCTTCCATTGCTGGACATACATGTTGAATCCGCGTTCGGACGTATTATCTGAACTGTGTATGCTGTTGATCCGGCTGTAGGCAGCGTTTCTGGCGTTTGTGCCGTTGTCCGTGAATCCGAGCCACATGTCTCCCGGGGGGACCATCCAGCCGGCGGGACATGGATCGAAGATCGACTTTTTTGTCGCTCCGTTGTCGGAGAGGACGCAGCCGTCAGTGGCCGGGGGGACAGTGAATTTCTTAGCGGAGGCGTAGGGTTTACCGCCCCAAAGCAGATCGTTGTGCCCCCAGAACCAGTCACCGTCATTGTCGCAGTAATCGGCACCCGAAGGATTCGAATTTGAGGTCGGAGACTTGACGGGGGTTATGAAATGCGTGGGATGCTTCAGGGTGTAGTTTATTGTGCCTACGGATGCTCCTGTGCGTTCGGTGGAGAAGAGCTCGGAGGTATGGATTGATCCGTCGGTGGTCATTGCTATCAGGCCGTTATTATTGTTGCGCAACTCCCCGACATTCGCTCTGTTATATGCATAGAAATCCACATGAAACTCGATATTCCCGATCGGGAAAGGATCCTTGCGTCCCCACTGGTAGACCATTCCGTAGGATGGCAGCTTTGTATTGGTGGCATGCCGCGCTCCGAGATTGCACGTCATCAGCGAGCGGCCCTTCACGTTGCGTCCTGCCGAAGAAAGGATTCCTGATGTCGTGTTCCATCCGAATGTATTGTATGCCACGGCATTCTCAAGGTTGGCCGGCTGGCCTTCGCATACCCATATATGCCACGACCAGATTATCTCGTTGTCGCTGTTATAGGCCGCGATAACCGCGTTGCCATATTTATTGCCCGACTTGACGTGGATACGGTCGCTGTCATCCATGAAGACGCGTTTGCCGTCGCTGTTGTTGCCTATCACGTCGGTATACTGCCAGAGGATTCCGACGCGTGCGATCCTTTTCTTCGGCTCGTTCTTATTGACGTAATCGGAATACTTCCAGCCGCCTCCGTCCTCCGTCCGTGTATACGGATCGAACATGATATCGTCGTTGAGCTTCATCACGAAGCAGTTGGCCGGAGCGGCGAGCACGCGGTTGTCGCGACCCTCGGAGTTGAGGGTGAGCTGGATGTTGTAATTGTGATTACGTTTGACATCGAAATTGTTATAGTCGTTGTCTCCGGGATAGATCGTATAAAGGAAGTTGGATCCGTTGCTTTTCGAAGTTATGAAAAGCTGGATATAAAGAGCCTTGTCGGGAGCGTGGTCATTCTTGAGCCCAGGCTCGGTGTTGGTGGTGTTTCCTCTCCGGTTTGCGGGCATATAGAATGTGTAGACGTCTCCCGGCCTCAGCTGCTTGTTGATGGTGATGGAGCGAGTCGCGAAATCGCCTTCCGGGTAATTCCCCGATTCGGTTTCCTCCATTCTCATGTCCTCGGGCAGGTTGTGGATGAGCACCCGGTTCACCGTCAGATTCTTCGCCTCGCCGTTGGTGACATACTTGAAGCTTATCTTCGCCATCATGCGCGTGAGGTGGATGTCGATCGGGAGGAGATCCGACTCCTTGCGGATCGTCTCCTTCACGTTTCCCTCCATAAGAAGAAACTCGTCATCTCCCATTTCCACCATCTCCTCGTCAAAAGGATATTTATATGCGATGAATTTTTGGGTAGTCGACAGATCCTTTCCTTCGGCCCAATGGGCGTCGCCGGTATTTGCGAGCACATATACATGGCTGTCCTTTCCCTCGGCGAGACGGATGTTGAGCCTGCGGATTTCGGTCGATTCCACGGTGTAGAAACGCGGCGCGATGAGCTGGTCTCCGTTCTCGTCATACTGGAAGACCCAGATATCCTTTATCGCCTCTTCGGCGGCTTTTTCCGGATCTGCGGGCGTTTCCCCGCCTTCGGCTCTGGTGGCTATATCCTTTATGAGAGGGCGTCCGATCGAGCGGGGGCTTTCGGCATGCAGTCTCAGGGGGACGTCGAAAGTCTCGGCGCGGTCTCCCTCCATCACCCCGGCGTTGTCGCGGTTGTCGGGAAAGACATCGTCGGCGCAGGCGGCGGGAAGGAGCGCGAGCGCGACGCAAAAGAATATGTAAAGGAATGATTTCATGATTGTCATCCTATTGTGAATATTAGATTGGTCGGAACGATCCAGGGATCGACGATAATGTGTCCGACCTTGTCGGGATATACGGTTATGAAGATCTGGTAGAGGTGCCCGCTTTCAAGGCCCCTGAAGATATCGGGTTTCATAAGCTCCGCCATGTCGACGGGATACCAGTCGTAATCCACGCTGCCGTCGAAACGGAGCCCTATCTCAAGACGCACGTTGGTGTCGGTGGCGTAGGTATACAGCCTGGCGATGGGCAGGTTCTCCTTTACATTGGCCATCACCCAGTCGCCGAAGAGTTCATCTTCCGAGGTAACCAACGTCATGCGGTCGGAGATGCCTGTGTATTTCTCCTCTACCGTTCCCTCTAAAGGAGGCCTTGTGAGATCCCATTTCAGGGAAGGGGATATATGCGAGACCCTCAGCGCCGCGTCAACCACCCGTTTCTGCTCGGCCGGGAGCACCCGGGCATGCAGGTCGACTCTCGACATGGGGACTGTCAGGGGAAGCTCGATATATACGTCGCTGTCGTCGTCCGAATCTATCAGAACCTCCTTGTCATGGACAAGAAGCATCCTGCCGGAATTCCTGACGGCCTTGAGACAGTCTTCGGAAAAGGTGATGTTTTCGGAAAGATCGCTATATTTTTCATATACAGGCTTTATGTCTCGCCACAACTCCACTCCGTTGAAGACTTTAGGGTTGCCGAATTCATCGAGCACCCTCTCATGGCAGTCTTCGGCAATCAGGCTTCGGAAGTCTTTTGACGGATTGATCACGGCCACGATCCGTTTTTTTCCTTTCGACACCACGACGGAGGTCATTTTCCTGTCTGCGTCGATCACGGCTCCGGTCTCATAGTTTCCGTCACGGTCATATATGAGGATAACCCCGTCGTTTATCGCAAGGTCGGCGTGGAGCCCGTCATCGTCAGAGGCGGAGGGGGCTCGTGTCGCTAAGGTGACTGCAATCATCTCGTCGGCGTCATCGGGCATTTCCGAGGAGCAGCCGCCGGCGAGGAGCGGCAGGATTCCGACAGCGAGACCCAATACTCTATATATCTGTCTGAGCATTTCTATTTTGATTATCAGATTTTGGGATATACCGGACGAGGCTTCCAACCGGGGAAACGGATGGATATGTTTGTTCCCGTCACGGCTATGAGCACGTCGATCTCTGCTTCCTCAATCCCGGAGACACGCAGCCCGTTGGCGGCCATATATTCCGCCAGGCTTACCGATGCGACTTTCTGCCCGGTGATGGTGCTGAAGACCTCGATCACTGCATCGGTGTCCTCTGCGAAACGGGGAAGCTGAGTCTTTGATTCAAGCAGGTCGCCCTCATTTTTTTTGAAAACGGGGATGTAGGTTTTGTCGGGGCCGGGCGTATCGCCGTCAGCAGCCACAGCCGCAGGAAATTTGCCGATACGGATCGAATATGCCGAGGCTCCGTCTGCCAGCGTGCTGCGTATGTATGCGTTCAGCGTGATGTGGGCCGAATGAAACCTGACGGTCCATTCATGGGCTCCGTCGGTGCTGTCGAGGGTGAAATCGAGATTCCCCAGATAGAGAGGCCCCAGCGTCTGCGGGGTCTCGTCGGCGACCCATACTTTCGCTTCGGCCAGAGTCTCTGTCGCGAGCCGGCAGTTATCGCCCACGTTGCCCCATGCCACAAGAGAATAGTTCCCTTTCCTGGGCAGACGGATTTTCAGCCCTTGAAACATGTCGAGAGCCTGTTTGTCGACGGTCTCCTGTTTCACAAGCTCTCCGTCCTCGCCATAGAAACAGCATGTCACCGAAGAGATATAGTCGGGGAAAACATCCCTCTCTCCGTCGGCCATATATTCGAACCTGAGAAAAGTGTTTTCGCAATCGGCCACATCCACTTCCGTCACACACGAAGTGCAGACGACAAGGAGAACCGCGGCAAGAAGACCTGTAAATGATTTAGACATGTCTTATGGGAGGAATGAGAATTAGAATTAGATCTGGGGATATACTTTCTTGATTATCCAGGGCTTTACAGTGACGGAAAGCGTGACGTTTATGTCGTTGGGCATAATCTTGTCGGAGAGATTCTGCGTGGTGATCTCGAAGTTCTGGACAGTGTAGACATTTCCGTTGTAGAACTGTATGGGCTCGGCGAGTGTGTTGTGATAATCTTCCACAAACCCGTTGATATTCAGATAGCGGATGCCGGCGCGCTCTTCGGGAATGCCCTGCTGCCTGTCATACTCGGTGACATCGCGCGGCACTCGGTTGCCGTGGTCGTCAAGGAGATATACCTTTAGATGTGAGACCTTCACGATGAGCCTCAGGCCGTAATGCTGGTCGTCATTGCGCCTTTCGTATTTGCCGAAGAACGGGAATGCCCAGACCTTTCCTTCCTCCGAGGGATAGAAGGCGGTGACTTCCCGAGTGGTCTCTCCGGAAGTCATGGTTTCCTTCACGGCGCGGATATCGCTTCCGGTATGGGCCAGATAGGGATAGCCGGTATAAAAATTCCTGAGGGCAAGCGAAGGATCCTGAGTGTCGTAGTCGGGACCTGTCCAGAAGTCCCGGTTTGAGATCTGGCTTATATACATCTGGTTGTAGAAACCGGCAAGATATATTCCGTCAACCTGATATTCCACCACGTCAGGCCCCGGGGTGATCTTGGGTATCTCCAGGCGGGCGCACATCGGACGGAGCTCAAGAGCCGCGCTCATCGCGCCGCCGGTGACGCCCTGGAGCATCTTCATGTCGTAAAGGGCGACATGGCTCATGTTGTCGGCATACTGGTTGCGGAGCTGGATCACGTGGTTGAGAACATCGTTGTGGAAGCGGATCGTGCCGTTGTGGAAGTCTTCTGGATTGAGTTCATCCTCGGTAACATTTGCCACTATAGCCACGTTTGTGACGTCGCCGGGTATTCCCTCGAATGTCTTTCCCTCAAGGAGCTCGTCGAGCAGGACTATATGGTCGTTCTTGTTTGCTTCAGCAGGATCTGAAACTATTTCGTAATGTTTGCGGATAGCCTCTTTAGGGGTTCCGAAGATAATGAATCCGTTGTGGAATTCGGTAACGTCGGCTTCGGTTTTGGGATTTTCCATCGTGCGCGTTTTGGTCGAGGGCTTGATCACATTCTCAAGCTTGACGAAAACTCGTCCGGTCTGGTTTTCTTCAGGGGTTCCCTCCTCAGAGGAGCAGGCGCCACAGGCGATAAGCAGCGAGGCGAGCGCCAGCTGTGTAAATAGTTTTTTCATAATTGTATGTTATTTTTTTGTTTTTTCAGAATCTCCAGGAAACGTTGAGCGCGAAACCCGAAAGCACGAACCGGTTCCTGCTGAACCTCCGGTCGAGACAGCGGTCGCACTCCTGATTGAGCACATATTCCTTGATTTCGGTATTGCGGTAACCAGCCTTGACATTGAATTCGAGCGCAAGTCCTTTCCAGACGGGATACAGATATCCTGCGGAAATGCCGGCTCCCCAGAAATGGCCTGTATATTTGCGCGAGGGGTTGATATCGTTGTAATCGCCGAACTGGCCGTAGATTCCCGCGAACAATCCCTTGAACGAAGAATCTCTGCGGAGCCAGAAACGGGGCTCGATGACGTATGATGTGAATCCCTGGTGACGTGTCTTGCCCGAATAGTCGAAATCGGAAAACATATAGCCGACGAGAGGGAGGAGGCCGGGTATACGATAGTCCATTTCTGGGACAGGATGGATTTCACCGACAGCCTGAAGATCCGGGACGACCGTTTCATGGAAAACAGTTTCAAAAGATATTTCTCCGTTTTTCCTTACGCTTCCGCGCAGGATGCGGAAACGGCGGTCGCAATTCTTATGGACAAGGCCCGGGCAACGGAGGAGGCTTACCTCCGGGTTCTGGAGATGGCCGAGCTGTTTCTGACCAGTCCGAATTCCTATATGCGGGATGAGGAGACGTATTATCTTTTCCTTAAGGGCGCCGATGAATCGGATTTTCCGGATCAGGCGCTTAAAGCGAGGATAAGGGAGCGTATAGCCGATGTCATGAAGAACCGAAAAGGCACTAAAGCGGCCGATTTTAAAATCGGACTATCCGAAGGCAGAATCACTTCCTTATACAGGGAGACGGCAAAAGCCGGGTTGACGATGCTGCTTTTCCATGACCCGGAATGCAGCCATTGCCATGAGATTCTGAATCTTCTCAAAGAGATGCGTCCGCTTTCGGAAGCGGTTGCTTCCGGACGGCTGCGTGTGGTGGCCGTATATCCTTACGGCGACAGAAAGATCTGGGAAAACTCTTCCGGCATTCTCCCCCTTTCCTGGCTTGACGGCTACTCTCCGGCCGGAGAAATAGAAAGGAGAGAGATATATTCACTTCCGGCAATGCCGGTGATATATCTTCTCTCCTCTGATAATACGGTTCTGCTCAAAGACGCTTCATTGCCTCAGGTGGAGGCTTTCATTTCCGAAGCGTCGGGCAGTCAGTAAATGGCGGGTCAGTTGTAGAGGCGCTCGCGGGCGGCGGCAACTTTCTCGTCGACGATATAGTCGTCGTAGTCCATCATCTTGTCGATGATGCCCTTGGGCGTGAGCTCGATCACGCGGTTGCAGACCGTCTGGATGAACTCATGGTCATGGCTCGACATGAGGACGACGCCCTTGAAATTCTGCAGCGTGTTGTTGAAAGCCTGGATCGACTCGAGGTCGAGATGGTTGGTAGGGGAGTCGAGCACGAGGGTGTTGGCGTCGGTGAGCATCATGCGCGCGATCATGCAGCGGATCTTCTCCCCTCCGGAAAGCACGCTTGCCTTCTTAAGCACTTCCTCTCCGCTGAAAAGCATCTTGCCCAGAAATCCCTTGAGATAGATTTCCGAAGAGTCGGAGCTATACTGGCAGAGCCAGTCGACAAGGTTGAGGTCTGATTCGAAGAAAGAGCCGTTGTCGAGCGGGAGATAGGCCGTCGTGATGGTCTGCCCCCAGTCGAATTCTCCGGCATCCGGCTTGCGGTTGCCCATGATTATTTCGAAGAATGCGGTCATGGCGCGGGGATCACGGCTGAGGAAAGCCACCTTGTCGCCCTTCTCGACCTGGAAGTTGACATCGGAGAAGAGGGTCTCTCCGTCGACGCTCGCCGCCAGACCCTTCACCTCGAGGATCTTGTTGCCCACCTCGCGGTTGGGAGTGAAGATGATTCCGGGATAACGGCGGGTGGAGGGCTGGATCTCCTCGACGTTGAGTTTCTCGAGCATCTTCTTGCGGCTTGTGGTCTGCTTGCTCTTGGCCACGTTGGCGCTGAAGCGCTGGATGAACTCCATGAGCTCCTTGCGCTTCTCCTCGGCCTTCTTGTTGGCGGCCTGCTGCTGGCGCAGGGCGAGCTGCGACGACTGGTACCAGAAGTCGTAGTTGCCGGCGAAGAGCGATATCTTGTTGTAGTCTATGTCGAGGGTATGGGTGGAGACGGCATTGAGGAAATGGCGGTCGTGGCTCACCACGAGCACAGTGTTCTCGAAATTGGAGAGGTAATTCTCAAGCCATGCCACGGTCTCGAGGTCGAGGTCGTTGGTAGGCTCGTCGAGCAGCAGGTTGTCGGGGTTGCCGAAGAGGGCCTTGGCGAGGAGTACGCGCACCTTCTCGTTGGCGCTCATGTCTTTCATGAGCATATAATGGCGGTCTTCCCTGATGCCGAGGCCGCTGAGCAGGGCGGCTGCGTCGCTTTCGGCGTTCCAGCCCTCAAGCTCGGCGAACTTCTCCTCGAGTTCGGCGGCCTTGATGCCGTCTTCATCGGAGAAATCGGGCTTGGCGTAGATGGCGTCTTTCTGCTGCATGATGTCCCAGAGCACGGTGTGGCCGCGGAGCACGGTCTCGATTACGGTGCATTCGTCGAACTCGAAGTGATCCTGGCTCAGCACCGACAGACGCTCGCCCGGGCCGAAGGTCACCGTTCCGTGTGTGGGGGAGAGTTCTCCCGAAAGAATTTTCATCAGGGTTGATTTTCCTGCGCCGTTGGCTCCGATTATTCCATAACAGTTGCCACGGTTGAATGTGAGATTTACATCCTGAAAGAGCACGCGTTTACCGAACTGCATGCAAAGGTTATTCGTCTGAATCATTATCTGTTTCTATCTTTTGCTTTCTGTCTTTTTCTTCTACTTCTATTTCGCTTCTATCGCTGACGTCTTGACGCGCCGGGCTTATTTATGTCTGCGGGGCACGTTGACATTATGGGTGTCGAATATCTTCTGCGCTCCGCGGTCGAAGATCATCCAGTGCTGGCGCTGGGCGGCGGGGATGAGGTCGGGCATCCAGGAGGGAATCACGGTGAAGTTGGTGTTTCCTCCGGCGGGTTTGGCCGAGAAGAATGTGTCGTAATCCGCTTCCTTGAAGCGGGCTTTGCCGTCGGAGCCGCGTTCGATCGTGGCCCGCACCAGAGCCCCGCCGCGGGTGTCGCCGGTCTTCATGTTGGAGATGAAATTGCCGAGTGAGTATACGAGAAGCACATCCTTCTGTTCCTTCTCGTTGCGCACGATCTCCATGGGCTGGATCACGTGGGGGTGGCCTCCGATGATCATGTCGACGCCCTGGTCGACGAGGAATTTCGCCAGGCTCTTCTGGTTGGCGTTGGGGAGCAGCACGTATTCCACGCCCCAGTGTATGGCCACGACCACGATTTCGGCTCCGGCGTCGCGAGTCTTCTTTATCTCCTGCGCCATCCGGTCGCGGTCGATGAGCGAGATTTCCGCGCCCTCCCGGGGCTCAATGCCGTTGGTGCCGTAGGTATAATTGAGGAAACCGACCCGGAATCCCTTTATGTTACGGATGAAAGGCACGAGGGAGTCGCGCTGCGCGCGGTCGTGGTATGTGCCTATATGGTCGACGCCCAGCGAATCGAGGGCCGATAGCGTGCGGCGCGCGGCTTTGTCGCGGCGGTCGAGACAATGGTTGTTGGCGGTGAGGAACATGTCGAAGCCGGCGTCCTTGAGGGCGCTGGCGTAGGAATCGGGAGCCGAAAAGCAGGGATAACCCGTATAATCGGGACCGCCTCCGAGAGGCACCTCGAGGTTGCACACGGCGTAGTCGGCCTCCGTCACGGCAGGGGCTATATATGTGAAACAACCCGAATAGTCGTAGCCTTTTCCTCCTGCGATCTCGCGGGCGCGGTCGAGCTGCGCCTGGTGCTGCATGGCGTCGCCGACGAAGAGAAGCTCGGCGCGCTGGTTTTCGCCGGGCGACGGCGCGCCGGTGAGAAACGAGAGAAGACTGAAAAGAAGGATGGCGAGACTCATATTCTATTTCGGAGAGATGATTTATTCAGGGGGGATGATTGATGCGGGTGTCAGTCGATGATCTGGCTTGAGAACGTGAACGCCACGACAGTCTTGTCAAGGTCGAGGAGCGTCATGGTAGGGCGGCCGATATAGGGCGCGCAGCGCGTCACGTATGTGGTAGAATTGCCGTAATAGCTCGAAACATCTTCGGTGGAGATCACCACAGGCACCAGCGAGAAGTCGATGTCGTCTTCGGTGATGCCCTCTCCCTTGTCGATCATGCTGATGATGTAGTCGCGAAGATTGTTGAAGGAGTAGGTGCCGGTGGTGGCGTTGTAGGTGGCGGTGAAGGAGGTCTTCCCGTCAGGAATCTTGTTCTCGTTGAAAAATTTCTCGCGCTCCGAAGTCTTGACCATCAGCAGGGTGGGGACGACGCCGATGCCGAAGTCGTTCTTGATCTCGTGTCCCGGAATCTGGAAAGAAAGGCGCGAAACCACCGAAAGACGGTAAAGGTCGTCCTTATATTTCTCGATGATCTGTCGGGCTGGGAATTTGATCTTCACGTAATAACCGCCGGGAGTGGTGACCACCGATTTCTTTTCGGCCACGAGCTTCCTGATGCTTTCGGAGATCCTGAACTTTATCATGTTGCTCGAAATCACCTCGGGCTGGGAGGCGAAGAGGCACACGGAATCCCGCACCGTATAAGGCACGTAATGGTATGCTCCGGTCTCGGAGGCGGGGTCTTTCTCATATCTCATCTCGGTGCGGTGCCAGTAGGTGAAGGCCTGGACTCCTGTTATCGAGCCCACGCATCCGTTTCCGAAGTTCTGCTCGATATAGAGGCCGGGGAAAGCCTGGGCGAAGCTCTGGGGCCACTGGAAGATGGGATTGTTGTTGCGGTATGCCTCGAAGGAATCGGTCGCGAACTTCTTTGGCATCATCACCGGGATTCGGATATACTGGTCCTGCATGAACGCGGTGTCGCCTGAGGCTATGGCCGAGAGGGTATAGCTGCGGACGCCGAGCGGACGCGATGGGTCGTAATATCCGGCAGGATCGAACTCGTTGGTGATGTCGGCGGGAAGACGTTTCGTGAGACGGAAAACCTTCAGCTGCTGCGGGGCGAGGGAATCGCCGGTGAGCGAGCCGCGCGGCACGGAGAGCATCAGGCGCATCGAGTCGATGTCGTTGACGGTGATGGAGTCGGGGATGCCCATTTTAGTGGCGCACATAAGCTCGGTGACGAAAGAGCAGTCGAGGTCGCCATATTGCGGGACGCTGATTCGGCCCAGGAGCTTGGTGGTTGAGCGCGCGTTGTAGACGGGCTCGTAGACGGTTGAGTGCTCGATCTGCATTGCCAGGGAGTCGACGGTGATCGTCACCTCGTTGCCGGCGAGCGAGCCTCCGACGTTGCTGACGTCATCCTGGCATGAGCCGAGGAAAAGGATGAAGGAGAAAGCGGCGAAGAGGACGGCGGGCATTCCCGTCTTGAATATTCTGGAGTTCATTTCTTTTCGTTGGATGTTAGAGACTGGAAAAGGTTGTAATACTCTTCGGTATTGTTGGCTTCGGGATCCATCGTGACCACGGGGACGCCGAGAGACTGCGCGTATTCGAGCAGGTCGGGGTCAGGGGTCTTGCAATAGAAGACTACTGCGTCGGAATAGGTCATCGCCATCTTGTAGAGCAGCGAGGTGTCGGCGGCCATGTCCTTGAAGCGCTTGAGGTCGGCGGCCTTTATGCCGTCGGTCTTGAGTTTTTCGAGTATGTCGGGGTCGACGGTCTCGGAAGGCATCTCGTTAAGGACGGTATAGACAATCTTGGTGTTGATGAAAGAAGTTCCGTCGGAGAAAATCTTCTTGACGTAAAGGGGAACGAGGGCCGAGATCCATCCGGAAACCGACATGAGGTCGGGCTCCCAGCGGAGTTTCCGAGCGGTGTCCACCATTCCGCGGGCGAAGAAGATAGCTCGCTCGTCGTTGTCGGGGCGGTTTGTGCCGACGGGGTCGACGTCCGACTCCAACTTCTGGAAATAGTCGTCGTTGTCAACGAAATAGACCTGTATTCTTGAAGGCTGCATTGATGCGACCTTGATGATCAGCGGGTGGTCGGCGTCATCGATCGGAATGTTGATGCCGCTGAGGCGGATCACCTCGTGAAGCTGGTTGCGCCGCTCGTTGACGGCACCGAAATTAGGCATAAAAGTCCTCACTTCGAATTTCCGCGCCTGCATCGAGGTAGGGAGGTCGCGGCCCAGATTCGAGTTTTCTGAGGAGGGAAGATAGGGCGCAATTTCAGGAGCGACAAAAAGTATCCTTTGTTTTGACATATTAAAGAATAAAAAACTTTCGCAAAGTTAATAAAATTTTTTGAATCGCGCGTTATGAGGAGGTTGCGGCGTGGCGTGGAAACTGCAATTATAGCAACTTTTAACTAATTTTGAATTTTGAATTTTGAATCGGGCTGACGCGAGGAGAGGCTTGCCTTCGGCTCGCACACGTCGAGGAGAGGGGGTGGTTTCTGCTCCCCCGGCTTACACCGGGGGTTGTAAGGACATCGCGCCTCCGGCGCTTTCCGCGTGCCTGCCTCCGAGAACTCCGAGAACTCTGAGAACTCCGAGAACTCTGAGAACTCCGATCAGGATTAATCAGGATAAATCCCGGTTATTCATGATTAATCGGGATTAAAAAATAGAAGATTGGGCCAAAATTATAGGAGATTCATAAAGTTTGATTAATTTTGCAGGTTGAAACATGGTAATGACGGCATTGCTCAACGGGGAGATGTCCGTGGCGGCGTGCCGGGTTCCAAATTATAAGAATATGATTATAATCAGAACAGTTGCCGAGCTCGAGGAATTCGTAGGGCATCAGAAAAGAAACGGCAATCAGATCGGACTCGTGCCGACGATGGGGGCGCTTCACGCCGGCCATCTGTCGCTTGTCGAGCGCGCGGTGAGCGAGAATCCGTGTGTAATCGTGAGTGTGTTTGTCAATCCGACGCAATTCAATAATCCTACCGACCTTGCCACCTATCCGCGTAAGGAGGAGGACGATTTCCGTCTGCTGGCCGAGGCCTGCGTGACGGCGGTTTTCGCTCCGTCGGTCGAGGAGATGTATCCGGGCGGTCCGGCGGCTCAGCCGCGTCATGAGTTCCGTCTGGGAACGGCCGCCGAGGTTATGGAGGGGAAGTATCGTCCGGGTCATTTTCAGGGCGTGGCGCAGGTTGTCTGCCGTCTCTTCCAGCTCGCTCGTCCCGACAGGGCGTATTTCGGCGAGAAGGACTTCCAGCAGATCGCCGTTATCCGCAATATGGTTGAATCGGAGGGCATCAGGGTCGAGATCATCCCGTGTCCGATCAAGCGCGCCGACGACGGCCTGGCTCTGTCGAGCCGCAACGCGCTTCTGACACCCGAGCAGCGCCGTCTGGCTCCGGAGATCCACCGCGCCCTGAAGGAGAGCGTGGAATATTCGAAGAGCCACGGCGTCCGCGCCACTCACGATACCGTCGTGGAGCAGATCGACGCCGTTCCGCAGATGAGGGTGGAATATTTCGAGATCGTCGACGCCCGCACGCTTCTGCCCGTTGAGGAATGGGAGGAGAGTCCCTGGATCGTGGGATGCATCACGGTCTATTGCGGCGAGGTTCGCCTGATCGACAATATCGCCTACCGCAAACCCTGAGCCGGAATCCGGTTTAGGGTTTAAATCCGGTTTAGGGTTTAAGGTTAAGGTTTAGAGGTTACCCTTTGATTCGATTATAGTGACAACAGGTATTATCTAAACCATAACCCCAGACCATAAACCCCAAATCCCAAACCATAAACTATTTAATAATCTGACAGAGATGTTAATAGAGATGATGATGTCGAAGATTCACCGCGTCACAGTGACAGAGGCGAATCTCAACTATATAGGAAGCATCACTATCGACAGCACGCTTCTGAAGGCTGCCAATATCCTTCCCGGGCAGCGCGTATGGATAGTGAACAACAACAACGGCGAGCGTTTCGACACGTATGTGATCGCCGGCGAGCCCGGCAGCGGCGTTATCTGCCTCAACGGGGCGGCCGCGCGCAAGGCGCAGCCCGGCGACGTGGTGATCATCATGACTTACGCGCAGATGACCCCCGAGGAGGCCGCCGCATGGAAGCCCACGGTGATTTTCCCCGACACGCTCACAAACCGTCTTTAACCGGGATGAAGGTTTAGGGTTTAAGGTGAGGGTTTAGAGGTTGCCCTTTGAATGGGATATCGAGACAATTGGTATTATCTAAACCGTAAACCCAAACCATAAACCAATTTAAATTTACTTGCGAAATTTGAATTAATAAAAGATATGTTCAATAACCTTTCCGAACGCCTTGAGCGTTCATTCAAGATATTAAAGGGCGAAGGCCGCATCACGGAGATCAACGTGGCGGAGACCCTCAAGGATGTGCGCAGAGCGCTTCTGGATGCCGATGTGAGCTACAAGGTGGCCAAGACCTTCACCGACACCGTGAAGCAGAAGGCTATCGGTCAGAACGTCATCAACGCCCTGAAGCCGAAAGAGCTGATGGTGAAGATCGTTCACGACGAGCTCGTGGCGCTCATGGGCGGAACGGAGGCTCCGCTGAATCTGACCGGGAATCCGACTGTTATTCTTATGTCGGGTCTGCAGGGTGCGGGTAAGACCACCTTCGCCGCCAAGCTGGCCCGCAAGCTAAAGAACACAAAAGGGAAACATCCGATGCTTGTCGGAGCCGACGTATATCGTCCCGCGGCCCGCGAGCAGCTCCGAGTGCTTGCCGAAAGCATAGAGGTGCCTTTCTTCACCGAAGAGGACAGCAAAGACCCGGTAAAAATCGCTCTCGATGCCGTGGCCGAGGCAAAGTCGAAGCATTATGACCTGGTGATCGTCGATACCGCCGGACGTCTTGCCGTCGACGAGGAGATGATGGACGAGATCGCGGCCATCAAGAACGCCGTGAAGCCTCAGGAGACTCTCTTCGTTGTCGACTCGATGACAGGTCAGGATGCAGTTAACACCGCCAAGGCCTTTAACGACCGACTCGATTTCGAGGGCGTGATCCTCACCAAACTCGACGGCGACACCCGCGGCGGAGCGGCCCTCTCGATCCGCTCGGTGGTTGACAAGCCTATCAAGTATGTCGGCGTCGGCGAGAAGATGGAAGATATCCAGGAGTTCAACCCCGAGGGTATGGCAAACCGTATCCTCGGCATGGGCGATATCGTGGAGCTTGCCAAGCGCGCCCAGGAGATCTACGACCAGAAGGAGGCCGAGCGCCTGCAGGAGAAGATCCGCAAGAACAAGTTTGATTTCGACGATTTCCTCAATCAGATCCAGCAGATCAAGAAGATGGGTAACATCAAGGATTTAGCTTCGATGATTCCGGGCGTGGGGAAGGCGATCAAGGATATGGACATCGACAACGACGCCTTCAAGAGCATCGAGGCCATCATCAACTCCATGACCCCCTACGAGCGTCATAATCCCGACGTGATCAAAGGCACGCGCCGTCAGCGCATCGCCAAGGGCTCGGGAACGTCGCTGCAGGAGGTGAACAGGCTTCTGAAGCAGTTCGAGGACACCCGCAAGATGATGAAGATGGCGACCTCGATGAAGAACCCGATGAAGATGATGAAGCAGCTCAAACAGCAGCAGCGCCGTTTCTAAAATATTAAGAGCTTGTTCCTTAAAATTTCGAGGAACAAGCTCTTATGATTTATTCAAGGAGATCGGGACGCAGACGCCTTGTGCGTTCGAGCGCCTGCTCGTATCGCCATTCGGCGATCTTTGCCTCATGACCCGAAAGCAGGATGTCGGGCACGCGCCAGCCGTTGTATTCGGCAGGACGCGAATAGACAGGCGGTGCGAGAAGATTATCCTGAAACGAGTCGGAGAGAGCCGACTGCTCGTCTCCGATCACGCCCGGAATAAGTCTTACCATAGCGTCGGCGATTACGGCGGCGGGGAGTTCACCCCCGGTCAGCACGTAGTCGCCGATTGATATTTCCATAGTGACGAGGTGTTCGCGCACGCGATAGTCGACACCTTTATAATGCCCGCATAAAATAATCACATTCTCAAGCATGGAGAGGCGGTTCGCCATCGGCTGGTCGAAGCGCTTGCCGTCGGGCGAGGTGAAGATCACTTCGTCGTAATCGCGCTGTGCCTTGAGCTGCGAGATGCAGTTGTCGATGGGCTGGACCTGCATCACCATTCCGGCCTCGCCGCCGAAAGGATAATCGTCCACCTTGCGGTGACGGCTTGTGGTGTAGTCGCGCAGGTTGTGGATCTCCACTTCGAGGAGACCTTTGTCGCGTGCCCTCTTAAGGATCGAGCAGTTGAAGAAGGGCTCGATCATTTCGGGCAGAACCGTGAGGATGTCTATTCTCATAATTCTTCAGTGAGGTGATATTTATAAAAGACGCCTTCCTGTCGCAGGAAGGCGTCAAAGCGTTCATGATGTGAAGTTGTCTGTTGTAGTATTATGTTGTGCTAACTATGTCCTTCAGATCAATCGATTTCTTCGTCAGCCTCGTAGCCGCCCATCTCGCGGATAGCGTTCTTGAGCATTGTGTACTGCTGGAAGAGGTGGTTTACAGGCACCTCGCCCTTTGTGTAGTCGTGCATCGGGCTCTTGAGGAAGAAGCTGAGGAAGCGCTGTGTGCCGTGACGGCCTGCGCGGGCTGCGAGGTCGCTGAGGAGCACGAGGTCGAGGCAGAGGGGCGCTGCGAGGATGGAGTCGCGGCAGAGGAAGTTGATCTTGATCTGCATAGGATAGCCCATCCAGCCGAAGATATCGATGTTGTCCCATCCCTCCTTGTTGTCGTTGCGCGGGGGATAGTAGTTGATGCGCACTTTGTGATAGTAACCCTGGTGGCCGCCGGGCTCTGCGCCGCCGCAGTTAGCGCCGTAGAGGTCGGGCTGGTTCTCGGGTACGAGAATCGACTCGAGCGTGGAGAGCTTGGAAACCTCTTTTGTGCGGAAGTTCGCGGGCTCGTCAAGCACGAGGCCGTCGCGGTTGCCGAGGATGTTTGTGGAAAACCATCCGTTGAGGCCGAGGCAGCGGGTGCCGATGATGGGGGCGAAGCCTGATTTCACCAGAGTCTGGCCTGTCTTGAAGTCTTTTCCGGCGATAGGCATGCCTGTCTGCTTGGCGAGTTCCCACATCGCGGGGATATCGACTGTGGTGTTGGGTGCGCCCATGATGAAGGGAGCACCCTCCTTGAGGGCGGCGTATGCGTAGCACATCGAAGGAGCGATGTGCTCTTTGTCGTCGGCCTTCATGGCTTTCTCAAGCGATTCGATCGTGCCGTGGATCTCCTCGTCAACCGGTACGTAAACCTCTGTCGAGGCTGCCCAGAGCACTACAACGCGCTCAACGCCCGTCTCTTTCTTGAAGTTACGGATATCCTCGCGGAGCTGCTCAACCATATCCCAGCGGTCTTTCGCTTTCTTGACGTTGTCGCCCTCGAGGCGTTTTGCGTAGTTGTGGTCGAAGGCTGCCTTCATGGGCTTGATGGCCTCGAGCTCATCCTTCACGGGATTGATGTCCTTCTCTTTGAGAACCTCGGCGTTGATGGCCGACTCGTATGCGTTTGCCGGATAAACGTCCCATGCGCCGAAAACGATGTCGTTGAGGTCCGCCAGCGGAACGATATCCTTATAGTGGAGGTATTTTTTGTCTTCACCTTTGCCAACACGAATCTTGTCGTATTGTGTCATTGAGCCCACAGGTTTGGCAAGACCCTTGCGAGCCATAAGAACTCCGGTCATAAAGGTAGTGGAAACGGCTCCCAGACCTACTACCAGGACTCCAAGTTTGCCCTGAGGGGCTTTAACATTGCTTGTTGCCATAATTTTTTTGTAACTACTTTTCTGTCTTTGGGGGAATTCCGCCGCACGGCGGATTTCCGGATGGATAATTATTATCAGGATTTTTCGCTCTCTTTTCAGAGGAGGTGAAAATCGATTGTAAAATTATCATAGATTTCTCACTTTGCAAAGAAATTTCGACAAAATTTAATGCCGCAATCATTAATTATTATTAATGATGCGGCATTATGGTGAATTTAGGTTAAAATAAAGCTTATTTTGTCCTTTTATGTTAAATTGAGTGAATGAGGGTATGGCAATTTTACTTATTCCGCCATCATTCCCAATATCTCGTCGAGCGAGGCGATGATGTCGGGATGGAGCTGCGCGTCTTCCTCGGGAGTCCAGCCTTTCCCTTTGAGCCATAGCACGCGGCAGCCTAATTTCTCGGCCGGAAGGATATCCTTGCGGTAGCTGTCGCCGATCACGAGCACTTCCTGCGGGAGGAGGTGCATCTTCCTGACTCCGAGGTTGAAGATCTCGGGGTCGGGTTTGCGGATGCCAACAACCGCGCTCTCGATGATGTCGGGAAAGAAACGGAGAATTCCGAAATCCTTGAGCACGGTCGATATGTTGCCGTAGAAATTAGAGACAAGTACGAGCCTGAAGCGCCCGGAGAGCTCCTCGAGTACGGGTATGGCCTCTGCAACCTTTGCCTTGGCTGCTTCGTAGCATATCCGGGCAACCTCCGCGGCCTTTTCTTCAACCTGTGCAGGAGGGAAATGACCGTTTTCAGAGAGCCACTGCAGCTCGAGTCGCATCTTGATCAGGAGGAGATCATGGAAGTCATGCTCGGGAAGTATATGGCGAGTGCGTGCGAGCTCGCGCTCTGCCTCAACGTATGCCTCGCGGAATATCGGTTTGTCGACGGCTATCCCGGCCTTCCGGTATGCGTCCCAGATTACTTCGCTCCAGTGGTCGCCGCCGGTGTCGAGCGTGCCGCCGTAATCGAAGATGATGCCTTTGATTTTTGAGAGATCGAAATCCATAGTATTGCAGTTTGATTGGTTTTCATTATTTTGTATCGTCGTTTCCGAGCTCGGCGAGGAAGCCCTTGCATATCTGCTCGTGACGCCACATCATATATATTAAAACCACATTCAGCACCGTGAGTTCAAACGCGAAATAAAGCCAGGGCATCCGGAAGAGAAGAATGGCGGCGAAAAGGGCGAACGTTCGGGTGTTGAAGGAGAGGATGTTGGTATATTTCATCAGAGGCTTGCTCTTTTCGCGGAAGCGTTCGCGGAAAGAGGTCGGGATGTCGTCGCCGTAGCGGGCGCGCAGAGCGTTGCGCAGGCGCTGCATCCAGGGAGTGCGCTTCTCCTGGCCGACCGTATAATTGGTGTAGAACATGAGGATGAACTTCTGCCAGAAGTCATGACGCCAGCTCAGGGCGTGATAGCGTTTCCAGAGGAGGGCTGCCCGCTCGAGCTCGCTTCCTTCGCGTCCCTTGAGGAAATAGAGGTGAAACTGGCGGTAATAGTCGGCCATGGCGGCCTGGATGGCGTGAAAGATTCCGGTAACCACGGCCATCACCCAGATCACCCAGTGATGGGCGATGAAAAACTGGCTGGTGACGATCTCGCGCAGACATATCGCCACATAGATAGTGGCGAACCAGATGTCGCCGCTCAAGCCGTCGAGGATGCGGCCGATGCGCGAATACTGTCCGGTCATGCGGGCGAGCTGGCCGTCGGCGCTGTCGAAGGAGTCGGCCCAGACGAGCAGGAAGACGCCTAAGATGTTCCACCAGATATTGTCGAAATAAAAGCAGACGCCGGCGCCGATGCCTAAGAAGATGGAGGCGATGGTGATCGCGTTGGGCGTGACGCCGAGCTTTTTTGCGAGCAGGGCCCACATATATCCGATCGGACGGTAGAAGATGAGGTCGAAGGTCTCCTCGGTGTCCATCGACTTGAGCGAAGCCTTGAAGCCGCCGGTCTTGGGCGCGTCATGGGAGCCGCTTATCTTTTTTTCTTCCATTCCTTGATGCTTTTCAGAACACATTTGCTGATGAAGGGGGCGGCCATGTCGCGGCAGGGGGCGAAACTGGGCCAGTCGTTGAAGTCGATGATGCGTATCGATCCGTCGGCATCCACGATGCAGTCGCCGCCATAGATCTTCACGTCCATGATGTCCGATGCTTTCTGGCAGATCTCGCGGAGGTATTCCTCGCTGAACTCGATACCCTGCGACTTGCCGTTGACCGCTTCGTAGCCGTATTTGCTGTGGCCTTCGTCGAAGGGATAGAACCAATAGAAGAAGGGTTGCCCGCTGACGCCGTAGAACTTTATGAGGTCGCCGACAAGATGGCGGTTGATGACGGCGCGCTTGATGCCGCGGTAGAAATATTCGTGGAGCACCTCCTGGGCCTCCTGGGGATGGCGGCAGTAGCTCACGTCCTCCTTGTGCATGGCGTGGAAGTCGCCGCGCTTGATCCAGCAGCCGTTGAATCCGGCTTTTTCGAGCTCGGGGCGAACGTCTTCGTTGGTGTTGACGATAAGGCTCTCGGGGTAGGGGATTCCGTTGCCGAGAAGCATGCGGGTCATACGCTCGCGGGTGCAGTTCTCGATTCCGAATCCGGAGTTGATCACGAGCCGTCCGTTTTCCTCGAGCGCCTGAAGCTTCTCGATTGATGCTCGCTCCCGACACATGTTGAGGATAATGTCTTCCTCAAGGTCGGCGCCCTGAAACTGCTCCTCGCTGTATATGCGCACCTCGCAGCCGCGCTTCCGGAGCTGGTCGGCGACGGCGTTGAAGATCGCGGCGTCGTTGCCTATATGGTTGGGGGAGTAGGCGCCGGCGCGCATCACTCCCGCTATCTTGATATCTGCCATTATTTTGGTTATTATTCTGAAATGAAGGCCTCGGCCTTGCGGATGTCGCCGGCATGATCGACATCAATGATCTTGCCCATGTCGTATCCCTTGAGGCGGAGTCCGGCTCCGACGAGCGCGCGCTGATAGTTTCGCATTCGGCTCACACCTTTCTCCAGGCAGTCGTCGAGGACCTCGACGGCGCTGTCGGAGAGACCGTAGATGCCGCCAGAGACGAATTCCGGACTTTCGGCGGAATCGCCCTCCTCTTTGGCGGAGGCGTCGAGAAAGGCGAGGATGTTCATGTCGCGGTCGGTCTCGACGAAAAGGGGTTTCTCGTCGTCGACAAACGACGTAAGCGCCATCATGCCGTCGGTGTCGGAGGGAGCGTTCTCGTAAGCCTCGACATAGCGGCTGAAGTCATCCTCGTGAAATATGGTGTCGACGGTGGTGACTATGAAGCGGCCCTTCCCCTTGAGGAGGCTGCCGATCTCGTAGAAGCTGTGCATCGAAGAGGGGGTGGTCCTGACCACGATCTCCAGGCGCGCCGGGAGCTGAGGTCTCAGCCGCTCGAGGAATTCGCGGACCTCCGTCATATATTCGTTGACGATCACGCAGATGTCGGAGGCACCGTTGCGGATGAAGATGCGGATGAGACGCTCGATCATGGGCACCCCGTTGAGCGGCACCAGGGGCTTAGGATATTCAACTCCCTCCTCGACGAGGCGCGAGCCCTCGCCCGCTGCGATAATTCCGAAATTCATTCTGGATAGTTCTTGTTGTATAACGGTAATTCTATAAAGTCTCGTCGTCGGCAGAGAGGTCGATAGTCTTATCGGCGGTTTTCTCCTGACGGGCTTTCTTCAGCGGGTTGGCGGAGGCATTGATGTAATTGCGGCGGTTGCGCCAGATGTCGCAGGCTTTGTAGATGGCCTGGCGCATCGACGTCGGGTCGGCCTCGCCCTTCCAGGCGCGGTCGTAGGCTGTGCCGTGGTCGGGGGAGGTGCGTATGAACGGAAGCCCGGCCGTGAAGTTCACGCCTTCCTCGCGGGCGAGCGCCTTGAACGGAGCCAGACCCTGGTCGTGATACATCGCCAGCACGCCGTCGAAATTGCGGTATGCTCCTGTGGCGAAGAATCCATCGGCCGAATATGGGCCGAAAGCGAGGATTCCCTCTTTCTTCATGTCTTCGATGGCAGGCAGGATATGGTCGATCTCCTCGTTGCCGAGCAGGCCCTCGTCGCCGCAGTGCGGGTTGAGGGAGAGAACGGCGATCTTCGGGCGCTCCACGGTGAAGTCGCGGCGCAGCACGTTTTCGAAGAGGCGGATCTTCTCCGTCACTTTCTCGCGGGTTATCTCCCGGGGAACCTTTGAGAGAGGGAGATGGGTGGTGACGAGCGCAACCTTCAGATAGTCGTCGAAGAGAATCATCAGTGCCCCCTTTCCGTCGCCGAGGCGTTCGGCGAGGAATTCGGTGTGGCCGGGGAACTGGAATTCATTCCCCTGGACTGCCTTTTTCGAGATTGGAGCCGTGACGAGGACATCGATCACGCCATCCTTGAGAGCCTCTACGGCTTTCTCGAGCGCCTGGACTGCCGCACGCCCCGACACTTCTGTGGGGACGCCGGGCGTCACGTCGTTATGGGTGACGGGAATCTCGACGATGTTGAGCTTTCCGTCGCGGATCTCGGCGCCGCGTTTCACTATATGAATCGGTAATATATCCATACCGAACTCGCGGCGAGCCTTCTCCACGATCTGCGGCGACCCGAAGAGCACGGGGGTGAACAGCTCGGGGATCTTCTCGTCGGCAAGAGCCTTGAGGATCACCTCATAGCTGATTCCGTTGATGTCTCCGTGAGTGATTCCGACTTTCAAAAGTTTAGACATATATTATATCGTTAAATTCTTTGTTATATGCGCTTAATATACTGCGCAGTCTTTTTCTGCGCTTATCTTCCTCAAAGTTATAAAAAATCCGTGAGATAAGCTAACTGGGCCTCGGGTCAGCAGCCCTTTGTCTGGGCGAGCATTCCGCATGCGGCTGCGATGTCTTCGCCCCGAGAAGCGCGTATCGTGGCCGTGATTCCTTTGGAGTTCAGATAATTGCGGAACATCAGCATCCTTTCCTCGCTTGCCGGGTGAAGATCGACGCCCGGGATGGCGTGAAAGCGGATGAGGTTTACGCGGCATTCGAGGCTGCCGATTAGCTTGACGAGCATTTCGGCGTGAGCGATATCGTCGTTGACACCACGCCACATTATATATTCAAGCGAGAGGCGGCGCTGATGGCTGAAGTCGTAGGCCTGAAGCACTCTCATCACCGAGGCGAGAGGGAAAGCCTTCTGTGCCGGCATCATTGATTCGCGTTCGGCCATATCGGCGGTATGGACAGAAATAGCGACATGAACCTGCGTCCGGTCGAGAAGATCCTTGAGCTGCGGAAGCTTGCCTACGGTGGAGACCGTGATGCGTTTCGGGCTCCAGGCCAAACCCCAGGGTGCGGTAAGAATATCGATCACCTTGATGACTTCGCTGAAATTGTCGAGCGGTTCGCCCATCCCCATGAAGACCACGTTGGTCAGGGGTGTCATGGGGGGCTGTCCTTTCTGCGGGGCCGGCGGGATGCTCAGGATCTGGTTGATGATCTGCGCGGCGGTGAGGTTGCCTTTGTAACCCATCTTGCCGGTGGCGCAGAAATAACAGTTCATGCGGCAGCCAACCTGACTTGAGACGCAGAGCGTGGCGCGGTCTTTGTCGGGGATGTAGACCGACTCCACCGTGCTTCCGGGACCCGCGGCGAAAAGATATTTTACGGTACCGTCGGTTGATTTGGTGAATCTCACAGGCTTTTCGCGACCTATGGCATAGTTCGCGGCAAGCCATTCCTTGTTTTTTTTGGAGATGTTCACCATCTCCTCGAAGGAGACGGCGCGTTTGTCGTAGAGCCATTCGGCGAGCTGTCTGCCCACGAATTTAGGCATTCCGCCGCGGGTCGCGATGCCCTGGAGCTCGTCGAGTGTCATTCCAATAAGAACGGGTTTGGTATCTGTCGCCATAGTATGATGCTTTGTTTGTTGACTTTCAATACATGAAGAGCCATCCTCCCGGACAGCTCTCATAATGAAAAAGAAAATAATTTTTGTATGGTCATTCATCTACTTCAGATTCGGGATCAGTCGCCTGCCTCGAACTTGTAGATGTTGTTCTTGTAGGTCTTATCGCCCTTGATCATCTCTATCAGGTTGGGGTTTACGAGCTGGTAATACTGCTGCTCGTACATCTGGTCGGTGAAGGGGAAGTTCTCTTTCGAGTTGCCCATGACCTGGTAGACGTAGATACCGTCTTCACCCTTGAGGATAGAGACTTTCTTGTCGGCCTTCGAACCGATGATGCGGCCCATCACTGCGGGATCGTTCACGCCCGAACCCATTCCGAAACGGAAGGTGGGGATGTTGCGGGGAGCGACTCCCATAGCCTGGGCAGCGCTCTGGAGGCTCTGGGTCTTCTTGCTGAAGTTCTGCATGAGCTTGTCGCCGGCTTTCGAGCGGCGCACCTTGGCGGTGAGCATCGTGGTCACGTCGGAGTTCGAGACGGGGACGTAGTCCTCATATTCGTCGGTCACGGCTACTACGTAAAGGGCCGGAGAGACGTTGTTCTTCGATTCGTATATATGGCTTACGTCGCCGCTCTCTGCATCGATCATAACCCATCTCACAACCTGGCGGCTGTCGGGATAATATGAGTTCATACCCATCATGCGGGGGATTGCGGGAGTTGACTGCGTAAGACTGAATTTCTGAACGGAATATCCTGCTTTCTCAGCATTCTTAGTGAAGGAAGCGGCGTTCTTGTTGGCGAGGAGGAATTTCTCGAGTTTCGCGCGCTCGTCGTTCACGGTCTTGACGCTCGGGCCAAGCACGTACTCGGCTATGTCGTAGTCATAGATGGTGACGGGGGCCTTCTGTTCGGTTACCTGCGCGAATACCATTCCCTGTGGGGTGCTCTGGATGGTTACGAACTTGCCGCCGGCGTTGCGGAGGCTGTCGAGAGTAGACTGCTGAAGCGCGTTTGTCGGGCCTTCGGCAGTGTAGAGGGGAATCCACTGCTTGATCTGGGCGAAGACGCTGTCAGTATCGAATTTCGAGGCAACTGAATCAATCGGAAGGCCGCCGTTGAGGGCTGCCATCACCTTGTTGCCGAATTTGTCGGAAGCCGCGCTGACGATATTGAGCTGGATGGAGTCGACAGCCTGGGTCTTGCTGACCATCCTGGCGATTGTGAAGCCCTGGACGTCGTCGGAGATCATCTTAACGCTGTCGTCGGGAGCGGAAACCACGAAATCCTTGATCGCGCCTGCCGGGATGTCGGAGCCGCGCATGTTGTGGCGCGTAACGCTGACGCCCTCTTTCTTAATGCTCTTGTTGAGCGGGCCTGCGCTGTCGCGGAGCGCCTGGAGGGTGCGGGCGGCGAGGGCGTTGGAGTTCTTGCGGTCGTCGGCTGAGGGAGAGATGCTGACAGAGATGAAGCTTACATCCTTTGTAGGCTCACCAACCTTGAAGATACCTTTCTCCTTATTGTATTCAGCCTTGATCTCGTCGCTGCTTACCGGGTATTCCTTGGGGTCGAGCACTCCGTAAGGGAGGTAGGCGAGATCAACGTTTGCCGTCGTGACATAATCGTTGTAGAGGGCCTTCTTGTCGAGATCGTTGGCCTTTACGGTGCCGGAGAGAAGACGCTGGTAGACAACGCCCTTGAGGGTCTGCTCCATCTCTTTCTCCGCGGCGAGCCACGCGCGCTGGAAAGGCTCCATCTGCGCGTCGGTAAGACCGTTTCTCTTAGGATTGAAGATCACTTCGTAGGCCTGCGCGGGAGTCTGGACGCTGAGACCTGACTGATTAAGGCTTCCGACGATCTCCATCACCTTCTGGTTCTGGGGATTGTCGAGCATATAGAAACGAAGGAGATTTCCTGAGGATCTCACGCCGGCCTTGTTGGCGGCCTCGATCACGATTTTCTCCTGAAGGAGCTGGTCGAGAGCCATCTGAGCGAGCACCTGCGTGTCGAAGTTGGCGAACTGCGCCGGATTCTGGCGGCGAGCTTCCTCAAGCTGGTTGTTGAGCTCCTCTCTTTTACGCTGATATTCGTTGATTTCTACTTTGGTATTTCCAATTTTTGCCACTGTGGTGCGCTCGCCGAAGATGTTCTGGCTGTTTGTCAGGGCGTCTCCAACGATGAAGGCGAGCAGCGCCACGCCGATCACGATAATTAGAAACACTGATTTGCTTCTGATTTTCTCTAATGTTGCCATTCTTGATATATAGCTGTTTTAATTGTTTGCACTTTTCGTGACAAAAACGCGCCTCGGAACGGAGCCCTTAATGGCGTTTTTTGTCTTTAAAACGTGCAAAGATAGCAATTTTGTCAATAATCGCCAAGTCATATCGGCGATTATTGACAAAAATTATGACTTATATTCCGAATTCCTTGCGGATCTGGTCGACGGCGTCGAGCTTTTCCCAGGTGAAGAGCTCTACCTCGCGGACCACGGGCTCGTGCTCGTAGCGCGACTGGAAGGTCTTGGTGACGGTGCGGGGGATGCGTCCCATGTGGCCGTAAGAGGCGGTCTCCCGGTAGATCGGGTTGCGGAGCTTGAGGCGCTCTTCGATGGCGCGGGGACGGAGGTCGAAGATCTTTCCGATCTTCGCGGCGATCTCGGCGTCGGACAAGGGCACTTTCGCCGTGCCGTATGTATTGACGAATATGCTTACCGGCTGGGGGCGTCCGATGGCGTATGAAACCTGAAGGAGCACTTCGCGGGCCACTCCTGCGGCCACCATGTTCTTGGCGATATGGCGGCATGCGTAGGCCGCCGAGCGGTCTACCTTCGAGGGGTCTTTGCCGGAGAAGGCTCCGCCGCCGTGGGCTCCGCGGCCGCCGTAGGTGTCGACGATGATCTTGCGGCCTGTCAGACCGGTGTCGGCGTGCGGACCGCCGAGCACGAACTTGCCCGTCGGATTGACGTGGAGGGTCAGCTTATCGTCGAAAAGAGCCTGTATGTTCTCGGGGAGTTTTGCCTTGACGCGGGGAAGGAGCACCTCCTCGACATCCTTGCGGATCTGGGCGAGCATCTGGCTGTCGGCCTGACGCTGCGCCTCCATGGTGTTGTCGAGCGGAAGGACGAAGTCGTCATGCTGGGTGGAGATGACGATGGTGTCGATCCTGACTGGACGGTGGTTCTCGTCATATTCCACCGTTACCTGGCTCTTTGCGTCGGGACGGAGGTATGTGGTGAGCTTCCCTTTGCGGTAGTAGGTCATTTCCTTGCCTTCGCGGCGTATGTCGGCAAGCTCGCGGAGAAGGAGGTGGGAGAGCTGGAGGGTGAGAGGCATATATTCCTCAGTCTCGTCGACGGCATATCCGAACATCATTCCCTGGTCGCCGGCTCCCTGAAGCTCTTCGGCATCGGTGTCCTTGCCATCGCGGGAGACTCCGCGGTTGATGTCGGGGCTTTGCTCATGGATGGTGGAGAGGATGCCGCAGGAGTCACCGTCGAAGCGGTATGCTCCGCGGTTATAACCTATGTCGGTGATGAGTTTGCGGGTAACGGCCGGGATGTCGACGTATGCCGTCGAGCTGACTTCGCCGGCGATCACCACCTGGCCGGTGGTGCAGAGCGTCTCTATGGCCACGTGGCTCTGAGGGTCGCGTGCCAGAAATTCGTCGAGAAGGGCGTCGCTGATCTGGTCGGAGACTTTGTCGGGATGCCCTTCGGAAACTGATTCCGATGTGAAAAGATAATTCATATTGTTTCAAATTTTGTATTTCATAAAAAAGGCCATTGCAGACGCCTGCAATGACCTCTTATGCTTTCTGACAGCCGCCGGCCAGGAAAGACCAGAGCGGTTGTTGCAGTTTTAGCATTTTTTAGAGTGGTTGCAAGCAGCCAAATTTTTCCACTTTCTGTCTGCAAAATTAATAAAAATTTTTCTATTTATAAAGACAATGGTTCGGTAAATTTTGAGGCTGACCAGTCTCGGCTAAGCCGCTAATTGAG
>CAJTYD010000025.1 GCA_910583775.1 uncultured Muribaculaceae bacterium | reverse complement strand
TGTCGAAGCCGCCGGCCTTGATATTACGCCTAATAAAGGGATTTTATAGATTAAAGAGAAAAGATGCAAAAACAAGATCACAGGCTTAATAACCACACGGTATATCGGACACATAAATTGGCATAAACTTAAAGATGAGATAAAGTCGAAGTTTGATACATCCATAAGAATGCGCAGAGCCAAGAATTCTGACATCTGGAATGTTTATATTTACTTATTAGAAACAATATTCAACTGCGACATTAAACGAATAATACAATTAAGGAAACCAATAAAAGAAGGGAAATGGGATGAAGAATCACTACTCTTGTTACTTGATGATATAAATCGAGAATATAGCATTGAAGTTAAAGCCTGGCAAATAAAAGGGATGATGCATGAAACGTTTTCAAATGAGAAACTATACGAAACATTGACTGAAATCTTGCGTTCAAAGCTACAGGTCTTCCCTATTTTTGTAGAATAATTTACTCTGCCCCAATTCAAACGAGCGAAGTCAAAGAGAGTAAAGTATTTCCATACCTCTATTTTATAACGATAACATCATCTACCACGTGTCATCGTCTCTTTCATAATCATCATAGTCGTCCCTCATGTCATCATAGTCGTCCCTCATGTCATCATAGTCGTCCATCATGTCTTCAAGATCGTCCCATTTATCGTCAAGATCGTCAGACATGTCTTCAAGATCGTCCTCCATATCCTCAAGGTCACCTCTCATATCTTCAAGGTCGTCGAGACGATCCTGAAGGTGATCGATTCTGTCCTGGATGCGATCATAACGGTCCGACATGACGTCACATTCGTCAAGCTGCATTTCAAGGTCATCAATCTGAAGCTGAAGATCATCTATATCGCATTCCAATCTGTCTTCAGGTGAAAGATCGGTCAAAATAGCCTTGTTTTCCTTTATCTTGCGCTTCGATTCACGAATCCTGGTCTCAAGCTCCTCTACTTTTGCTTCATAATCTGAATCAGAGCTATAATCATATCGATAGACTTGATGAACCGACGGAGAATAAATCTCCTGCCTGCCTCTCAATTTTTTACGAATCATATTGAATAAGGCATACTCCCCTATATAATTCCAAAACGACATATCAAAAACAGTTTATTATAAGAGTTAGATACTGGAGACAAATATAAGTCCTTCGAATGCAAAAATCGGACACCGGAATGTTAATATACATTAATTGATTTCAGATCGGAGAGGCGAAGGCCTGTGGCGGGGTCGGTGATTATGCATCGCGACTGCTGTTCTTCGGTGAAATCGTTCTCGTCATCGATTATAATATAGGAAGAAGATTTACCATGTTCTCTGAGGTATTCGGCCACTTCTTCTCCCCGAGTCTCGCAGAAAGTATCTCTGGGAAGTACAGAATGCAGTTTTCCAGGCATCTCCCGCGACTTCCACATTTCCCGCAGCTCATCGAAACTTCGCATGTACCGCCACGAGGAAGTGACAACTATCTTCATTCCGGGATATTTCTCAATAAGTGCCGACAAGGCATTGACCGCCGAAGGATCGAAAAGGGGGCCGAACTTATCATTCGTCCTCTTCCCCTCTACGGCAAGCCGGTTCCGATAAATTCCTGAGTTAAGTACACCGTCGAAGTCAAGGAAAAGGTATTCCGGCGCCTCAACGCCGGAATCAATATACCGTCCGGCGGTTTCTTCGGCGAGCCACTTGATTTCATCACGTAGCCAGCGCGGCGAAATTACCTCAGCCTCCGGGCCGAGGGCGAGGACGGCGCGCTGAAACTCGCGCTCGGGCCGAAGAGTCAGCTCATAATCGGAATATTCTCTGGTGTGTTCGAGGAGCCTCTGCGACTTATGAATAGGCAACGATTCGATATATGGACGTTGTGTGCCATAGACGCGAAGTTTTACCTTCTCGCAGTCCAGTTCCATATCAACGTTTGTTCCAACCACCTCGCCGAAATATTCGTCAATATTGAATCCACGGTCGATCTCAAACGTCTCCCCGGTGATATCGAGCGATTCGAAGCGGTCGAGGGCATAGACGGTGATGTCGTCATAACCTTCGTTCTTGGCGGCAAGATACCATCTGCCGGCCGACTGCTTAAGGCCGTATGGCGCCACTACCCTCTCCTTGATCTCCGACTGACCGAACTTCCGATATCCGAGAAGCAGCTTCCGGCTTCCAATCATCGCCTCGATTATCGGAGAGAGATATTCGGAGCCTCCCGACGCCATTTCCTCAAAACTGATGCGCAATGCAATTTCCTTATTTGCCGCCAACTGGTTGTCGATGGCAAGTCCGTTAAAAAGACGGGATGTGAATGAAGGGCGGCTCAATGCCTCCATGTTATCGATATAATATGTGTTGCCGTTATAGCGGTTACAGAGGATGTCGATACCGAAGAGATCGGCGATAGCCTGGCGGTGGCGATGGAACGTCCGCTCCGGTATCGCCTTCTCATGCTCGAGGCGCAGTGAGCGGTCGTCGAGCCATTTCCTGTTGATCTCCTCTAAGGTTATCTGTCCGGCGCGCCGGACCGTTTCGACAAGCCATACATAACGTCTTATCAATCTTACCGATGTAGCCATAGTAATTTTTATACCTTAGGCTGCAAAGATAACCAATTATACTGACATTTCATGGCAGGATACAAAAATAATGCCTCAACAGGGTCATAATTCAACTCGTCGAGGCATTATTATACAGTTTAAAAGATTGTATAAGAATTCAGCATCAGAAGACGATGCGGCCTTTCTTGGCCTGCTCGAGCATCTTCTTGCCGGGTATGAGATAGACCTCGAGGCGGCGGTTCTTCTCGCGGTTAGCCATCGAGTTGTTCTCAACGAGCTTATCGGCGTCCGACATGGCGTATGAAAAGAGATAGCGCGTGTCGCAGCCCTCTTTCACGAACCAGTCGAACAGGGCCGTGGAACGCTCGACAGTGATGTGCTCGCGATATTTCTCCGATCCGGTATTGTCGGTATGCATGACCAGCAAAACGCGATACATCTCCGGATCCTTCAGATAGCGTTTCAGAGGTGCCAGAATAGAGGAAGCATCCTTGCGGATCTCCACCTCATTGGGCGAGAAAAGCTTCGAGGCCGGGATGGTGATCAGAAGCACCTCCTTGTTACGGAACGTCTCGACCATGCAGCCGTTTTTCGAATTATATTCCTTTCCATGCAGCCGGGCTCTCCCCTCCTTATCCTGGAATTTCCTTATCAACGCCGCGCTTTTCTCATCGAGCGGTACGGAATTGACCATCTCCGTGAAAGTCAGATCATCGAGCGCCGCATCGCGGGCAACCGTTTTCCCGGCAGCCTGCGGCTCGGTCTTGCGCTTCTGGTCGGAAGCGAACGCCGACACGCTCCCGAAGACAAGAGCGCCGGCCAGACAAATCCTATATAAAGTCTTCAATCGATTCCTCATATTCCAGTTCACCTTTTACAATCAAATCAATATCCGCCGGGTCCATCTCTACCTCCTTGTCGCGGGCCAGTTCTTTCCTGACGTAAGCCGTCAGCTTCTCCACATCCACTTCCTCCTCATCGGTGACGTCGCTATCGAAGCTGAGATAACCATTTTTCTCATACCAGTCCCAGATAACGTCGGCCACATAGAGAATCTCGTCGTCGCTATAACGAGCCGAGACTTCCGCGGGCAAAGTCTTGCAGATAAAGGCAACCGCCTTATCCTCATCATATCCCATTGAATCGCTCATAATTTCATATTTTAGCGGGATAAGCAACTATCCCGTGCATAACACTCTCTTTTACTGTGTGGACGGAGGCATCCGATCATAGCGTCCGTTTCATTTATCTCTCTTCAGATTGAGGCTTATCAGCTCCTCGGGGAGCGAGGTAAGCACCACCCTGTTCTCATCGTCGATCTCATGAATGAACGTATCGACATACGGGATAAAGATCTCCTGACCGTCTTTGGTCCTGACCACAAGGAGCACATTCTCCGTCGAATCGTCAAGCCTCTCGACCTCCCCGATTTCTCCGGCCTCATCGTCGACCACGCGATATCCCTCGAGATCCTCGTCGTCGAAAACGAAATCCTCATCCTCGTCATAATATTCCTTCAGATCCTTCTTAAGGGCATAGATATCGCAGTTGACAAAAGCCTTCGCCTCGTCGACGGTATCGACGTCCTCAAGTTTCACCAGATATGAAGTAGCGCCTTTCGGCCGCAAACTCTCGGCATAGAAAGGAACCGGAATGCCCTCGACCTCCACGATAAGCGGATTCTCATCCTCCACATAGTCGGGATCAATGTCAAGGATGGCATTCAGCTCCCCCTTGAGGGCATGCGTTTTCTGAAACTTGCCTATCCGCGCCAAATCTTTTTTCTCAATCATCAGTCAGAAATTTAAATCGGTTTATGGTTTGGGTTTATGGTTTAGAAAAAAACCTTTGTCCAGGCCATCAGAGGCATACGGTAACCTCTAAACCGTAACCTTAAACTCTAAACTTGATTAGGTATCTAATCATCTATTCTAATGATTTTGGCGCCTAATCTGTTCAACCGCAAATCAATATTTTCATAACCGCGGTCGATCTGATTGATATTCTGGATGCGGCTCGTGCCTCTGGCTCCCATCGCCGCGATCAGCATGGCGATTCCGGCGCGGATATCGGGCGAGACCATGTCGGTAGCCCTCAGCGAATGGAACTTCCCGCTGCCTATCACAACCGCGCGGTGAGGGTCGCAGAGAATCACGTTCGCGCCCATGTCGAGCAGTTTATCGACAAAGAAAAGGCGGCTTTCAAACATCTTCTGATGAATAAGTACGCTGCCCCTTGCCTGAGTGGCGAGGACAAGCATGATGCTTATCAGGTCGGGCGACAATCCCGGCCACGGGGCATCGGCGATAGTCATGATAGATCCGTCGATAAAGCTCTCTATCTCGTAAATCTCTTTCTGATCGATGCGGATGTCGTCACCCTGCACCTGTATGCTCACGCCCATACGCCTGAATATCTCCGGCATGATGCCGAGGTCGTTTATTCCTACGTTCTTGAGCAGAAGATTCGATCCGGTCATCGCCGCCATGCCGATGAAGCTGCCTACCTCGATCATGTCGGGCAGAAGCCGGTGGGATGTACCTCCGAGTCTTTCAACACCCTCGATGGTAAGAAGATTCGATCCTATACCTTCGATCTTGGCGCCCATTCGCACGAGCATACGGCAAAGCTGCTGGATATACGGCTCGCAGGCGGCATTATAGATCACCGTCCTGCCCTTGGCGAGCACCGAAGCCATGACGATGTTGGCCGTACCGGTCACCGAAGCCTCGTCGAGCAACATATAGCAACCCCTGAGTCCACCTTCCGGAGCCTTTATCGAATACATCAGCCGGTCGGCAGTATAATCGAACTCGGCGCCGAGGTTCTGAAGGCCGACGAAGTGAGTGTCAAGACGGCGACGCCCAATCATGTCTCCGCCAGGTTTGGGAAGCACGGCGTTTCCGAAGCGACTCACAAGCGGCCCGAGAATCATCACCGATCCTCTCAGCGACGAAACCTTCTTCCGGTAACTGTCGGAATAGATGTAACCCAAGTCGATATCATCGGCCTGGAACTCACATTCCGAAGGGGAAATGTATCTCACCTTGACGCCCATTTCCGAAAGGAGATTGATAAGATTCCTCACATCGGAAATCTTCGGAAGATTGGAAATCGTCACTTTCTCGGAGGTAAGCAACGTGGCGCAGATCACCTCGAGCGCCTCGTTCTTCGCTCCCTTGGGACAGATCTCTCCGTTCAGGCTATGACCGCCCTCAACAATAAAACTGCTCATTTTTTCTTCTTTTTGCCTTTATGGGGTGTTGCAGGAGCCGACTCCTTGAATTCGTGAAGCAGATAGGTGGATGGATCGAGATTTATCCTTCCTCCTGAATATTCGGCGAGGTCGCGAAGAATCTTCGCGTCGTCGACGCCCTCCTTGTTATGTATAAGCATCAGCTTCTTCATGTGGTGGGCTATGAGCGAGATCAGTAGATCCTTCTCCTCGGAATCCTCCATATCTGCCACCTTCCCGATCATTTTCTCTATGTTCTTGCCATAGTGGCGGTAGCGCATCGAGGAAGCGGTATACGGAATCTTCCGGGGCTTGGGGTGAAGCTTCTCCTCTGTCACTACATCGCAGGGGAAATCGACATCGAGCTTAAAGCCCGATATGATGTTGATCTGGTCCCAGATCTGGGAATAATCCTTGTTCTCCCCCACCAGCTGCGGAAAGAGATTAGCCATGATCTCGGCGATGGAGCGGGCGCATACATTGCGCTCATCTCGGTCGGGGATAGCGCAGCAGTATTCCACCATACTCTGGATGTTCCTTCCGAATTCAGGGAGGACGATCTGCTTCATCTCTGTATTATATTGCAACATAAGTTGTTTTTATTCAGTTACTAAATATTATAAAGCCTATTAAAGCGGCTAAGGAGCAATTCCTTAAAATGCAAATATACTAAAAATTAATCAATTATTTCAGAGAACTTTCGACTTTGGCACCGTGGTCTGATATTCCTTAAGATATTCAGGCACGCTATAGGCGATGTCGAGGAAGTCTCCTTCACGGAAAGCCTTCTCAGAGAGTGCTATCATATCCTTGGCCATCGGATTGAGTCCCTCCATCCAATGGGCGTTGGCCGATTTGAAAAGATCTTTGGTCTTGTCGGAGCCGTCGCCCATGAAATAGAGCTTCCGGTCTGCCAGGAAGCCATCGAAACTATTCTCGTCGAGTATCTTCGGCCCGGGGCCTTCGAGCGCGTTGAGGGCGAAATCATAGACACCGGTGAAGACCTCCATACGGCGGGCGTCGATCATGGGCACGAGGAGTTCATCGCCCTCGAAATCCATATTGCGGAACATCGCCTTCACCGCCAGTATCTTAAGCGTGCTCACCCCTATCAACGGAATGCCGAGACTGAAGGCAAGCCCTTTGGCAAGCGAAAGACCGATTCTCAGCCCCGTGTAAGACCCGGGACCTATGCTGACAGCCACCGCGTCGAGCTTCCATTCCTTACGCTTCAGCTCCTCCATACATTTCTCCACAAACGGAGCGAGTTTCACGGCATGGTTCATCCCCTCGGCGTCGTCGAGCTGGAATTCCACCATTCCGTCTTTGGTGAGAGCCACGGAACAAATCTTTCCCGAAGTCTCTATATTTAATATCGTAGCCATATCTATCTAATTCTATAACCAGGAACCCCATAAAACAGATTTTCCGGTCACTTAGCTATATCTGTTAATCCTTTTTATTATCTGATTTCAGCATCTTTGCCACTCCTTCGGCGCACTTCATGCCGTCCATGGCCGCCGAGACAATTCCTCCGGCATATCCGGCGCCTTCTCCGGCCGGGAAAAGGCCGCGGATTCCGAGATGCATCATGGTCTCGCGATCGCGAGGCAAACGTATAGGAGAGGAAGTCCTCGATTCAAGACCGATCATCACTGCCTCATTGGTGAGGAATCCCCTGCACTTGCGGCCGAAATCCAGAAAACCCTTGCGGAGGCGCGAGGATATGAATTCGGGAAGAAGCCGGTTGAAGTCATCGGAATGTATGCCGGGAGCATAGCTTGTCTTAGGCAGTGTCTTTGAAACGACTCCGTTGGTGAAATCCACCATTCTCTGCGCCGGAGCATTGATTGAATCTCCGGACTCATGATACATTCTACGCTCAAGATCCTCCTGAAGCTCAAGCATCTGAAGGTCTCCGGCCTTTTCATATTCCGGGAAATCGCCGGGACGGATCTCGACAACTATTCCTGAGTTAGCCCTCTCTCCGGCGCGCGCCGACGCCGACATTCCGTTGACCACGAGCTCCCCGGCCGCGCTTCCCGCCGGAACTATCACGCCGCCGGGACACATACAGAAGGAATAGACGCCACGGCCGTCGGCCTGAGAAACGTAGGAATATTCCGCTGCCGGAAGATACTTTCCTCTCCCCTCCGAAGAATGATACTGAAGCCTGTCGATGAGCTCCTGGGGATGCTCGAGACGCACTCCCACGGCAATCCCCTTCGGCTCCATGTTCACTCCTCTGGAATGAAGATACCGGAATGTGTCGTGAGCCGAATGGCCTGTTGCCAGGATCACGGCGTCTGCCGGGATAAGTTCCTCGCCGACAGTCACTCCGCAGACCTTGCCGTCGCGGATATCGAGGCCGTTCACAAGCGACTCGAACCTCACCTCTCCGCCATGCGAGATGATAGACTTGCGTATCGATTTGATCACATCGGGAAGTTTGTCGCTTCCGATATGCGGATGCGAATCGATAAGAATCTCCTCTTTGGCTCCATGAGCAACGAGAAGGCCCAGCACCTCTGCGACATTTCCGCGTTTTTTGCTTCGCGTGAAAAGTTTGCCGTCGCTGTACGCCCCAGCGCCACCTTCCCCGAAACAGTAATTGGAAACGGGATTTATCTTCTTCTCCCGGCTAATTCCGGCTATGTCGAGCCTGCGGGCATCCACGTCCTTTCCGCGTTCGAGCACGATAGGCCTGATTCCCAGTTCGATGGCCCGTAAAGCGGCAAAAAGTCCGGCCGGGCCGGCCCCGACGATAGCCACGACCGGGGCATCTTTGCCTATGGGCCGAGGATTATAGGGGGAGACAGCCGGCGCGAGACGCTCTCCCTCGCCATAGGCGGCAAGAACCGTAAGGTCAACCATGATGCGGGGCTTCCTCGCATCTATCGAACGCCGGATGATCCTCCACTCCGACGGTTCTTCACCCCGCCGGGAGGAATTAGACATTATTTCCCTGAGCAGTAATTCTCTATCGCCTGCGACACGTGGCGTGACGCGCAGTCTTATCTCTTCTGTCATTTGCCTTCTGCAAAAAAAATCCGCCGTATAATCCATAGTCTTCCCAAAAGACGCGTTAGGAAAATAAAACCGCGAATGTTACTTCTAACTGCAAATTTACTGATAATTTGACAAATTTCACTAATTTTGTAAACTAAGAACTATTTATATGGTTAAAAAATTGACTCCAATAGCCTTTTTATTTGATCTTGACGGTGTCTTGATCGACAGCGAGACAGAATATACCAAAATCTGGTCGGAAATAAACCATCGGTTTCCCTCCGGCTATGACGATCTGGCGTTCCGTATCAAGGGAATGACCCTCGACAACATAATGAAGACCTACTATCCGGATGAATCGACCGACAAGACCATCCGCAACCTTCTCCACGAGATGGAGTCCAAAATGACATACCGTTGGCTCCCGGGGGCTAAAGAAATGCTTCAATGGCTTGATAACAAAGGCATTCCCCATGTGCTTGTGACAAGCAGCGACGATAAGAAAATGGAACATCTACGCGAAGAAATACCGGAGCTCGAGAGTATGTTTACATTCATCGTCACCGCCAACCTCATAACACGGTCAAAGCCGGATCCGGAAGGCTATCTGCTGGGCGCAGGAGAAGTAGGCGTAAGACCGGAAAACTGCGTTGTTTTCGAAGATTCCCTGCAGGGCGTCAAGGCAGGCAGAAATTCGGGAGCATACGTAACAGGCGTTGCCGGCACACTTCCCGCCTCTACCATAGAACCTTATTGCGACAGGGTTGTTTCAACCTTAGAAGGATTCGACATGGAGGAAATCTGCGAAATCCTTCGCCACAGATAAGGATCTATACCTTAAAGATTCGACGAATGAACAATCACATCCCTTTGGCTGAAAGGTTGCGCCCCCGCACGCTCGATGACTATATCGGACAGAAACATCTTGTGGGTCCGGATGGCATTATCCGTAAAATGACAGAAACCGGAAGGGTAAACTCCTTCATACTCTGGGGCCCTCCCGGAGTGGGCAAGACCACGCTCGCAAGAATAGTCGCCAACACAACGGAAGTGCCTTTCTACACCCTCAGCGCCGTCACATCCGGCGTAAAAGAGGTCAGAGAGGTGTTGCAGCGTTGCGAAGCCGACGGCAGAAGCATGTTCTCCAAAGGGCGACCGATTCTATTCATAGATGAGATACACCGTTTCAACAAATCGCAACAGGATTCACTTCTCGGTGCAGTTGAAAAAGGAGTTGTTACCCTCATAGGAGCCACGACCGAGAATCCTTCATTCGAGGTGATTCGCCCGTTGCTTTCGCGCGCCCAAGTCTACACTCTCAAGCCGCTCGACAAGGAGGATCTCGAGATACTTCTCGACAGAGCGATAACTAAAGACGAGATTCTCAAGAGACGAAAATTCGATATAAAATCCGATACGGCGGCCCTCAGATACGCCGGAGGCGACGCAAGGAAACTCCTTAATATTATAGATCTGATCGAAGAATCGACGCCCCAATGTGAAACAGTTGTCATCGACGACGACATCGTTACTTCACGTCTTCAGGAGAATCCCGCCGCCTACGACAAGGGGGGCGAGATGCATTACGACATAATATCAGCGTTCATAAAGTCGATCAGAGGGAGCGATCCGGACGCGGCCGTATATTGGCTGGCGCGTATGGTGGCGGGAGGAGAGGACCCTGCGTTTATCGCCCGAAGGCTCGTTATAGTCGCCTCGGAAGACATAGGCCTCGCCAATCCAAACGCGTTATTACTTGCCAACGCTACCTTCGATTCTCTGCAGAAAATAGGCTGGCCTGAAGGCAGAATAATACTTTCGGAATGCGCGATTTATCTCGCAAATTCCCCAAAATCCAACTCCTCATACGAGGCTATCGCCAACGCACTGGCGGAGGTGGAGCGAACAGGAAATCTACCGGTCCCACTTCACTTGCGCAACGCTCCGACAAAACTGATGGCGGATCTCGGCTATCATAAAGGATATAAGTATGCCCACGATTATGAAGGAAATTATGTAGAGCAGCAATATCTTCCCGACGATATTATAAATAAAAAATTCTGGAAATCTCAGAATAATCCAACCGAGATAAAAATGCAGCAGCGGCTCGATCAACTTAAAAAATAATGAAGCGGCGGCTTCCTGACGCCGTTATAATTATGAAAAAGCGGCATCTTGCCGCCATAATTATTATGGAGTGGAGGCATCTTGCCGCCATAATTATCTACTTGCCTGGATAAAACGTTTCGAACGTTGAATCGTCATAATAAAGTGTAATTTGCGTTACTTTTCTCGGATTCTTACGCATTTTTTCTATTTCAAGCAACAATTCCTTAGTTTTATTTTCACTGCTAACTCCGCTTCTATCATCGGAGTTAGGTGTATTTTTTGCGTCATTTAACGCCTTGAGATTTGAAAAAACATTCTGTCCCGGCTGATTATCCGAGAATAAATTATTCTCCCCAAATAAATTTGATTCATTAGAAGCAGAAGACGCCGAAGAGGAAGCGACAGGAGAGGACATGAGCATATCGCCTTCGCCAAAAAGAAGCCAAAGCACAGAAAGCCGAGGAAAGGCCAGATGTATCTGGCCTACTATCACGTCGCTGATCTTCTTGTTTCTACCCGACAAAATCTGCGACAGACTCGGACGCGGTATGCCGCACTTGTCGGCAAACTGCGAATTGGTAAGACCCATTTCATCAATGAACCCTTTTAGACGAATTGCTACGTTATCCTCGTTCATTTCAATTTTGTAAACTGATTATTTCCATTACAAATGTAATCAATAATTTGCAATTTACAAATTAAATTGTGTTGAAAATTCAAATTAATTTTCGTTAATCTAAATTTTCCGGGAAGATGTTACAATTTGGAAATATGAATTTAAACATTAAAGTAATTTCTAAAGATCACCTCATTAAATATTGCATATAAATGAGATGAAAGATAAATAACGCATTCTGCCCTCCACTTCCGACAAAAACAATACTTTATTTAAACAAATGGTTAAGAATATAAATTAACTTACAATATATCAGATATATATATTAATAACTAATAAATGTTAAAGCTCAAATTTCACAATATTAAACTGATAACAAATCTAAATTTACGTTGCTGACATCCCTCTCCTCTTCAAATTGTAAATGAATATAGATTCTGTTTTGCAAATCCATGAATTGCAAATCTAATGCGATTGCATTTCTTAATTCATAATTGTTCATTCAAAATTGTTAATCCTCAGGTTTCTCGACTTACTCTTTTTCACGATGTCCCAATTTGACCAATTTCTCAAAATCAAATTTTATGACATCACTACCCCACTATACCTTCCATTTACAAATTTGCATTTCTTAATCTCATATTCCAAAAATTCCTTACAATTATCCGATTTGCAAACGTCAACAGATTCTCAAAGCCTTAAAATACTCCCATAACAGATATAATTAATTATATTAAAATAAGTTACATGTAAAACAAAAATATTCCGGAATTCACTCAATCTAAGTAAATTCCGGAATTCCGCCTCATCAACTCCCCTTTTTCTGCCTATACCCATATAGAAAAAGCGGACGCACGAACCGTGCGTCCCTACAGGCGGATGTCTTAATACAACATACAACATTCAACATTCAATATTATCTTAGTCGAGCATCAGACTGATGGATCCCTCCAAAGGAGGAAAGCCAAAAGCTTCGGCCACCAACGAAGATGAGTCCGATCTTCGGAACAATAAAGCTGCCAGTTCTTCCGGGGTCATAGCCTCCTCAATATTTATCGAGTCCTTCAGGATTTCATCTTCAGATAAAGTTTCTGCCCTGATAAGTTCGTCTTTCACGCAATATCTGGTAAAAATGCCATTTTCCGGTTCTTTTACGAGAATCGAAAATTTTAGATGATCTGCCTCATTGCAAAGAAATTTTAAAATCTCAGAAAAGTCAAGAATTCGCGCCATTCCATACACTTCGGAAGAGCAAGCAGCATTATAATCAACCTCAACCTCAGAAAGTATCCCATAATTCCCCTCGACTTCCCCCGAATTTAAATAATTATAATTCCAGATAGCCTCACTCCCATTTTCCGATGATGAATAATATATTTTCAATTTACTATCGGGATAATTATTTTTTATAGATTCGAGAATCTTTATGCAACTACATCTATCACCGGAATAAATCTTATTTATAATAATTCCATCATCATGAATAGATACAAAAGCTACAGAAGTGATATTTCCATCAGAATTTATACAATAATATATTCTTCCATTTGAAATTAGATTTTCAATTATTTCAGTTATAATTTGCATATATGACTTGCAGATTTTTAGAAATTTATAATCAGACTGCAACTCTAATATTTTAGATATTATTCTGTAAATTATATCAATATATTTTCCTATTATGTGCGTATAGTTTTCATTATGTTTATCCGCATATTTCATGACCGAGTTATCGAGATTATATTCTGAGTTTTCTCCAATATTCAATGATAAACTATCATGAATATTTTGACAAACATTTTCCGCATTATTTCTTTTAAGATTATATAAATAACCTGCGATATCAAAATCGAGACTATTCATGATATATCTTTCGATATAATGCGTCTCAAGACTGTTATAATATTTCTTTTTAAGATCTCCGACAATCTTTCTTTCACTCTCAAGATGATTGAAATATTCATTTGTAAAATCATGACCGGGGACATAGTTACTCTGCAATCTATAGAAAGCATTTACAAATCCTCTGTCAAGATAGAACTTATGAAGTCCTTCGTCGGCAGGTATAAGAAATACAAAAGTAAACCCTTTGTCCTTCATCCTCGAGCAGATTCTATTGATCAAGCGAGTCATCACTCCGCGGCCCTGATACTCCGGCCGAGTGGCAAGCCCACAAAGATATGCACCTCTGATACGATTTCTTTTGCTACCGAATTCGTAAGGGACGGCAAGCATAGCTGCGACAAGTTTGTCGTCGACAAATTCACACTCCACAAACTCCGGATTGAAATACGCATCGAAAACAATCCGGATATAGTCGTCACAGTCATGGAACGTATCTTTCCATAGACGCATCATTTCATTCTTAAGATCGTCAGTCTTCATAATCATCGATTGAAATAGGGGATATATTATTTCCTTCAACAATCTAAAACGCATAAACTATATCAAATGTTATCATGCAGCCAGGGCTGAAACGTAGAAATCCCGACCTTTGTCCGAAAATGAAGTCAGACGAAAGCAGAGTCAACCGAAAATAAGCGAAAGCTAAAACGAAAGCTAAAGCTAAGGTGAAAGTTAGACCAAAATTTGCTTATTTGGAAACAAATTGCTAACTTTGTAAGGAATATGGACTGGTTCAAGAAGTTCTATAAACAACTTCCGGACATGAATTAACTTCACCTTTCTCCTTACCAGAGTTTATGACAGGAAAATGGAATTATCAGCCTTTGACCCATCAGCAGAAGCAGCAGGCCGACGCTATGGCGGAGCATTGCGGTGGCATAGAGGCCATCGCAGAGTTGCTTATCCGCCGCGGCGTGACCACCGCAAAAGAGGCTGACGCATTTTTCTCTCCGTCCATATCCCATCTCCACGATCCTTTCCTGATGCCTGATATGGACAAGGCAGTCAACCGTCTCAACAAAGCCATGGGAGCCAAGGAGAGGATCATGATTTATGGAGATTATGACGTGGACGGCACCACCGCCGTTGCTCTGGTCTACAAATACCTCCAGAACTATTATTCAAACGTTGAGTATTATATCCCCACACGCTATGAAGAGGGTTACGGAATATCGCTGAAAAGCATCGACTATGCCGCCGAAAACGGCATCAAGCTCATCATCGTGCTCGACTGCGGCATCAAGGCCATCGACGAGATAGCCTACGCCAAAGAAAAAGGCATCGATTTCATTATCTGCGACCATCACGTCCCAGACGAAGAGCTGCCTCCCGCAGTGGCTATCCTGAATCCCAAGATGCCTGATTCGACCTACCCCTGCAAATATCTCAGCGGTTGTGGAGTCGGCTTCAAGTTCATGCAGGCTTTCGCTATGAGCAACGGCCTCTCAAGCCACAACGAGCTTGAGTCCCTGCTCGATCTGGTGGCGGTAAGCATCGCCGCCGACATAGTGCCCATCATCGGAGAGAACCGCGTCATGGCCTATCACGGCCTTCGCCGTCTCAACTCCAACCCGAATCTTGGTCTGAGAAGCATTATCCGTCTCTGCAAACTCACCAACAAAGACATCACCATCAGCGATGTCATCTTCAAGATCGGTCCGCGAATCAACGCCTCCGGGAGAATGCAGAGCGGAATCGAAGCCGTCGACCTTCTTGTCTGCCGCGACCTTCACGAAGCTTACGAGAAAGGGAAAGATATCGACCAATACAACAAAGACCGCAAGGAGCTCGACAAACGCATCACCGAAGAGGCAAACCGTCTTATCGAAGACAATACGGGTATAATCAAAGGGAAACGTTCGATCGTGATCTATAATAAAGACTGGCACAAGGGAATTATCGGCATCGTTGCCTCCCGGCTGACAGAACTTTATTACAAACCCTCGGTTGTGCTCACCTATTCCAACGGCATTGCCACAGGCTCGTCACGTTCCGTCCAGGGATTCGACATCTACTCGGCAGTTAACTCCACCCGCGATCTGCTCGAGAATTTCGGAGGCCACACATACGCCGTCGGCCTTTCTATGAAAGAGGAGAATATCCCTGAATTCAGCCGCAGGTTCGAGGAATATGTGGCTAAGAACATTCAGCCCAACCAGCTATCGCCGCATCTCGACATCGACGCCGTGATCGACTTCGCCGACATCACCCCCGAGCTTGTGTCATATCTAAAGAAGCTCAATCCCTTCGGCCCGGGAAACCAGAAACCGGTTTTCTGCACCAAGAATGTGTTCGATTTCGGAACCAGCAAACTCGTCGGCAAGAACCTCGAGCATATAAAGCTCGAGCTTGAAGACGACAGCACGAGCCACGTGATCAATGCCATAGCATTCAATATGTCGCAGTATTTCGAGCACATACACGCCCACAAACCCATCGACATCTGCTATACCATCGAGCAGACAAAGCGCTCAAACAATCCCGACTCAATCCAGCTCATGATCCGCGACATCCGGCCCTCCGAGCAGTGATCGGCCGCACATTCCCCCACCCAGATGAATGCCGCATATATTCAAGAGATCCTGAAGAAATATTGGGGATACGACTCATTCCGCCCCCTGCAGGAGAGCATAATCCGCTCCGTACTTGACGGCAAGGATACGCTCGGGCTCATGCCTACCGGAGGCGGCAAATCAATCACATTTCAGGTTCCCGGATTGATTCTCGACGGAATCACCGTGGTGGTAACTCCCCTTATCTCCCTGATGAAAGACCAGGTGGACAATCTTAAGAAACGCCGAATCAAGGCTGTTTTCTACCACTCCGGCATGACGGCAAGAGAGAAGCGGATAGCCAATGAATTCCTGCTCAACGGAAACGCCAAATTCCTTTATATCTCCCCGGAACGTCTGAGGAACGTCCGGTTTCTTTCGGAAGTGAGGATGCTGAAAATATCGCTCATCGTCGTCGATGAAGCCCACTGTATCTCCCAATGGGGTTATGATTTCCGGCCTGCCTACCTCAACATCAAGAGTCTCCGCAAGATTTTTCCAAGCGTCCCCGTGCTCGCGCTCACAGCCACGGCCACTCCCGAAGTGGCCGGCGACATCTGCCGCCAGCTCGAAATGAAAGAGCCTGAGATTCTGCGTATGAGCTTCTCCCGCTCCAACCTCAGATATATCGTCAGAAAGACCGAGACAAAGATACATGAGATCTTCCATATCCTGAGCCGGACCTCCGGTTCGGCCATCGTCTACGTCAGGAGCCGGAAACGCACCCGCGAGATCGCCGACTATCTCCAGGCGCAGGGAATCGCTGCCACGTTCTATCACGCCAATCTTGACTATGAGCTCAAGGAGAAGCGGCAAAACGAATGGAAAAGCGGAGCTATCAGGGTCATGGTGGCAACAAACGCTTTCGGAATGGGCATCGACAAACCCGACGTGAGAGTCGTGATCCATTTCGACCTGCCGCCGTCTCTCGAGGAATACTATCAGGAGGCCGGGCGCGCCGGGCGCGACGGCCTCACGTCATACGCCGTGCTGCTCATCTCGCAGACCGATCCGGCCACTCTCCGCCGCAAAGTGACCGAGATGTTTCCTTCACGCGATGACATCCGTCTTATCTACGACCGGGTGTGCATCTTCATGCGCCTGGCGATCGGCGAGGGATACGATATGCTTAAGGAATTCGACATCGATAAATTCTGCGATGTCTTCGAATTCCAGAAAAAGAAATGTCTCGCAGCCCTCCACATTCTCGGGCAAGCCGGATATGTCGAATTTCTTGACGAGACCGAACATCAGTCGCGCTTCATGATCACCTGCACCCGGGAGGACCTCTATCACGTCGCCGACCTTACGGAGCAGGCCGAGAAAGTTCTCAACTGCCTTCTGAGGCAATACACAGGCCTTTTCGCCGACTATGTGACGATCAGCGAATATCTTATCACCACCCTGACCGCCCTTACCGACAAAGAAGTATATGAAGCGCTTCTTGAACTCGCACGCAGGAAAATAGCCAGCTACATTCCCCGCAACCGCGCCCCGTATATCTATTTCCCGACTTCGCGCGAAGACAAGGACCTGATAATGATCGGCAACCGGATCTATGAGGACCGGAAAGCCATTCTGACAAAGAGAATAGAAGCCATGATCGACTATGGATTCGATCCTGAGGGGTGCCGCGAAAACAAACTGCTTAATTATTTCGGCGAAAAGAGCGACCACGATTGCGGCAGATGCGACGTCTGCCTTGCAAAAAAGAAATCGCAGCCTAAAGACGAGGAGGTGATTGAAAAAATCATCGCATATCTCCAGGCCCGGCAATATGGAGCCGACATAAGAATAATGGAAAGAGATCTGAGGATCGAACATATTCAGCTTTCCCGACTTCTGTCGTTCCTGTGCAACGAAGGCTACGCCATAGTTAAAGACAATTTATACAGGTTACTTTAAAGCCTGAAATAAGGCACTCCCGACAATTTCCGCTCGCAAGCAAATCAATAGCAAACCGCAAGTAATGCAAATTATGCAAAGATTTTGTTTATTTGCTTTTTTTTAGTAAATTCGTTCCCAATAAGACACAAAAACTATATTTAATGAAAAAGTATAAAATAGCTGTAGCAGCGATCCTGCTCGCCGGCGCCTCCATGACATTCTCGTCATGCGTCGGATCATTCGCGCTGACAAACAAACTGCTTTCCTGGAACCGCCAGATAGGCAGCAAGTTTGTAAATGAACTGGTTTTCTTTGCATTCTGGATTCTTCCTGTCTACGAGGTTTCGGCTCTCGCCGACGTGCTTGTCATAAACTCCATCGAGTTCTGGAGCGGCAACAACCCTGTAGAAGCATCTGTAAAGGCAATCGACACCGATCACGGCCGCTATCTGATCGACTGCGACGGGAAGGGATACACCATCACCTACCAGCCCTCCGGCGAGAAGACACGCCTTGAGTTTATCGAAGACTCCCGGACCTGGGCAATCGAAAGCAAGGACGGCGAACTCGTCCCCTTCATGACATTTGTAGACGACACTCATGTGAAGATGGTGATGCCGCAGGGCGATTTCCGCCTCGTAGAGCTCTCCGAACAGGGTGTCATGGCATACGCCCACGATGCCGGAATGCTCCCGATGGCAATGAACAAATAAAAATTTCACCTGTTCGATATTTTTGGAACTTTATTTGTTTATAATATTGAAGTGAAGTTTTGCAGTCATTGTAAGCGTCTCTTTAAATTATCGTAAAACCGGAGTGATCCGCAAAAACGGCTCATTCTATAAAAAATGATTAATATGAAACCATTACACGTTATTCTTTCAGTTATCGGCGGAGCAATCGCCGGGGCTGCCGTAGGTCTTCTTGTCGCTCCTGAAAAAGGAGAGACAACACGTTGCAAAATCGCTAAAATCCTCAAAGAGAAAGGCATCTCTCTGAAGAAGGACAAGATGGAGGAACTCGTTGACGAAATCGAAGACCAGATCGACAAACACATCTGATCATTTGAAATTACCGATTTTCTACACTTATTAATTTATTAACATATTGAATATGAGAGCTCTCACATTAATATCAGCCTTTGTCGGAGGCGCTATCGTAGGTTGCGGAGCAGCCTTGCTCTTCGCCCCCGAAAAGGGAGAAGACGTCAGATCAAGAATCTGCAGTCTCCTTAAAAAGAAAGGCATCAAAATCAGCGACCAGGAAGTTGATGCACTCGTGGCGGAACTTGCCGGCTCTGAAGAGTGATAAAAAGACACGGGCATATTCCGGCCGGGATATGCCCGTGTCTTCATTTTAACCGACATCCCCTGTAGAATTATAGATTCCAATCCATTAAGCTATTCAGAATGAAAGAGAAACTCACTGATGAAATCCGTGATATTTTTCAAGAAGGGAAGAACTGGATAAGCCTCGAGATAGAATATGCCAAACTCACCGCAGCCGAGAAGTTCACACTCCTGATGTCTACTATCGTGATCGGCGGATTCTGTCTTCTGATGCTTACAGTGATTCTGATCCTTCTCGCACTCTCGATCGCCGAACTCTTCAAACTCATGATGACTCCGGCACTTGCATATCTTTCAGCCGCCGGCATCATCATGATCCTGGCCCTACTGTTTTTCGTTTTTCGGAAAAAAGTATTCCTTGACCCCATTGCCAGATTTGTAACCCGTCTATTTTTCGACAGATAATCCGTTTATTATGAGCAACGAAATAATACACGTCAAAGACGGAGAAAACAGGACTCCGGCCGAAGTTAAACCGGAATTCAAGGGATACACGCTTGAGGAGCTGAGATATCAGAGAGCCCTGGTGGCCCTGAAGAAAGACTTTTCGAAATCCAAGCTGATCCATAACCTCGACAAGGTCAGAAACCACAAAATCTTAGGCGGTGCCGGCGAAGGCAAAATGTCGAAAATTGCCCGTGCCGGAGGTATCGCCACAAAAATATTCTCCGGACTCAACTATCTCGACTACGCCATGATCGGCATGTCGCTTTTCACCTCGGGCAAGAAAATCTACAAATTCTTCAGCTCCAGAAAGAAATAATAAATATGAACGATTACTATTCGGTCAGAATCTCTCCTATCATATCCGTCAACAACGGCCATGAAGCCGTCGCTTCGGTTGAAGACATCAACGACCTGGCAGCCTCCTTTCTCGCCGACGCTGGTTTCGAAAGTTTCGAGCCCGATGACGCCGGCCTAACGGCTTATATCCCGGCCAGACTGTGTAGCGAAAAAAACGCCGAGGAAATATCACGCGAAGCCCTCGCCTTTTTCCCTGTGGAAGACGTGGCATTCTCCATCGCATCCGAATTCATCAAAGGCGTGGACTGGAACGAGGAATGGGAGAAGAATTATTTCAAACCTATTCTGATCGACAATCTCTGCGTGGTCCATTCAACATTCCATCATGATGTGCCGGAGGCGCAATACGATATCGTGATCGACCCCAAGATGGCTTTCGGCACCGGCCACCACGACACCACCTCCCAGATGATGCGCCTTATCCTCTCGCTCCCTCTGGAAAACAAAACCGTGATCGATATGGGTACCGGCACAGGAATTCTTGCCATCCTCGCCAAAATGAGAGGAGCCACGAAAGTGACCGGCATAGAGATAGACGAGCCGGCTTATCTGAATGCCGTTGACCACACCGAGCTTAACAAAACGGACGTCGACATGATTCATGGCGACGCAACCGCCCTTACGGATCTTGAACCCGCCGACTATCTGTTAGCCAATATCAACCGCAACATAATCATGCAGGATTTCGAGCGCTATGCCGATGCCCTGAAGCCGACAGGAGAAATGCTGCTCAGCGGTTTCTACGATTCCGACGTAGAGGTGCTCAAAGAGAAATTCGGTCCACTGGGATTCTCGGTTGCCGAATCGCTCGTTTCTCCCTCCCGCTGGACAGCACTCAGGATAACCCGTAAAAACCCCTAAACCAGACTTGGAGATGGACAACCCGATAATAGAGAGACATCCCTGGGAACCGTTCATTCCGGACGGGGCCAAAGTGTTGATTATGGGGACCTTTCCACCCGGACGGCATCGCTGGTCGATGGATTTCTATTATCCTAATCCGATAAATGACTTCTGGCGCATCTGCGGCCTGATTTTTCTCGGAGATCCTCTGGCCCTCTACATCCCGGAGGAGAAGAAATTTGATTTAGACGCCGTCAAGAGGCTTGTCACTGAAAAGAGAATCGCCCTTAACGACACAGCACGCGAAGTGAGACGTCTCAAAGGAAACGCCTCTGACAAATATCTCGAGATCCTCACCCCCGTCCCGCTTTACGACCTTCTAAGCCGAATGCCAGACTGCCGTGATGTGGCCACCACCGGCGAAAAGGCCGCCGGAGTGATTGCGGAAATAACCGGGACCCCGGTGCCGAAGATGGGAGAGATGACCGTCGCTCCCGATGGTCTCAGGATATGGAGAATGCCATCCACTTCAAGAGCCTTCCCCATGAAACTCGAAAAGAAAGCGGAATATTACACAACCCTCTTCCGTAGCGCCGGAATTCTTTAGACAGCGACTTTGGCGCCGTCCGGTCCCAACTTTAGAAAGGCTTTGTTTGTTTAAGGGGTGTCGGAACTTCAACATTTCCGACACCCTGACTATATTATACTATGACTGATAAAAACACATCCAGCCCCGCTCACACTCCAGCCGGGGCCCTTTCTCCTTCCGGATCCAACGGAACCCAGCCCCAATCATACGATAAGAAATATTACGCCTTTCTGGTTTTCTACCTCGTTCTGCTGAGCGCCTTAGGATCGTTTGTAAACGATATGTACACACCGGCGCTACCCGCCATGTGCAGATTCTTCGGATGCTCGGTTCCTCTCGCACAGATGGGTCTCACCACCGGAATGATCGGTCTGGGTGTCGGACAGATGCTCCTCGGCCCCATCAGCGACCGTTACGGCCGCAAACCCGTTCTCGTAGGATCAGTCATAGTCTTTATCATCGCCGCCATAGCCAGCCTTTTCTCCCCGTCTATCCATATCTTCAACACCTGCCGTTTCTTTCAGGGGATTGGTGCGTCAGGAGGATATTTCCTCGCCCGCACCATCCCGGCCGATCTCTACAGAGGACGGTTGCTTGCGAAACTGATGGCCCTCATAGGTGCGATCAACGGCATAGCGCCAGCCTCCGCTCCTGTGATCGGAGGCGTCACGGCCGATGCTTTCGGCTGGAAAGGAATATTCATTGTGCTCGCGATATTCGCCGCCGCAATCCTCGCAATCGCACCGGCTCTCAGGGAACCGCTTCCCGTCTCGCGACGAACCACAGGAGCCTGGTGGAAGTCTTTACCAGGATACATCATCTTGATAAAAAACAGAGCCTTCATGATCCACGTCTGCTTCAAGGGAACCGCCCTCGGCCTTCTTTTCGCATACATCTCCACCGCGCCGTTCATCCTTCAGACACATTACGGGCTGTCGCAGACCGTCTTCGGTCTCGTGATCGGATTCAACGCTCTCTTTGTGGCCGCAGGCTCAATGCTTGCCCTGAAATTCAATCCGTTGAAAAAGGCCGCCACCTGCGGCAGCTTCATAATGCTTGCCGGAGTCATCCTCCAGGCGATAGCCCTCTACTGCATTCACAGCATCTGGATCTTCGAAGCCTTCATGGTGATAATCCTTTTCGGACTCGGACTTATCTTCTCTACCACCAACACCCTCGCCATGAACGAGGGGCGCGACCGCGCCGGAGAGGCCTCATCGCTGTTGGGTACGGCCGGATATGTTGTCGGCTCCATAGCCTCCCCTCTCGTGGGAATAGGTAACATCCTCCACTCGACGGCCATCGTCTTCATCGTTCTGACGGCTCTTGTGATGATATGCTGCCACGGGTCAAAAAAAATAGCGCCCGACCTTATGAAATGATCGGACGCCTCTTAATCTTTTCAGATCCCTGATCAATGCGCACCGCATGAATCACACGTCGCGTCGGGACAGTTGGATTCCGTTGTCTCGGTCTCTACGGTGGTGTGGGTGATTCCAAGAGAGCACATAGCCTTTCTCACCTTCTCCACTGCCAAGTCTGCAAGATCCCTGTCCGGCACCACCACATGGACCGTCATCGCCGTCTCGGTCGTGCTCAGCGCCCATACATGGAGATGATGAAAACTGCTGATTTCCGGAACCGACGAAATGGAGGTCTTTACCTTATTGATGTCTACACCCTCCGGAACCGCGTCAAGCTCCAGTCGGAAACTTTCATGAAGCAGCGGATAGGAGGTGATGGCGATCATCAGGGAAATGCAAATTCCTATTATGGGATCGATGAAATACCAGTCGGTAAAATAAATCACTATACCGGAGACGACGACTCCGACCGAAACGAGAGTATCGGCCACCATGTGCAGGAAAGCGCCCTTCACGTTAAGATCCTTCTTGCTGTCCTTCATGAAAAGCCATGCCGTCACCCCGTTGACTATCACTCCGGCGCCGGCGACCCAAGCCACCACGTTGCCCTCGACCTCCTCGGGATGAATAAGCTTACGGATGCTCTCATACATTATCAGGGCTACGGCGCAATATAGAATCACGGCATTGATCGTTGAAGCCTCAACGGTAGCCTTTTTATAACCGTAGGTGAAACGGTCGTTGGGTTTTCTCTGCGCCGCCTTGAAAGCGATAAGCGCAATAAGGAGAGAAGCCACGTCACTAAGGTTGTGGCCGGCGTCGGAAAGAAGGCCCATAGAGGATGTGAAGAAACCGAAAACCGCCTCTATCACGACGTATGCCATATTGAGGAGAATACCGATTAAAAAGGCCCTGTTCAGTTTGCCGAGGGCGTTGCCCACCGTCGAATGATGGTGGTGATGATGGCCATGCGAATGGTCGTGCTTAGGCTCCTCAGAATGATTATGTTCGTGTGCCATTGTCCGTCTTATTTAAATGTATCCGGGAGGTCGTTCTCATAAAGCACTGTGTCTCCCGATGCCAGAATGGGGGCGAGACGCTGCTGGGCCTCGTTGAACGAATCGACGATGATCAGCCTCTCTTCATCCATTCCGCTCTCCCTGATACCGCTCACGATAGCATCGCGGTTATATTCTCCTACGACAATCGCTATGTCGACATGCTCGCCTATATACTTGCCGAGCTCTTTGTTAAGGTTGTATTGTTCGGCTCCGAGCTCTACCATTCCCGGAGTGATAATTATTGTCTTGCCGCTTTTCTTAAAATGAGAGAGCACGTCGACGGCCATTCTCGAACCTGAGGGATTGGAGTTGAACGCATCGTCGATTATAGTGACGCCTCCCGGAGTCTGCTTCATGCTAAGACGGTGTTCCACCTGCCCTATCGAGGCCACGGCATATCTGATCTTGTCGGGACTCACGCCGAGCGACAGAGCTATGCAGACAGCGCCGAGAATATCGGAAATATTACACTCTCCGAGCAGACGGGTCGACAGATCGAGTTCGAAGCCGTCGGAGCCGCAAATCCTGAAATCCGTTCCTGCAGCGGAATATACTATGTCTTTGGCAATATAGTCGCATCCTTCGGTATTCACGATGCCGTATCTTATCGCCTTTACATTTTCTGCCACTCTTGTAGCGCAGTATTCGAAATCATTGTTGATGAATGCCATACCGTCGGGAGGCAATGCGTCGACAAGCTCGAACTTTGTGTCGCGCACATTCTCTATCGTCTTGAACGATTCGAGATGCATCGGTCCCACAGCCGTCACGATTCCCATCACGGGATGCACTATGTCGCATATCTCCCTGACGTCTCCCCTCTGCTTTGCGCCCATCTCGCAGACGAATATCTGGTTGTATGGCTTCATCATCTCGCGTATGGTGCGGACAACTCCCATCGGAGTGTTGAACGAACCCGGTGTCATCAGAACGTCGTATTTCTCAGAAAGGATCCTGGTGAGGTAGTGTTTCGTGCTTGTCTTGCCGTAAGAGCCTGTGATTCCGACCACTTTCAGATCAGGCATCGAGCGGAGTATCCTTTTGGCATCATTGATATAACGCTGCCGGATCATCTTCTCGACCGGGATAAGGATTATATCGGCTAAAATCACGACGGCCCAGGAGAAGGTTGTAAGAAGAAGCAGGGTTCCGAGAGTCAGGACCACACCGGGGTAATTTCCCCAACCCGGATCCTTGCCTGCCTCGCAAAGCATCACTGCGATGAAGGCACCGAGCGAAAGAATCCCCGTCAGCGAATACAGGCGCCAGACCCGACGCGTGAAAACCAGCGGCTTCTTATACTTTTTCCTTAATATAAGAAATATCTTCGACAGCGCTACCACTCCGACTATAAGGGAGCCGAGACTGTAATGAAGCAAAACAGAAAAAAGAAGGAATATCAAAGCCACATCCGCGAGCCGCCATGTCGAGCCGATATTTCCCTTAAGCCATTTCCAATAACGCGGAATCCGATAACTGTTCTGCTGAAACATCTGCAGGTCGTATTTGAAGTTCAAGACCATATAGACCGCGCAGACAACATATATCACGATATAATAAACACTCATCTCTAATTATATAATTTCTATCTAAATAATAAATTCAAACCTATCATGCTTTCCCGGCCCTCTCCTTTTTGAAAAATTCGTTCATTACCGACCGGAAGCCCCCGGGATTTTCAAGGAAGCTGTAGTGGCCGCATCCGGGGTAAGCTACCAGTCCGGCATCGGGAATTAGCTTTTCCATTATATGGGCGTCAGATATCGGAGTGGCGGTGTCCTCCTCTCCCCATACAAGCAGGGTCGAAGCCTGGATAAAGGGCATCACGCTCTTTAGGTCCTCGTTCACGCATCGGCTCATAATCGCCTTCATCCTCGGGGAAGCGTTGTTATAATCGGACGATCCTGCTTTGCCACGCCATTTCTCGATAAGCATCTGCCCGCGTTCCTTGCCGAAAAGCAGAGGAAGAAGACGTTTCGCCATCTTGTAGGAATAGACTTTTGAATAATATTTAAGGGAGCGTTTCGGCTTTATGCCCGCGGCATCCACGAGCACCATCTTTTTTATCGGATATCTCGAAGAAAGCAAAATCGCTATCCTGCCGCCGAAAGAATGGCCTATCAATACAGGACTGTCTAACCCGAGCATATTGATAAACTTCATTACAAAAAGCGTATAATCCTCTATTCCCCAGACTTCCGAGGGTTCATCGCTTTTGCCGAAACCGGGAAGGTCGAGATTATAGACCTTCATGAAAGGAGAGAGAATAGCTGCAATCGACGCCACCGTGGTGTGGCTGCAGCCCCAGCCATGCATCAGCACGACAGCGGGCGCCCCGACGGGGCCCGTCTCGTCGAAATGCATATTCTGACCGTCTATTTGAATATCCTTTTCCATTGGCTATGTTTTATATGACAAAATTAGATAAATTTGCTCAAAAGTCGCGGTTTAAAATTTATTATTTTATTGTGTCGTTAACATAATTTAATGCTAAATTAGTCAAAATGGCTTGGTATTGACGCCAAATGATTGTATCTTTGCACCAAATAACCCAAAAAAACAATCTCCCGGCGGGATATTTTTGTATAATACTTCACCAACCTATACATCATAGTTAATGGCAAATCTTTCAGAAATATCTGACGAAAACCTCGTTAAGGCATACGCCGTGGGCGACAACGACGCCTTCGACACCTTATTGAAGAGGCACCAGGAACGTATCTTCAACTATATCTTCAGAATCGTCAAGAATGAGGATACAGCCAACGATATCTTCCAGGAAACTTTCGTCAAGGCCATTCAGACCATCAGGATGGGGAAATATACCGAAAACGGGAAATTCCCGGCATGGATTTCAAGAATAGCCCACAACCTCATCATCGACTTTTACCGCCAGGAGAGAGCGGGAAACGTGCAGTCGACCGATATCTCGGAAGTCGACCTGTTCAACCGCAAGGAATTTAGCGAGAACACCATCGAGGATTCAATGGTGGCCGACCAGATTCGCGAAGACATCAGAAATCTTATCAAGCAGCTTCCCACGCTGCAGCGCCAGGTGCTTTCGATGCGATATTACGACAACCTAAGTTTCAAGGAAATCGCCGAAATGACCGGCGTCAGCATCAACACAGCCCTCGGAAGAATGCGCTATGCCATCATTAATCTCCGCAGAATAGCGGCAGAAAAAGATATCGCCCTTTCCCTCTGACTTCAGATTCTATTACTGCATCGGCATATCTTCATCCGCTCTTTCTCCAAGACTGCATACCCGAAAATACAAGATTATTTTTTACCCGTTCCTTATAATATTTTTATTCGCCAAAACGTTTATTAGGCATAAGCAATTATGTAAATAGTTTTGCCTATGTCTAACGATTCCGGCACATCGGCGCACGACACCGACTGTAAAAATAAAATAATGTCTGCCCCGCGCAAGACAACAATTAATTTTATCCGTCAATTTTCCAGAGTTTGCGTCTCGATTGAGGGGACATCTTTCTCCTCTCTTAACGCAAACTGACGGCCTTTTCTGTCGCGACTTCTTTCCCTCCGGATCCGAAGTCTTTTTTATTTACCGCGACAGATAACTCGCCATTGGCGATATGCCCCGACCGTGCATACGGAAGTGCTCATCAGGAATCACTCACAACACGACAGCCATAATTTTGAATTAACAACAAAACTTAAAATGCAGGAAAATATAATCTCTGAGGAAACCGTAAACGAAGGAGGCCTCAACTTTGTTGAGCAGGAAATTAAAAACGACCTTGAGGCCGGCAAAAACGGCGGACGCCTTAACACCCGCTTCCCGCCGGAACCGAACGGTTACCTACATATAGGTCACGCCAAGGCTTTCATCATGGACTTCGGCGCCGCCGAAAAATTCGGCGGGACCTGCAACCTCAGATTCGATGACACAAACCCTCAGAAAGAGGATACCGAATATGTCGAGGCAATCAAGGAGGATATCCACTGGCTCGGATACGACTGGGAAGACCGCCTGTACTACGCCAGCGATTATTTCCCGAAGCTTTACGACCTCGCGGTCAGAATGATCAAGGAAGGAAAGGCTTACGTCGACGAACAGACGAGCGAGGAGATCGCCGCTCAGAAAGGCTCCCCGACAGTTCCGGGAACCCACAGCCCTTACCGCAACCGCCCCGTTGAGGAAAACCTCGACCTTTTCGAGAGAATGAACAAAGGCGAGTTCGACGAAGGATCGATGGTGCTTCGCGCGAAAATCGACATGGCAAGCGACAACATGCACTTCCGCGACCCGATAATGTACCGCATCATCAAGACTCCCCACTGGCGCACAGGCAATACCTGGAACGTCTACCCCATGTATGACTTCGCCCACGGCCAGAGCGACTATTTCGAGGGCGTGACCCATTCGATATGCACTCTTGAGTTCGTCCCTCACCGCCCTCTTTACGAATGGTTTGTGAAGGAACTCGCCGATGAATCATATTGCCCCCGTCAGATAGAGTTCAATCGTCTGAACCTCACCTACACAGTGATGAGCAAGCGCAAGTTGCTGCAGCTCGTCAAGGAAGGACTCGTGGCCGGTTGGGACGATCCCCGCATGCCGACTCTCCGAGGTCTTCGCAGAAGAGGATATACCCCATCCTCTATCAAGGATTTCGTGAACCGCATCGGTTATACAAAATATGAGGCTCTCAACCATATAGAGCTTCTTGAGCATTCAGTAAGGGAAGACCTCAACAAGACCGCCACCCGCGTCAGCGTCGTCCAGAATCCCGTGAAGCTCATCCTCGAGAACTATCCGGAAGGTAAGACAGAGATGATGCAGATGGAAAACAACCCCGAAAATCCAGCCGAAGGCACCCACGACATGCCGTTCACACGGGAATTATGGATCGAGCGAGAGGACTTCATGGAGAATCCTCCCAAGAAATTCTTCCGCCTCTCCCCCGACAAGGAAGTGCGTCTCAAAGGAGCATACATCATCAAATGCACCGGTGTGAAAAAGGATGAAAACGGCGATATAGTTGAGATCTACGCCACTTACGATCCCGACACCAAGAGCGGAATGCCCGGCAGCGACCGCAAGGTGAAAGGCACCCTCCATTGGGTTTCCGTTCCTACCGCCACCCAAGCAGAGATTCGCGATTACGACCGACTCTTCGCTGTGGAGAACCCATCGGCCGAAGAAGGCGATTTCAGAGAGCTCCTCAATCCGGAATCACTCAAGATCCGCGAAAACGCCATGATAGAGCCCTGGCTCGCCGAAAGAATCCAGGCCGGCGACCACTATCAGTTCCAGCGTCTCGGATACTATGTTGTCGACAAAGACACCACACCAGAGAAGCCCGTATTCAACAAGACCGTAGGACTTAAGGACAGCTGGGCAAAGATCATGAAGAAATAAGCATCATACCGTCATAAAGTTAATTAACGTTAAAAATGCGCGTCTTATATAATATGACGCGCATTTTTACGTTTTATATAAGCTAAGTTTCTATGAAACCCATCGAATCGGGGGTGACTGGCTTTGACAGCGTGTAGAAACGATAAGTAAGCATGCAGAGCTTTGGTGTTCAAGCTCTATAATAACAAGAGCATCGAACTATAATTGGCGAAAATAACAATTACGCTCTCGCTGCGTGATCTGAAGTACAGTAGGATCCCTTTATTCGCCTCAAAGTGAGGTGAACGAGACATCTCCCCATTGCCCCGTTCCGAGACGTTTGGACAAGGAGGTGCAGAGAAATTCGGAAATAGGAAGCGTGAAGTTCCGGCGCGCTTCCGAAACTCAGGAACTAAGTGTTTCATTGGCTGTCGTGAGCCTGTGGAACAACGAAAACCAATTCACAGACTAAGCATGTAGAAAGCCTATTGGGTCCGCGTTTGGACGAGGGTTCAAACCCCTCCACCTCCACTTGGCGGGTCGGACAGATTCCGGCCAACAAAAGTCTAAAGAAGACTAAACCGCACAATATCAACTTATTGTGCGGTTTTTTCGTGCCTAAAAATGACGACTCAGGACCGTCATCGGACAGAAAAAAGACCACACAAGACGCCCATTGGTGGCAAATTAGTGGCAGAAAATTCTGCAATATCAAATTGCCACTCCATTGCCACCATAAGTCTCGTAACTATGTTTTGTGCAGCATGTTACAAAACGCCAACTCGGAAATTAACGGTCAAAACCGGTCATTTTCGGACACGATGAACACTCGGAATTTTATGGTTGCAGTGGCAATGGCATATTTTACATTTGGAACCTGATTTTACTTATCTCAAAATAGCCTCTTGCATGACCTGAAGATGGATGTCCGACATTCGTCCTCTATTGGCTAAGGTGGGTCTAAGCAAAATTAAGTTTAACTCGTTATGATTTTTGCAAGGCTCAAAACCGAGCAATCATAACCACCAAATCCAAATGTAAGATGAAACAGAACACATTCAAAATTCTGTTCTTCCTCCGAAGCAACTATCTTAATAAGGATGGTACGGCTGCTATTATAGTCCGTATCTCTATCGACGGAGAAAGGCAGGAATGGACCACCAAGCTCAGCTGCGAACCTGCTAAATGGGATAAAAAGTCAGGACGTGCTATGGGGCGTTCTTCAAAGGTGTTTGAATTGAACAATCACATTCAGGACATCCAGACACTCCTTACCAACCACTACTATGACATTCAACGTCGTCACGGATACGTTACCGCAGAAATGGTACGCAATGCCTATATGGGCATCACCCAGAGAGAAGAGTCGCTTCTCAAACTCTATGAGCAGCACCTCGAAGACACTAAGAAACTTGTAGGACTGAGCAAGGCAGACCCCACCTACCGCAAATATGAGCGGATGTACCGTCGTGTGGTGGAGTTCATGAAAAAGAAATACAACATCACCGACATACCGCTCCGCGAGATCAAGTACCAGTTTATCGTGGACTTGGAGTTCTTCCTGCGTACCGAGTATAAATACTCTCAGAACACGACCTACAAGTGTATGAAATTCTTCAAGCAGGTAATCAACAAAGCAATCCGCGCCGGGCTTATTACCGTTGACCCCTTCAACGGCTACAAAATCTCCATCGAGCGTGTTGACCGTGGATACCTGACAGAAGACGAACTATGCAAGATGATGCAGAAGGAGTTTGCAAGCAAACGCTTGGAACAGGTACGTGACATCTTCGTCTTCGCCTGCTTCACCGGGCTTGCATACATCGACCTCGCCCACCTGCGCGTCGATAATATCCAGAAGATGTTCGACGGTCGTCTTTGGATAGTCACCCACCGCCAGAAGACCAACACTAAAGTAATGGTACCGTTGCTTCCGCCGGCATTGAAAATCCTCAACAAATATGAGGGTTGCTACAACGACGGCCAACTCATGCCGATAATCACCAATCAGAAACTCAACTGTTATCTGAAGGAAATTGCCGACATCTGTGGCATCGAAAAGAACCTGACGTTCCACCTCGCCCGCCACACCTTCGCCACCACCATGACACTTGGTAAAGGGGTACCTATCGAGTCGGTATCGAAGATGCTCGGTCATACCAATATCCAGACCACCCAAATCTATGCAAGGATAACCGCCGATAAAATCGGAAAGGACATGGAAGTCCTCTCCCGGAACCTCGGCAACCTTGATCTGTAATCTGAACATTCCATAAGCCTCATGTGAGTGCCGTTCGGGAATGCTCGGACGGCACTTGCTGTGTCTTGACGTGAGATTTTCTAAAATAATTTCCACAAATATCTACTTTAACATTTATTCAGAATTGCAGTGTAACTCATTGTTATTCAATGTTGATTTATTGTAAATTTCGGAAAAACACGCCATTTTATCCTACGTTTATCCCAACTCTATCCCGGAGTTATCATAGATGCACCTCCTTTTCCCGAAGTAA